>NZ_AP027055.1:972817-1297090 GCF_027924905.1 Limnohabitans sp. INBF002
ATCAGTGGCGTACCGGGCGTGGGTAAGTCCACCTTCATTGAGGCGCTGGGTCTTTACCTGATTGCTCAGGGCCACCGCGTGGCGGTGTTGACCATTGACCCGTCTTCAACGGTGTCTGGCGGCTCGATCTTGGGTGACAAAACCCGCATGGAATTTTTGAGTGTTCACGCGCAAGCTTACATTCGCCCCAGTCCATCGAGTGGCACTTTGGGTGGTGTGGCTGAAAAAACGCGCGAGTCCATGTTGGTCTGCGAAGCCGCAGGCTACGACGTGGTGATTGTCGAAACCGTGGGCGTTGGCCAAAGCGAAACTGCGGTGGCCAACATGACCGACATGTTTGTGTTGTTGCAGTTGCCCAATGCGGGCGACGACTTGCAAGCCATCAAAAAAGGCGTGATGGAGATTGCCGATTTGGTGGTCATCAACAAAGCCGACATCGACGCCACCGCTGCCACGCGTGCGCAGTTGCAAATCACCAGTGCTTTGCAACTGTTGGGCATGCACGGTGGGGCAGGCCATGCGCACCGCAACACCGAGGTGTGGCACCCCAAGGTTGTGCAGCTCAGCGCCTTGCTGAACCAGGGGGTGGACGCGTTTTGGGCCGCTGTGTGCGAGTTCAAAGCCTTGCAAACCCAGAACGGTCGCTTTGCCGAGCGCCGCCAACACCAAGCCTTGTCGTGGATGTGGGAACGCATCGATGCAGGCCTCAAACAAGCCTTTCGGGCGCAGCCGCGTGTGCAAACACTGCTGCCCCAACTCAGCCAACACGTCGCATCTGGCCAATTGGCCGCATCGACGGCTGCCCGTCAACTGCTCAGCGCTTATCAGGCGCAGGGTTAATTTGAAATCTTCCTGGAGAAAAGAGAGCAACCATGCAAGACATCATTGAACAACTGGAAAAAAAGCGCGCTGCGGCTCGCTTGGGTGGCGGGCAAAAGCGCATTGACGCGCAGCACGCCAAAGGCAAACTGACCGCCCGTGAGCGCATCGAAGTGTTGCTGGACGAAGGCACGTTCGAAGAGTGGGACATGTTCGTTGAACACCGTTGCACCGACTTCGGCATGGAAGACAACAAGATCCCCGGCGACGGCGTGGTCACCGGCTACGGCATGATCAATGGCCGTTTGGTGTTTGTGTTCAGCCAAGACTTCACCGTGTACGGTGGCGCTTTGTCTGAAACACACGCCGAGAAGATCTGCAAAATCATGGACCAAGCCATGAAAGTCGGCGCTCCCGTGATCGGCTTGAACGACTCGGGCGGTGCCCGTATTCAAGAAGGCGTGGCCTCGCTCGGCGGTTACGCTGAAGTGTTCCAGCGCAACGTGATGGCCAGCGGTGTGGTGCCCCAGATCAGCATGATCATGGGCCCCTCGGCCGGTGGCGCGGTGTATTCGCCCGCGTTGACCGACTTCATCTTCATGGTCAAAGACACGTCTTACATGTTTGTGACCGGCCCCGAAGTGGTCAAAACCGTGACGCATGAAGAAGTGACGGCCGAAGAACTCGGCGGTGCCCTGACCCACACCACCAAGAGCGGCGTGGCCGACATGGCCTTTGAAAACGACGTGGAAGCGTTGCTGATGCTGCGTCGCCTCTACAACTACCTGCCCCTGAACAACCGCGAAAAGGCACCTGTGCGTGCCAGCGGGGACCCATCGGGTCGCATGGACATGAGCCTCGACACCTTGGTGCCTGAGAACCCCAACAAAGCGTATGACATGAAAGAGCTCATCGTCAAAACCGTGGACGATGGCGACTTCTTTGAGCTGCAACCCGACTACGCCAAAAACATCCTGATCGGCTTCGCCCGCATGGAAGGCCAGACCGTCGGCATCGTGGCCAACCAGCCTTTGGTGTTGGCCGGTTGCTTGGACATCAAGAGCTCCATCAAGGCGGCCCGCTTTGTGCGCTTCTGCGATGCGTTCAACATTCCCGTGGTGACGTTTGTGGACGTGCCCGGCTTCATGCCCGGCACCTCGCAAGAGTACGGCGGCATCATCAAGCACGGCGCCAAGTTGCTGTACGCGTACGCCGAGTGCACGGTGCCAAAAATCACCGTCATCACCCGCAAAGCCTACGGCGGTGCGTACGACGTGATGGCCTCCAAGCACTTGCGCGGCGACGTGAACTTCGCTTGGCCCAACGCCGAAATCGCGGTGATGGGTGCCAAGGGCGCGGTGGAAATCATCTTCCGCGAAGACAAAGGCGATCCTGAAAAACTGGCCGCCAAAGAAGCCGAATACAAAGCCCGTTTCGCCAACCCGTTTGTGGCGGGCGCACGTGGCTTCATCGACGACGTCATTCAGCCGCACGAAACACGCAAGCGCATCTGCCGCTCGCTGGTGATGTTGAAAGACAAGAAGATCGAAAACCCATGGCGCAAGCACGGCAACATTCCGCTCTAAGCCGCTAGGAGAAGAAGAACATGTTTACAAAAATTCTGATTGCAAACCGTGGCGAAATCGCTTGCCGCGTCATCGCCACCGCTCACAAGATGGGCATCAAAACCGTGGCCGTTTATTCTGAAGCCGACAAAGAAGCACGTCATGTGCAACTGGCTGACGAAGCGGTGTTGATTGGCCCAGCGGCCTCGCGCGAGTCTTATCTTGTGGCGGACAAAATCATTGCGGCTGCCAAGGCCACAGGCGCACAAGCCATTCACCCTGGCTACGGCTTTTTGAGCGAGAACGCTGAGTTCTCCAAGCGCTGCGAAGACGAGGGCATTGCCTTTATCGGCCCACGCCACTTTTCGATCTCGGCCATGGGCGACAAGATCGAATCTAAAAAGTTAGCTGGCGCTGCTGGCGTGAGCTGTATTCCTGGCTACAACGATGCCATCGACACCGCCGAACAAGCGGTCGAGATTGCCAAAGGCATTGGCTACCCCGTCATGATCAAGGCCTCGGCCGGCGGCGGTGGCAAGGGCTTGCGTGTGGCCTTCAACGACAAAGAAGCCCTCGAAGGTTTCACGTCTTGCCGCAACGAAGCGCGCAACAGTTTTGGCGATGACCGCGTGTTCATCGAGAAATACGTGCTTGAGCCTCGCCACATTGAAATTCAAGTGTTGGGCGACAGCCATGGCAACGTGGTGTATTTGAACGAGCGCGAGTGCTCGATCCAGCGCCGTCACCAAAAAGTGATTGAAGAAGCGCCATCGCCCTTCATCAGCGAAGCCACCCGCAAAGCCATGGGCGAACAAGCCGTGGCCTTGGCCAAAGCTGTGAAGTACCAATCTGCCGGTACGGTTGAATTCGTGGTCGGCAAAGACCAAGACTTCTACTTCCTCGAGATGAACACCCGTCTGCAGGTGGAGCATCCCGTGACCGAAGCCATCACGGGCCTCGATTTGGTCGAGATGATGATTCGCGTGGCGGCTGGTGAGAAATTGCCAATCGCCCAAAAGGATGTGCAGCGCAATGGCTGGTCCATCGAATGCCGTATCAACGCCGAAGACCCGTTCCGCAATTTCTTGCCATCGACAGGCCGCTTGGTGCGTTTCCAAACGCCCAAACAAACCATGTTCCAAGGCAACACGGCTGACTTGCTCGGCGTGCGTGTGGACACGGGTGTGCAAGACGGCGGTGAGATTCCGATGTTCTACGATTCGATGATCGCCAAGCTCATCGTCCACGGCAAAGACCGCAACGACGCCATCGCCAAGATGCGCGAAGCTTTGAACGGTTTTGTGATTCGCGGCATCAGCTCGAACATCCCGTTCCAAGCCGCTTTGTTGGCGCATCCCAAGTTTGTGTCGGGCGACTTCAACACGGGCTTTATTGCTGAGCAATACAGCAAAGGTTTCCGCGCAGAAGACGTGCCGCATGACGACCACGACTTTTTGGCTGCTTTGGCTGCATTCGTGCGTCGCAAGTCACGCCAACGCGCTGCCAATTTGAGCGGCCAGTTGCCTGGCTACGACGTGCAGATTGGTCAAGACTACGCTGTGGTTGAGTTGGGCCAAGGCGGTGACAACCGTTACGTGCCAGTGCATGTGGACGAGTTCGTGGGCAAGCCGGGTGTGGCGCAAATCACCATCGGTGGCAAAACCTACGCGATTGAAAGCAAGTCACGCTTGAACGACATTCGCATCGAAGGCACTTGCAACGGCAAACCTTTCACGGCGCAAATCGAGCGCGGCACCTTGAAGAACCCATTGGCTTTGCAAGTGCAACACAACGGCACGCGCATTGAAGCTTTGGTGATGTCGCCACGCATGGCCGAGTTGCACAAACTCATGCCATTCAAAGCGCCACCTGATTTGAGCCGTTATGTGCTGTCGCCCATGCCTGGCTTGTTGGTCGAAGTGTCTGTGACACCTGGCCAAAAAGTGCAAGCGGGTGAGCGCGTCGCCGTCATCGAAGCTATGAAGATGGAAAACGTGTTGTTCGCAGCGCAAGACGGCGTGGTCAAACAAGTGGTCGCGGCCAAAGGCGAGTCACTCACGGTGGACCAAATGATTGTGGAGTTCGAATAAATGAGCGCCGCAAGTCGCCCATTCAAAGTTCTCGGCATTCAACAAATCGCCATCGGCGGCCCTGACAAGGGCCGTTTGAAGACGCTGTGGGTTGACATGTTTGGCCTCGAAGTCACGGGCACGTTTCAGAGCGAACGCGAGAACGTGGACGAAGACATTTGTGCCATCGGCGTTGGCCCCTTCAAGGTCGAAGTCGATTTGATGCAACCCATGGACATTGAGAAAAAGCCAGCGGTTCACGCCACGCCGTTGAACCACGTGGGCTTGTGGATTGATGACTTACCCGTGGCTGTGGAGTGGCTCAGTGCGCAAGGTGTGCGCTTTGCACCTGGCGGCATCCGTAAGGGGGCGGCTGGTTTTGACATTACCTTTTTGCATCCCAAGGCGAACGATGAGTTCCCCATTGGTGGCGAAGGTGTGTTGATTGAGTTGGTGCAAGCGCCGCCTGAAGTGGTGAAGGCTTTTGCGGCCTTGGCGGCTTCGCACGCTTGACGCAATTAGGTGATGTGTTTATCAAGGCACTCAAAATGAAAAAGCCGCTCAGTTGAGCGGCTTTTTTTATAGGTGTGCGCGCTCGCTGAGTCACTCACTCATGCATAGACACGCGTTTGGCAAGTTGATACGCCAGCAAAGAAGCACAGGTCGCCACGACCGCACACAGCCAATAGTGCGTCACTCGCCCACTTGGCTCAGTTTGCAGCAGCATGCCGCCGACCCAGGCTGCCACACCCATGGCGAACGATTGCACCGCACCGTTGAGTGACATGAAGGTGCCACGAAATTTGGGATTGGCTGCTGAGGTGAGCAAAGCCATGCCAGGAATCATGCGGGCGTTCATGGCGAAGAACAAGGTGCTGGTGACCAGCAGCACAACGGGCAGCGGTGCAGGTTCTATCAATGTGATGGCAAACATCGGGATGATAGAGAGCAGCACCGCGCGTTGAAAGGTTTCACGCTTGCCCAAGCGATCCGTTAAACCACCCACCCAACGTCCACTGAACAGAGTGATGACGCCGCCGCAAAAGTAGAGCCATGGAATTTCGCTAGACGCCATGATTTGGTTGTTCTGCAAATACAAGGTGATGTACGGAATGATGGTGAAGGCCGCAAACATCATGGTGGCTGATAAGAGCAGAGCCATGCGTTGGTTGTGTTCGCCTAGCACTTGGCCCATGGCATGTAAGACATGTTTGTCTTTGGCATGCGCCACATGGGCATCCAGCTTGGGCACACTGAAGTTGGCCAGCCCTCCCACAGCGACGCACATCACACCAATGGCAAAAAATGCCGTGTGCCAGCCCCACAGATTGGCAAACAATAAGCCAGCTGGCACACCTGCCACCGTGGCCACCGAGAACGAAGTCATCACAATGCCGGTGGCGCGACCACGGTGCTCAAAAGGCACCACGTCACCAATGATGGTTTGCGACATGGTGGACAGCACACCACCAAAAAAGCCAGAGGCAATGCGTGCGGCCATCAGCCAGCCATAGGTGGGTGCCACACCACAGGCCACAGTGGTGAGGGCGAACAACACATAGAGTGTGAGCAACAAACGCTTTCGGTCAAAGCGGTCAATGAACGTGGTGGCAAACAAACCAGACAAGCCTGCTGCGATGGTGTAGGCCGAGACCAGCAAGCCAAACTCAGCAAAGTTGATGGCAAATAAGCTGGTGAGTTGTGGTCCCAGCGGCATCATGATCATGAAGTCCACGATGTGTGTGAACTGAATGCCGGCGAGCGACACAAGAAGCAGAAGTTCTCTGCGTGCAGTGAGTTGGGTGTGCATTGAAATGTCAGGTATCGCGGGGAGGGCAGAAGGTGCCCTTTGATGCCGCTGTGCCAGTCAAGCTTTGGTGGCTTGACGGGCTTTGGCTTTGGCGAGTGCGGCCTCAATGATCGCACGTTTGCGATCGACCTCGGGTGCGTGCTCGGTCCCTTTGGTGTGTGCGTGCAGGTCGGCAAGTTTTTTCACAGCTTTGGCTTGCAAGCGCTCGTCATGTTCTACCGCCTCACGCTTCAAGCGGGCAAGGCGTGTGTCATAGCGTTGGCGCGCGAGGTCCGCCAGTTCTTGCGGCCACGAGGCCCAACCGCTGAGGTTGATGTCGATGGGTTCGAGCGAGATGCAATCGACGGGGCAAGCAGGGATACACAGCTCACAGCCCGTGCAATAACTTTCCACCACGGTGTGCATGCGCTTGTTGGCGCCGACGATGGCATCGGTTGGGCATACCGCAATGCACAGCGTGCAGCCAATGCACCAAGCCTCGTCAATGATGGCGATGGTGCGTGGGCCTTCTAAGCCGTTGTCAGGGTTCAGGGGAAGGGCGGGCTTGCCGGTGAGGGCAGCCAGCCGTTCAACGCCTTCGGTGCCGCCTGGTGGGCACTGGTTGATGTCAGCCTCGCCTTGGACGATCGCCTCGGCGTAGCGCTGACAGTCAGGGTAGCCACAGCGCGTGCATTGCGTTTGTGGCAGGGCGTTGTTGAGTTGTTCGACCAGACTCACTTTTTAGCCGTAGTGGCTTTTTTGGTAGCAGGCTTGGCGGCCACTTTTTTAGCTGCAGGGGCAACTTTCTTAGTGACAGATTTTGGTTTAGCCGCAGCGGTTTTGCCTGTGCCTTTGTTGTGTTCCAAGATGAAGCTCTTGACGTGTGGGTACACCACTTCGCGCCAACGGCGGCCACTGAAGATGCCGTAGTGGCCGGCACCTTTGGCTTCCAAGTGGTGATGCTCTTGGCGAACGATGCCACTGCACAGCTTGTGTGCGGCCTCGGTTTGGCCAGAGCCAGAGATGTCGTCCAACTCACCTTCCACGGTCAACAGCGCTGTGGTGCGAATGTCTTGCGGGCGCACCAGCTCAAGCTTGCCTTGTGGGTTTTTGATTTCCCATGTGCCGCGTACCAGCTTGAAGTCTTGGAACACCGTGTTGATGGTTTCCAAGTAGTAATCAGCGTCCATGTCGAGCACGGCGTTGTACTCGTCATAAAAATCGCGGTGTGAGTCCACGCTGGAGTTGTCACCTTTGATCAAATCTTTGAAGTAGTCGTAATGGCTCTTCAAGTGGCGATCGGGGTTCATGGCCACGAAGCCGGTGTGCTGCAAGAAGCCGGGGTACACACGGCGGCCTGCACCTGGGAAGCTATCCGGCACGCGGTAGATCACGTTGTTTTCAAACCAGCTGTGGCTCTTGTTCATGGCCAAGTTGTTCACGGCTGTGGGGGATTTGGTCGCGTCAATCGGGCCACCCATCATGGTCATGGTGATGGGTGTTTTCTCGCCACGGCTGGCCATCAGTGACACAGCAGCCAACACCGGCACGGTGGGTTGGCACACGCTCATGATGTGGCAGTTGCCGTACTTGGATTGCAAATCACGGATGAACTCTTGCACGTAGTTCACATAGTCGTCGAGGTGGAATTCACCTTCGCTCAGGGGTACCAAGCGTGCGTTTTTCCAATCGGTGACATAGACCTTGTGGTCTTTGAGCATGGTGCGCACGGTGTCGCGCAGCAAAGTGGCGTAGTGGCCAGACAAAGGCGCCACAATCAACACCACAGGTTGTGCTTTGAGTTTGGTCAGCGTGGCTGCGTCGTCGGTGAAACGTTTGAAACGGCGCAGCTCACAGAAAGGCTTGTCCATTTCGATGCGTTCGTGGATGGCCACGTCCATGCCTTCAACCTGCACGGATTTGATGCCAAATTGCGGCTTTTCGTAGTCTTTTCCCAGGCGATAGAGCAAGTCATAACCGGCGGACACACGCTGAGCCATGGGGTTTTGGGCCATGGGCGAGTTGGTTTGACCATAAAGCTTGGAAGCGGCCTGCGCAAAGTCTGCGAACGGCTCCATCAGGCTACGTTGTGTTTCGAAGATTTGGTAAAGCATGGTTTTGTCTTAATAATGTTGCAGCGCAATATAGCAGCTGTTAATGGGTTGAAAATGGAGTCTGTCCCCCAATTTACTTTTGACAACCATTTGTCCTAGACCTTGATGACCACTTCCACACCAGTCTCTCGTATGCCCGTTCTTTTTGTGGGGCACGGCAGTCCCATGAACGTGATTGAGGACAGTCCTTTCCGCCGTGCATGGCAAGCTTTGGGGGCCGAGTTTGGCTCCCGTTGGCCCAAACCCAAACTTATTTTGTGCATCTCTGCGCACTGGATCACACCTGGCTGGTGGATGACGGGCATGGCCCAGCCCAAAACGATCCATGACTTTGGTGGTTTTCCGCAAGAACTGTTTGACCAGCAATACCCGGCACCCGGTGCCCCCGAGTGGGTGGCACAAACTGCGCAGCAATTGCGTCAGCCACACAGCGGTCAACCTGTGGGTGTGGATTTGACCGAGTGGGGCTTGGACCATGGCGCATGGAGCGTGCTCAAACCCATATTTCCTGCGGCGGATATTCCCGTGGTGCAACTGAGCATGGATTACCACCGTCCACTGGCAGAGCACTTTGCGCTGGGCCAACAACTGCGCGCCTTGCGAGAGCAGGGCGTGCTCATCCTGGCCAGTGGCAACACCGTGCACAACCTGCGCACCATGAATCGCTCAGCCGCCGACAACCAAGCCTATGACTGGGCGATTGCGTTTGACCAATGGGTGGCTGAGCAAATCACCTCGGGCCACTTAGAGGCTTTGGTGGACTTTCAGGCCCAAGGCGACACCGCGAAGATGTCGCACCCCAGCTACGACCATTTTTTGCCTTTGCTCTACGCTGCAGGTGCAGCACAAGCGGGTGAGCCGGTTGAGTTCTTCAACGAGGGCTATCAGTTGGCGTCCATCGCCATGCGATCGGTGATTTGGGGTTGAGCTGAGTTCAGTTCAGTTCATTTGAATGTGGGCTGCGCTTCGCAAACGCTGAGGTGCGCGGCACCATGAAAAAAGGGCCTGTGAAGGCCCTTTTTTTGGTTGCATGTCAAGCGTGCAAGCTGTGTGGTGTTACATCACTTTCGCAATGGCTTGGCACACGTAGTCGATGTTTTTGCTGTTCAGGGCAGCCACACACATGCGGCCTGTGTCGGTGCCGTACACGCCGAACTCAGAGCGCAAACGTACCATTTGGTCTTTGCTCAAACCTGAGTAGCTGAACATGCCGATTTGGGTGGTGATGAAGCTCATGTCTTGCTTCACGCCAGCGGCTTTGAGGCCGTCGACCAGCTTTTGACGCATGGCTTTGATGCGCACGCGCATCTCGCCCAATTCTTTTTCCCACAAAGCGCGCAGCTCGGGGTTGTTCAACACCGCAGCCACCACGGCGCCGCCGTGGATGGGTGGGTTGGAGTAGTTGGTGCGAATCACGATTTTGAGTTGAGACAACACGCGGCCGCACTCTTCTTTGTCCGCGCACAACACGCTCAATGCACCCACGCGCTCACCATACAAGCTGAAGCTTTTGGAGAACGAGGTGGACACGAAGAAGCACAAGCCTGCGTCGACAAACTTTTGAATCACAGCGCCGTCTTCGGCAATGCCGTGGCCAAAGCCTTGGTAGGCCATGTCCAAGAAAGCGGTGAGGTTTTTGGCCTTGACCACGGCCACCACTTGGTCCCATTGGGCGGCGGTGATGTCGTAGCCGGTGGGGTTGTGGCAGCAAGCATGCAACACCACGATGGTGCCAGCAGCAGCGGCGTTGAGTGAGGCCAACATGCCTTCAAAGTTCACGCCGCGTTTTTCAGCGTCGTAGTAAGCGTAGGTGTCGACCTTGAAACCGGCGTTGGTGAACAAAGCGCGGTGGTTTTCCCAGCTGGGGTCAGAAATCAACACGGTGGCGTTGGGGCTCAAGCGCTTCAAGAAGTCAGCGCCAATTTTCAAGCCGCCTGTGCCGCCAATGCCTTGCACCGTAGCCACGCGGCCAGAGGTGACGGGCTCAGAGTCGGCGCCGAAGACCAAGCCTTTGACGGCAGCGTCATAGGCCGCGATGCCGTCGATGGGCAAGTAGCCGCGTGCCGATGGCGTGGCCATCATGGTTTTTTCTGCGGCTTGCACGCATTGCAGCAAAGGCAGTTTGCCGTTGTCGTCGAAGTACACACCCACGCCGAGGTTGACCTTGTTGGGGTTGGTGTCGGCGTTGTATTGCTCGTTGAGACCCAAGATGGGGTCGCGGGGTGCCATTTCGACAGCGGTAAACATTGACATCGTCAGTCCTTGATCACGGATAAAGAGAGGAGGTTAGGTAAACAAGCACAGTCTGCGGTAGGCTTGCGTGTTCGGCCTGAATTTTAAGGGTCAACCCGCAGGGTTTTTAGAACCGTACGTTTTTTTCGAGCTATACAGTTTTCACCCATCATGTCTGACACCGCAGCAACACTTCCTGACACATTGCCAGCCGCCGTAGATGCGCCCAAAGGCACGATGGTCCGCTACCCCGGCTCGCCGTTTGAGCTGTTTCAGCCGTACCCACCTGCGGGCGACCAGCCCACGGCCATTGCCCAGCTGGTGGAAGGTGTCAACGACGGTGAGGTGTTTCAAACGCTTTTGGGCGTGACGGGCTCGGGCAAAACCTTCACCATGGCCAACGTGATCGCCCAATTGGGTCGACCTGCCATCATTTTTGCGCCCAACAAAACCTTGGCGGCGCAGCTCTACAGCGAGTTCCGCGAGTTTTTTCCAAACAATGCGGTGGAGTATTTCGTCAGCTACTACGACTACTACCAGCCCGAGGCCTATGTGCCCCAGCGTGATTTGTTCATCGAGAAAGACAGCGCCATCAACGAGCACATCGAGCAAATGCGTTTGAGCTGCACCAAAAGCATCTTGGAGCGCCGTGATGTGATCGTGGTGGCTACCGTGTCGGCCATCTACGGTATCGGCGAGCCCGAGAGCTACCACCAGATGATCATGACGCTGCGTGCCGGTGACAAAGTGGGCCAGCGCGACGCCATCGCCCAGCTGGTGCGCATGCAGTACGAGCGCAACGACCAAGATTTTTCACGCGGCAAATTCCGCGTGCGCGGCGACACGATTGACGTGTTTCCCGCCGAACACTCCGAGCTGGCCATTCGCATCGAGCTGTTCGATGACGAGATTGAAAGCCTGCAACTGTTTGACCCGCTCACGGGCCGCATCCGCCAAAAAATTCCGCGCTTCACCATCTATCCCTCCAGCCACTACGTCACGCCGCGTGACCGCGTGTTGGCGGCGGTGGAGACCATCAAGGTGGAGTTGGCCGATCGTTTGAAAGAACTGGTGGGCATGAACAAGCTGGTCGAAGCCCAGCGCTTAGAGCAGCGCACGCGCTTCGATTTAGAGATGCTCAGCGAAGTAGGCCACTGCAAAGGCATTGAGAACTACACCCGCCATTTGTCGGGTGCGCCCCCTGGAGCGCCGCCCAGCACCTTGACCGACTACATGCCCAAAGACTCGGTGATGTTCTTGGACGAAAGCCACGTCATGATTGGCCAGCTTGGCGGCATGTACAACGGTGACCGTGCACGCAAAACCACGCTGGTGGAGTACGGCTTCCGTCTGCCCAGTGCTTTGGACAACCGGCCCTTGAAGCTCGACGAGTTTGAAAAACGCATGCGCCAAGTGGTGTTTGTCTCGGCCACGCCCGCCGATTACGAAAAGACCCATGCCAGCAAAGTGGTGGAGCAGTTGGTGCGCCCCACAGGCTTGGTCGATCCGCTGGTCGAAGTGCGCCCCGCCACCCACCAAGTGGACGATGTGCTGCAAGAGATCCGCATTCGCGTGGAAATCAACGAGCGCGTGCTCATCACCACGCTCACCAAGCGCATGGCCGAGCAGCTGACCGATTACCTCACCGACAACGGCGTGAAAGTGCGCTACATCCACAGCGATGTGGACACGGTGGAGCGCGTCGAAATCTTGCGTGATTTGCGTTTGGGCACTTTCGATGTGTTGGTGGGCATCAACTTGCTGCGCGAAGGCATTGACTTGCCTGAGGTGTCGCTGGTGGCCATTTTGGATGCCGACAAAGAAGGCTTCTTGCGCTCTGAGCGCAGCTTGATTCAAACCATTGGCCGCGCGGCGCGTAACCTGAGTGGCAAAGCCATTCTGTATGCCGACCGCATGACCGAGTCGATGAAGAAGGCGATTGGCGAAACCGAGCGTCGCCGCACCAAGCAAATCGCGCACAACCTAGAGATGGGTATCACGCCACGCGGTGTGGTCAAGGGGATTCGCGATTTGATCGACGGCGTCTACAGCGAGAAGGCGGGCAAAGAAGCGCAAGAGCGCGAGCTGCAACGCGCCGCCATCGAAGACATGAGCGAACGCGATGTGGCCAAAGAAATCAAACGCTTGGAAAAGCTGATGATGGAACACGCCCGCAACCTCGAGTTTGAAAACGCTGCTCGCGTTCGCGACCAACTGGCCGTTCTGCGCGAACAAGCCTTTGGTGGGGCAGGGCACGACAACGTGTCGGTGCTGGCGCAAAAACTTTGATTGCCAACCCTTGACTCTTGTCATCGACAAATAGGGCCATTACCGAGAGTACCCGAGCAAATCCGTGGGGATTAGGCTATACTTGACCTAATTAGTCGACAAAGCCCAACCACAGATAGGAGCTTGCCATGCGTCTCACCACCAAAGGTCGTTTTGCGGTCACCGCCATGATTGATTTGGCCCTGCGCCAAAACAGCGGTCCCGTCACTTTGGCTGCCATCAGCCAGCGTCAACAAATCTCTTTGTCTTACCTTGAACAGCTGTTCGGTAAGCTGCGCCGCCACGATTTGGTGGAATCTACCCGTGGCCCTGGCGGTGGTTATTCGCTGGGTCGCAAAGCCGCAGACATCACCGTGGCCGACATCATCGTGTCTGTGGATGAGCCGATTGACGCCACCCACTGCGGCGGCAAAGAAAACTGTTTGGGCGAAACCGGCCGTTGCATGACGCACGAGCTGTGGGCTTCGCTCAACCAGCGCATGGTGGAATTTTTGGACTCAGTCACCCTGCAAAAGCTGGTGGACGAGCAAATCGCCAAGGGCGTTGAGATTGAAAACAAGCCCACTTTGAAACGTGCCATCCAACCCATGCCCGTGGTCAAACCCATTCGTGTGAACGCACCTAATTCGGTGTTTGCTTTGGGCAACGCCTTCGCCAAGCCTCTTTAATTTTTACGGACCCATCATGGACATGACACCCCATTTCCCCATTTACCTCGACTACGGTGCGACCAATCCGTGCGACCCACGCGTCGTGGATGCCATGATTCCTTGGCTGCGCGAGCACTTTGGCAATCCCGCTTCCCGCAGCCATGCGTGGGGCTGGGAAGCAGAAGCCGCGGTTGAAAAAGCCCGTGAAGATGTGGCCTCGTTGATCGGTGCTGACCCCCGCGAAATCGTGTGGACCTCGGGCGCGACTGAGTCCAACAACCTCGCCATCAAAGGCGCGGCACATTTCTACAAGTCCAAGGGCAAGCACCTGATCACCGTGAAGACCGAGCACAAAGCTGTGCTCGACACCATGCGTGAGCTGGAGCGCCAAGGGTTCGATGTGACCTACCTCGACGTGCAAGAAGACGGCATGCTCAGCATGGACGCGCTCAAAGCAGCGATTCGTCCCGACACCATTTTGATCAGCGTGATGTTCGTGAACAACGAGATCGGCGTGATCCAAGACATCGCCGGCATCGGTGCGATGTGCCGCGAAAAAGGCATCATCTTCCACGTCGACGCTGCACAAGCCACTGGTAAAGTGGAGATTGATTTGGCCACGTTGCCCGTCGACTTGATGAGCTTGGCCTCACACAAAACCTACGGCCCCAAAGGCATCGGCGCTTTGTATGTGCGTCGCAAACCTCGCGTGCGCTTGGAAGCGCAAATGCACGGTGGTGGCCACGAGCGCGGTATGCGCAGTGGCACCTTGCCCACACACCAGTGCGTGGGCATGGGCGAGGCGTTTCGCATTGCCAAAGAAGACATGGCCAAAGACTTGGCCAAAGCCAAAGCTTTGCAACAGCGTTTGCTCGACGGTTTCAAAGACATGGAGCAAGTCTTCATCAACGGCAACATGGAACACCGTGTGCCACACAACTTGAACATCAGTTTCAACTACGTGGAAGGCGAGTCACTCATCATGGGCATCAAGGGCTTGGCGGTGTCGTCGGGCTCGGCCTGTACCTCGGCCAGCTTAGAGCCCAGCTATGTGTTGCGCGCTTTGGGCCGCAGCGATGAGTTGGCGCACAGCAGCTTGCGCATGACGATTGGCCGCTTCAGCACCGAAGAAGAAATTGACTACGCGATTGAAACCATCCGCATCAACGTGGCCAAGCTGCGTGAACTGAGCCCCTTGTGGGACATGTACAAAGAAGGCATCGACATCAGCACCATCCAATGGGCTGCTCACTAATTTAGGAGATTCACCATGGCTTATTCTGAAAAAGTGGTTGACCACTACGAAAACCCCCGCAACGTGGGCTCCTTTGACAAGGGCGACGACTCTGTGGGCACCGGTATGGTGGGCGCGCCCGCTTGCGGCGACGTGATGAAGTTGCAAATCAAGGTCAACCCTCTGACGGGTGTGATTGAAGATGCGCGTTTCAAAACCTACGGCTGTGGCTCGGCGATTGCGTCGTCTTCACTCGTGACCGAGTGGGTCAAGGGCAAAACCTTGGACGAAGCAGCGGCTTTGAAGAACAGCGAAATTGCTGAAGAGCTGGCGCTACCTCCTGTGAAAATTCACTGCTCCATCTTGGCCGAAGACGCCATCAAGGCGGCTGTGGATGATTACAAAAAGAAACACGCTGCGTAAAAAATATCATGGCGATCACATTGACTGAAGCCGCGGCACGACACGTGACCCGCTACCTTGCCAAACGTGGCAAGGGTGTGGGCGTGCGTTTGGGTGTCAAAACCACGGGTTGTTCGGGCTTGGCCTACAAGCTTGAATACGTGGACGAGCAAGAACCAGAAGACGTGATTTTTGAAGACCACGGCGTGAAGGTGTTGATCGACCCCAAGAGCTTGGCCTACATCGACGGCACACAGCTGGACTTCGTGCGCGAAGGCCTGAACGAGGGCTTCAAGTTTTTGAACCCGAACGAACGTGACCGTTGCGGTTGCGGCGAATCGTTCCGTATTTAAATTTCGACAGATTGAAGCGAGGCGTGACGTGAACGAACCGGCCCTGCCGTTGTCGGCGCAGCTCGCGGTCAGCGACTTTGAACTCTTCGGCGTGCCCGCGCAGTTTGCACAAGACCGCGCCCAGCTCGATGCGCGTTGGAAAGACTTGCAACGCGAAGCTCACCCTGACAAATTTGCCTCGCAAGGCACAGCCGCACAACGCGTGGCCATGCAATGGTCGGTGCGCATCAACGAGGCGTACCAACGCCTGAAAGACCCGATGCGCCGCGCCGCCTATTTGTGCGAGCTCGGCGATGCGCCCATTCAAGCCGAGAACAACACCGCCATGCCAGCCGCATTTTTGATGCAGCAAATGGAATGGCGAGAGGCCATGGACGATGGCAACGATGTGGCCGCCCTTGAAGCCTTGCATGACGATGTGCAACAAGCCCACAAGGCTGCTTTGCAGCAATGCGCCCAACTCATTGACACCGCACACGACTTGCCCGCTGCCGCGCAGCAGGTGAGGGGGCTGATGTTCATCGAGAAGTTTTTGCGTGATGTCGAAGCCCGAATCGACCATTTAGACGCCTCCTGAAAGCGACAATACACACCTATGGCGTTGTTACAAATTTCCGAACCTGGCCAAGCGCCAGACCCGCACCAGCGACGCATCGCGGTGGGCATTGACTTGGGCACCACCCATTCGCTCGTGGCCGCCATGCGCAACGGCGTGGCTGAGTGCTTGCCCGATGCCGAGGGCCATGTCATCTTGCCGTCGGCGGTGCGTTACCTGGAGAACGACGGCCGCCAAATTGGCCGCGCTGCGTTGGCCGCGCAAGCCCAAGACCCACAAAACACCTTGGTGTCTGTGAAGCGTTTCATGGGCCGTGGTGTGGCTGACATTGCCAACCGCGATCAGCTGCCTTATGTGTTGGTCGACAAGCCCGGCATGCTGGCCATTCAAACCCGTGTGGGCGAGAAGTCGCCTGTCGAGGTGAGCGCCGAAATTTTGGCCACTTTGCGCTTTCGCGCCGAAGACACCTTCAACGACGATTTGTATGGCGCGGTCATCACCGTGCCTGCGTACTTTGACGATGCCCAACGCCAAGCTACCAAAGATGCCGCGCAACTCGCAGGTATCAATGTGCTGCGCCTCATCAACGAACCCACGGCGGCAGCCATTGCCTACGGCTTGGACCAAGCCAGCGAAGGCGTGTATGCCGTGTACGACTTGGGCGGCGGCACGTTCGATATTTCTATTCTGCGTTTGACACGCGGTGTGTTTGAAGTGCTGGCCACAGGCGGCGATTCTGCTTTGGGCGGCGACGACTACGACCGCGCTTTGGTCGATTGGGTGCAAACCCAAACCGGTTGCGTCATTGCCACGCCGGCTGATAAATCCAATGTGTTGGTGGCGGCGCGTGCTTGCAAAGAAGCTTTGTCTGCGGCTGACAGCGCCACGTTTGACGTGGCCTTGTCGAGCGGTGCACTGAGCCACACCGTCACACGCACCGAGTTTGAAGCGGCCACTGCCGCGTTGACCCAACGCACCTTGTCTGCCGTGCGCAAAGCCTTGCGCGATGCCAAGCTCAGCAAAGATGACATCCAAGGCGTGGTCATGGTGGGCGGCTCGACGCGTATGCCGCAGGTGCAGCAAGCCGTGGCTGATCTGTTGGGCTGTGCACCGTTGAACAACCTCAACCCAGACGAAGTGGTGGCGCTTGGTGCTGCCATTCAAGCCAACCAGCTGGCAGGCAACAACCCCGATGGCGAGTTGCTGTTGCTGGATGTGATTCCTTTGTCGTTGGGCATTGAAACCATGGGCGGTTTGGTGGAGCGCATCGTGCCGCGCAACCAAACCATTCCCACCGCGATGGCACAAGACTTCACCACCTACCAAGATGGTCAAACCGCCTTGGCCTTGCATGTGGTGCAGGGCGAGCGCGACATGGTGGCCGACTGCCGCAGCTTGGCGCGCTTTGAATTGCGTGGCATTCCACCCATGGCCGCAGGCTCAG
Organism: Limnohabitans sp. INBF002; assembly: GCF_027924905.1. Taxonomy (NCBI): domain Bacteria; kingdom Pseudomonadati; phylum Pseudomonadota; class Betaproteobacteria; order Burkholderiales; family Comamonadaceae; genus Limnohabitans; species Limnohabitans sp. INBF002. Next base: position 990,334 of record NZ_AP027055.1, read on the forward strand.
CGCGCATTCGTGTGACCTTCACGGTGGACGCTGATGGCATGGTGAGCGTGAGCGCGTTAGAGCAGCTCAGTGGCGTCACGGCCAACATCACCGTCAAACCGTCTTACGGTTTGTCGGACGACCAAATTGCCGCCATGCTGCAAGACAGCTTCAAAACCGCAGAGCAGGACATCAAAGCCCGTGCTTTGGTCGAAGCCCGCGTGGATGCTGACCGCATGTGGTTGGCCACGCAAAGCGCTTTGCAAGCCGATGGCGATTTGCTGTCAGCCGAAGATCGCGCACGCATCGACGCGCTGATGGTGGCCACACTTGACGCTAAAAAACTAGAAGACGCTGCCGCCATTGAAGCCATCACCGAAGCGCTGGCCAAAGGCACCGAAGCCTTCGCGGCTCAACGCATGAACCGAGGCATTCAACATGCCTTGGCCGGACAAAACATCGAGAACATTTAAATGCCCGTCATCAAAATCTTGCCCCACGCCGAACTCTGCCCACAGGGCGCAGAGCTGCAAGCTGCCGCTGGTAGCACCATCTGCGAAGTGCTGTTGGAAAACCACATCAACATCGAACACGCCTGCGACATGAGCTGCGCCTGCACCACCTGCCACGTCATCGTGCGCGAGGGGTTCAAATCGCTCAACGAGGCGGATGAAAACGAAGACGACTTGCTAGACCGCGCTTGGGGCTTGGAGCCCAATTCACGCCTGAGCTGCCAAGCCATCGTGGCGCAGCAAAACTTGGTGGTGGAAATCCCCAAATACACCATCAACCACGCCAAAGAAAACCACTGACCATGCGCCAGATTTTTCTAGATACTGAAACCACCGGCCTCTCGGCCGAGAACGGCGACCGCATCATTGAAATCGGTTGCGTCGAGCTGCTGCACCGCAAGCTCACGGGCAACAACTTGCATTTCTATTTGAACCCTGAGCGTGACAGCCACGAAGACGCCTTGCGCGTTCACGGCATCACGAATGAGTTCTTGAAAGATAAACCCAAATTCGGCGAAGTGGTGGACCAGTTTCTGGAATACATCGAAGGCGCTGAAGTCATCATTCACAACGCGCCGTTTGACATTGGCTTTTTGAACAAAGAGCTAGAGCTGCAAGGTCGCCCGCGTTTCACCACGTTTGTCGATGGCATCACCGACACCTTGGTGATGGCTAAGGAAATGTTCCCGGGCAAGCGCAACTCGCTCGATTCCTTGTGCGACCGCTTAGAAGTAGATAACTCGGGCCGTACGCTGCACGGCGCCTTGCTCGATGCCGAGCTGTTGGCCGATGTCTACATCAACATGACGCGCGGCCAAGACGCCTTGCTGATGGAAGTGGAGAGCAACGACGAACAAAGCCGCACGACAGAGCGTGTGGACCTCAGCAGCTATCAGTTACCGGTGATCGTGGCGACGGAACAAGAGATGAGTCAACACGACGATGTACTGACCCAGTTGGATAAATCCAGCGGTGGAAAAACAGTTTGGCGAAATCTACAAAATTCTGTGGCATAATCACGGTCTTTCCAGAGATGGAAAAACGGTAAAAATGGGCGATTAGCTCAGGGGTAGAGCACCACATTCACACTGTGGGGGTCGCAAGTTCGAAACTTGCATCGCCCACCATTTTTGCCAATACTGAAAGTTATCAACCGTTTAGGTTGTTTTCAGAATTTACTTTAGAAGAGTTACACAGATGCTTCCCTCGGAAGCATTTTTTTTTGCCTATCAAAAGCTGCACCTGTTGGTTAATGCATCACGCGCGCGCATAGGATCCGAATAAATTCTTGAACAACTAGACTGGGTTTGTCGGAGCTAGTGATTGCAAAGATTTCAGACTCCAATTGCTTTCCTTTGATTGGAACGAAAGCCACATCTGTTCTATTGTTTTTGGCTACTGTCTTGCCAACCAGCGTGATTCCAAGCCCAGCGGCAACCAGGCCCAATGCTGTTTGAATTTCTTTTGCTTCGTGGCCTACGTTTGGTGTCGCGCCATGTTCTTGAAGATAGTTCAGCGATTGACTTGCAAATTTACTGAATGGGTCTTTGGGAAATGAGATGAACGGCAAGCAATCTAGCTCGCTAGGTGCCACAGTTTTTTTCTTGGCTAGAGGGTGATTGATCGGAATGGCAGCCACTAATGGGTCTCGAATGAGAGGGATGTAGATCATGTCCTTTTCTTTTTCATACTGACCTATTTGCCGTGAAATGCCGATATGAATAGTTCCCTTGCGGATATTTTCAGCCTGGTGCTCACTCAACATCTCATCAAGATCAATACGAATCTTGGGGAACTCCTCTCGCATCACTCGAACAGATTCGGGAATCAGCGAGTGCAGGGTAGATCGCACAAATCCAATGCTGAGCCAGCCATAGTCACCAGAGGCTATTCCCTTGGCCTCGTTCTCCATTTGTCTGGCATTGGATAACAACGCCTTCGCCTTCGGGTAGATGTACTGCCCCAGCGTTGTCAGACTCATAGGTCGCGTGGATCTATCAAAAAGTTTGCCCCCTAAGGACTCCTCAAGGTTCGATAGCTGCATGCTGACCGCCGTTGCTGCAATGTGCAACTTTTCCGCCGCCAAGTTTGCGCTTCCGGAATCAACGATCTGACAAAAAACTCTTAGGTGTTTTAAGTTCATAAAAAATTGAACATATATTCAAAATATAGACATTGATTTCAAATTATATGTATCTAAGAATTGGCCAAATTTTAAAAAAGAGGAGAAGTATTCATGGGCAGTGGAATATCAATACACCCTTGCGCGCCAAGAGATGATGCCGCTGTAGCAGCTTTGTCTGGACTGCCGTCCTCCGTTATCAGCGATGTGATGGGACGGTTGGTCGGTACAACGGGGCTGAGCCTGGTCAATCGAACCAACTTAACTGTTTGCGGAGTTGCTGTGACTGTCAAAGTAAGAGCAGGGGACAACCTGCTCATTCACAAGGCTTTGGATATGTTGCGCCCAGGTGATGTCTTGGTCGTCGATGGAGAAGGCGATGTTTCTCGTGCATTAGTGGGCGAAATCATGATGACCTCCGCCATCGTTCAGGGCGCTATTGGGTTTGTCATCGATGGAGCCGTTCGTGACTCTGAAGCGTTTGAGGAACACCCATTTCCTTGTTGGGCACGAGGCGTGAATTTGCGAGGCCCATACAAAGACGGCCCAGGCTCAATTAATTCGCCCGTCACTGTTGGCGGAATGAGGGTCAATCCTGGGGACATCATTGTTGGCGATGCTGATGGTGTTGTTGCCGTGCCTCCGACTGACGCGCTGTTGATTGGAAAAATGGCTCACGACAAAGTATTGGATGAGCAAAAAATGATTGCAGACATTAAGTCCGGGACCTATAGCTCGGCATGGGTAGATGCACTGATTAAACAAAAAGGAGACTGAGATGACATTGAAATTTATTTCCCAAATCGTTAAGAAGCAAGCGTGCTCTATTCTTTGTGTAGGACTCTCTTGCGTAGCCGTGAGCGCTTGGGCTGCTTATCCCGACAAGCCGATCAAAATTATTGTTCCGTGGGCAACGGGTGGGGCGACTGATCAGGTTGGACGTTTGATCGCTCAACCCCTTTCGCAAGCGCTGGGCGTCCCCGTGGTTGTGGAAAACAAGGCAGGTGCTGGTGGTGTGATTGGCACTCAGTTGTTTGTAAAAGAAAAAGCGGACGGCTATACGTTGTTGCTTGCAACCAGCTCCACAAATGCCGCTGCTCCGTATCTTTATTCAAAACTTGGTTTTGATCCGGTGACTGATTTCACACCTGTGGTTTCGCTGTGTTCCATCCCGAACGTGATGGTGGTGCCAACTAAGTCGCCTTGGAACTCACTCAAGGACATCGTGGATGCGTCTACAAAATCACCCGGTAACTACACCTATGGTTCCGCTGGGATCGGAGGGTCGCAACACTTGGCGGGTGCTCAATTTAAAACAACAGCGAACATTGATATACGCCATGTGCCCTACAAAGGGAGTGGGCCTGCTGCTCAGGACTTGGTCGCTGGTCACATCGACATGATGATTGATACGGGATCACTCGGTAGCATCAAAGGTGGATTGTTGCGACCTATTGCAGTTGCTTCATCCAAGCGACTTTCAGTTCTGCCGAATGTGCCAACATTCAATGAGGCTGGCGTGCCAATGGTCGCCTCTGCTTGGTATGGGATTGTTCTTCCAGCAGGAGCCTCAGCCGAAGTGGTGAATCGACTCAATGCTGAAATCAATAAGATTCTGAAATCTAAAGAAGTCAGCAACAAGCTGGTTGATATGGGGGCTGAAGTGATGGGTGGTACATCGGCTGAATTCGTCAAATTTACCAGCTCTGAGTTGAAGCGTTACGAAGCGATCGTCAAAAACTCTGGCGCTCCCAAAGAGTGATTCATCAAGTCCCTTTGACTTTTCTACGCCACTTTCTTTCCCCCTTGTATTTTTGCTGAACACGCCCATTTAGGTGTCATGTGGGCGTGCTTTGCGAAGCCGTTACATCGGTGCTGCACAATGCAACGCCGCTGAAGTGTTCAGATTGGATTGAAAGGTAGTCAAACCCATGTTTTCTCGATTGTTGAAATCTGTTGTTGCGGGGGCATTGGTGCTCAGTGCCACGCTTGCCTTGGCGCTGCCCACCCCCAAAGACATTGAGGCTGCGGTGGCTGCTGGCCACTACACGCAAGCCGAAACCATGCTGCGTGAGGTGCTGCAAGACAAACCGCAAAGCGCCAAAGCGCATTACGAATTAGGCCAAGTGTTGGCCCACGAACAGCGCTACAAAGATGCGCAAACCGAGTTGCAAAAAGCCAAGGACATCGATCCGTCTTTGAAGTTCGCGACCAGTCCCGAAAAATTCAACACGGTGTTCACCAAAGTGAGTGAGTTGGCCGCTGCGCCATCGTCTTCTGTGGTGATGGCGCCTTCAGTTGCACCCGGCACGCACGCTGCCACTCAAGCTGCACCCGCACCCAGTAGCGGCGGTTCATCGCTGACTTATGTGTGGCTGGCCATTGCGGGCTTGGTTGTGGTGGGCTTGTGGCTGCGTCGTTCTGCGGCTGCCAACGCCAACACGGCCAGCTATGCGCCTGTGGCCACCCCTATGGGCACGCCACCCGCACCGCGCGGTTTTGGCGCTCAGTTCACACCCAATGCGCCACAAGGTGGCTATGCCCCTCAAGGTTATGCACAACCCACGGGTGGTGGCTCGACCATGACCGGCGCCGTGGTGGGCGGTTTGGCTGGCGTGGCGGCGGGTTACGCTTTGTCCAAAGCCTTAGAAGGTGACCACCACACCTCCGCCCCATCTTCTGCGGGCGCATCGTCTTCCTCCGGTAACGGTGGTTACGTGCCGTTTGACACACCTGTCCAGCCCGACCTGGGCGCTTTCGATGCAGGCTCCGGCAGCGATTGGGACAGTGCCGACTCCGGAGGCGGCAGCGACGACAGCTGGTAAGCGCTGTTTAGCCGTTGGCTTGCAGCGCTTGAGACACCACCTCGTTGGTGAGCTGCATGGCTGCTTTGTGCGTCGCCGTCATCGGGCGGCGCGCTGACCACACCAGCATCAACTGACTCATCAACTTAGGCTTCTCTACGCGATGCGTGGTGAAGTCTTTCGGCTTTGCAAAGTTCCTCAGGGTGTAGGCGGGCAGCACGGCATAGCCCAAGCCTTCTTTGACCAATTCCAAAATCGCATTCAAGCCATCAATTTCCAGCACGATGTTGGGCTTGCAGTTGATGCGCAGCATTTCGGTGTCAATCAACAAGCGAAACGCATTGGGACGACTGGGCACGATCAGGGGCAATTTGGCCAAGTCGGCCAGTTGCACCACGTCTTTGAGTTGGGTGTCGGGTGTGAGCGGCTGACTTTTTTTGCCCGCAATCAAAATCAAGGTGTCTTCGTGCAGCACCGTCATTTCCAAATCGGGGGAGGGCGGTGGGTTGTAGAGCACCGCCATGTCTAGGCGTCCAGCGCGCAAGCTCTCCACCATCAACACCGAGAAACCTTCGGTCAACGACAGTTGTGCGTGGGGCAAGGCTTGGCGAAACGACATGGTCAGCGGCACCGTCACCAGCTTGGACAGGCTAGGGGGCAAACCAATCGACACACGCCCCGCCAGTGCGCCGCGCACCGAGCCCAGCTCTTCTTGCGCCACGGCCACTTGGTGCAAGATGCCGCGCCCGTGTTCCAACATCACCAGGCCAGCTTCGGTCACGGTCACGCCGCGGCCATTGCGCATCAGTAAGTTCTGGTGCAATTCCACTTCAAGCTGGCGCACATGGCGGCTCAGCAGAGGTTGGGGGATGCTTAAAGCCAGTGCTGCTTTGGTGAAACTGCCCAGCTCTGCGACGCGTACAAATGATTCGATTTGTTTGAGTTCCATGGCGTTCTCTATTTTGAATAACCAATTGTCCGTTATTTAAAAACGTTATAGCAGCTAGTTCCTCATTTGAGGCCCATTTCTGGGGTAAATCTCTAGAATCACGCCCATGCAAACCCCATCTTCATCTCTTGTTCTGCGCGGTATTTCATCCATGGCCACCAAGGCTTTGCTGGCCGATTTGACGCAGGCGTACCAGGCGCAAACGCGTGTGTCTGTGCAGATCGAATCTGTGGGTGGTGTGGATGCCGCCAAACGCGTGCAAGCGGGTGAGGCCTTTGACATGGTGCTCTTGGCTTCAGACGCGATTGAACGTTTGATCGCGTCGGGCCATGTGCAAACCGGTTCGCGCAGCGACTGGGTGCGTTCACCCGTGGCGGTGGCGGTGCAGGCCGGTGCAGCACGCCCCGACCTGAGCAACGAAGCTGCCGTGAAAGCGGCTGTGTTGGCCAGCCCCACACTGAGCTACTCCACCGGCCCAAGCGGCGTGTACCTTGAGAAATTGTTCACACGCTGGGGTATCGCTGATGAGGTGAAAGCCCGCATCGTGGTGCCGCCACCTGGCACACCTGTGGGCGCTTTGGTGGCCAATGGCAAAGCTGCTTTGGGCTTTCAACAGTTGAGCGAACTCATTGCCTTGCCCGGCATTGATGTGTTGGGCACTTTGCCTGCAGATGTGGCGTTCATCACCACGTTCTCGTCGGGCATTCCTTCAGTCATTGCCAACGACGCGGCTCGCGTGGCGGCAGTGCAATCGTTTTTACAGTTCTTGGCTTCGGCTGACGTGGAAGACGTCAAGCGCAAGCAAGGCATGAACTGGCTTTAATTTTTAAATTTCATTCTGTAAGGGGTATTCATGTCTCTCATCATCGACGTCCACGGTCACTACACCACAGCGCCTAAGGCTTTGGAAGAATGGCGCAATCGCCAAATCGCCGGCATCAAAGACCCCGCGTCTATGCCCAAAGTGTCTGAGCTCAAAATCAGCGATGACGAGCTGCGCGAAACCATCGAGACCAACCAACTCGCCAAGATGAAAGAGCGTGGCTCTGACATCACCATCTTCAGCCCACGTGCCAGCTTCATGGCGCATCACATTGGCGATTTCCAAGTGTCATCCACTTGGGCCGCCATCTGTAACGAGCTGTGCTTCCGCGTGTCTGAGCTGTTCCCCAACAACTTCGTGCCTGCGGCCATGCTGCCCCAGTCACCCGGTGTGGACCCCGCCACGTGCATTCCTGAATTGGTGAAGTGCGTGGAGCAATACGGCAACGTTGGCATCAACCTGAACCCCGATCCATCGGGTGGTCACTGGACATCGCCTTCGCTGGCCGACAAGTCGTGGTACCCCATTTACGAAAAAATGGTCGAGTACGACATCCCCGCCATGATTCACGTGTCCACCAGCTGCAACGGCTGCTTCCACACCACGGGCGCGCATTACTTGAACGCCGACACCACCGCCTTCATGCAGTGCTTGACCTCTGACTTGTTCAAAGACTTCCCCACCTTGAAGTTCTTGATTCCTCATGGCGGCGGCGCTGTGCCTTACCACTGGGGCCGTTTCCGTGGCTTGGCGCAAGAGCTCAAAAAGCCTTTGCTCACTGAGCACTTGATGAACAACATTTACTTCGACACCTGCGTGTACCACCAGCCAGGCATCGACTTGTTGACCAAAGTGATTCCGGTCAAGAACATCATGTTCGCGTCCGAGATGATTGGCGCAGTGCGCGGCATCGACCCCGAAACTGGTCACTACTACGACGACACCAAGCGCTACATCGAGTCCACACTCAACCTCAATGCTGACGAACGCCATCAGGTGTACGAGGGCAACGCACGTCGTGTGTTCTCACGCTTGGACACCAAGCTGAAGTCGCAAGGCCGTTAATCCATTCTCAGGAGATTTCTTATGTATGAACTCGGCGTTGTGTATCGCAACATCAAACGCGCAGACCGCGCAGCAGCAGACGGCTTGGCCGCTTTGGGCTCCGCCACTGTGCATGAAGCCATGGGCCGCGTGGGTTTGCTCAAGCCCTATATGCGCCCCATCTTCCCAGGCGCGCAAGTGTCGGGCACCGCGGTGACCGTGCTCTTGCACCCCGGTGACAACTGGATGATGCATGTGGCTGCTGAACAAATTCAACCCGGTGACATCGTGGTGGCTGCCATCACCGCAGAGTGCACCGACGGTTACTTTGGTGATTTGTTGGCCACGTCTTTCCAAGCACGCGGCGCGCGCGCCCTCATCATCGATGCTGGTGTGCGCGATGTGAAAGAGCTGCAAAAGATGAACTTCCCCGTGTGGAGCAAAGCCATCAGCAGCAAAGGCACCATCAAGGCGACCATCGGCTCCGTCAACATCCCCGTGGTGTGTGCGGGCATGTTGGTCACGCCCGGTGACGTGATCGTGGCGGACGACGACGGTGTGGTGTGCGTGCCTGCTGCACGTGCTGCAGAAACTTTGGCTGCTGCGCAAAAACGTGAAAGCTTTGAAGGCGAAAAGCGTGAGAAGTTGGCTTCTGGTGTTTTGGGCCTGGATATGTACAAAATGCGTGAGCCCTTGGCTGCTGCGGGCTTAAAGTACATCGATTAATGTCGATCACTTTGAAGGCTTTGTTCATGACTCACCCCTCTAAACGCCAGCTGCTCGTCGCAGCGGCGTTGGGTGCTTTGGCGTTGTGCGGACTGTCCGCGCACGCCCAAGACTTCCCCACCAAACCTGTGCGCATCCTCACGCCGTTTCCCGTGGGGAGCGGCCCTGAGGGCGTGTTGCGTTTGGTGGCGGACAAGTTGTCACGCACCTGGGGCAAGCCTGTGGTGGTGGAGAACAAGCCCGGTGGCAATGGCTTCATCGCCATTGACACCTTCAAACGTGGCGCCACCGATGGCCATGATTTGATTCAGCTCGACAGCGTGCATTTGTCTGCCTACCCGCATCTGTTTAAAAAGCTGCCTTATGACATCAAGGCCGATTTCGAGCCATTGGCGCCGTTGTTCAAAACCTACTTTTTTGTCACCGTCGCCACCGACAGCAAATACAAAAAAGTATCTGACCTGATTGCCGATGCCAAAGCGCATCCCGGCAAGCTGAACTACGGTTCTTGGTCTGTGGGCAACCCTGTGCATCTAGGCTCGGCTTTGTTTGAGTCGGTCACAGGCACCGACATGCAGCACGTTATTTACAAAGAAACCAGCATGCTCTACAGCGGCGTGGCCAATGGCGAACTGTCATTCGCCTTGGGCTCCAATGCCACAGCAGGTGCGATGTACCGCGCAGGCAAGTTGCAATATTTGGCCGTGGCTGCACCCAAGCGCGTGAGCGCGTTTCCGAATGTGCCCACCATCGGTGAATCAGGTGGCCCCGCAGGTTTTGAAGTGAGTGGCTGGACCACCATTGCTGCACCGCGCGGATTACCCAAAGCCGTCACAGACAAAATTCAACGTGACATCGAAAAAGCCTTGGCCGAACCCGATGTGCGCGAAAAATTTGCCTCGTTTGCCTACGAGCCTTTCACGCTGAACCGCGAACAGTTGAATGCCTACATTCAGGCCGAGTCAACGCGCTTTGGCGGCACCATCAAAAAAGCCCAAGTGTCTTTGGATTGAATGTCATGACCACCCTGTTGAAACGCTTGAGCCTGATTCTGTTGACGTCTTATGTGGCGACTTTCTCGCTGGCGCAAAACTATCCAAGCAAACCTATCAAAGTGGTGGTGGGCTATGCCGCTGGCGGCGCGGTCGATGTGGTGGCACGCACCATAGGCCAAAGCCTCTCTACCAGCCTAGGCCAGCCCGTGATTGTGGAAAACAAACCTGGCGCTGGTACCAACATTGCCGTGAAGTCCGTGGTCACCGCTGAACCCGATGGCTACACGATGATGATGGCCGCCAACGCCTTGGCGGCCAACATGTCGCTTTACCAACCCGCGCCGTTCGACGCCGAGCGTGACTTGGTGGCGGTGTCGCTCATCGGTCGCGTGCCTGTGGTGATTGCCGCCAACCCGAATGCGCCTTACACCAACATCAAGCAGTTGATCGAGGCAGCCAAGGGCAAACCTAACAGCATTGCGTTTGGTTCGCCCGGTAATGGCTCAACACCGCACATGGCGATTGAGTTGTTTGCTCGCGCCGCTGGCATTGATTTGCAACACATTCCCTACCGTGGCGGCTCGCCGGCCATCACCGATGTGATCGGTGGTCAGTTGCCGCTGGTGGCAGTCAACGCGTTGGAGGTGCTGCCGCACGCCAAGAGCGGCAAGCTCAAAGTGTTGGCCGTGCTCAGCCCCAACCGCAGCGCCATCTTCCCCGATGTGCCCACCATTGCCGAGTCTGGCTTTCCTGGCTTTGAAGCCTCCGTGTGGTACGGCTTGGTGGCCCCTGCGGCCACGCCCAAACCGATCGTGAACAAGCTGCATGACGAAGTGCAAAAAGCTTTGGAAACCAAAGAAGTGCGCGAGCGCATGAGTGCCGTGGGCGGCGAAGTCGTGCCCGGCAGCGCCGAGATGTTTACCCACCTGATTCGCTCCGAACGCCAGCGTTATGCCAAGCTGGTGCGCGAAGCCAACATTCAACCTGATTGAGACTAAGAGGAGCACCATGGAATTTCAAAAAACCCCCGGCTGGATGGACTGGTACACCGGCCCCAGCAAACCCAAATTCAAATTGCCCGCAGGCGCCGTGGATGCCCACTGCCACGTGTTTGGCCCTGGCAACGAGTTCCCTTACGCACCTGAGCGCAAGTACACCCCGTGCGACGCGTCGAAGGCGCAGCTCTACGCCTTGCGCGACCACCTCGGCTTTGCCCGCAACGTGGTGGTGCAAGCCACCTGCCACGGCGCAGACAACCGCGCCATGGTCGATGCGCTGGTCAGCTCCGGTGGCAAAGCGCGTGGCGTGGCCACCGTCAAGCGCAGCGTGACGGAAGACGAGTTGCAAGCCATGCACGACGCAGGTGTGCGCGGTGTGCGTTTTAACTTTGTGAAGCGCTTGGTGGACTTCACCCCCAAAGACGAATTGTTGGAAATTGCCAAGCGCGTTCAGATGTACGGCTGGCATGTGGTGATTTACTTTGAAGCCGTCGACTTACCCGAGTTGTGGGACTTCTTCACCGCCTTGCCCACCAACATTGTGGTGGACCACATGGGCCGCCCCGATGTGACCAAGCCTGTGGATGGCCCTGAGTTTGAGTTGTTTGTGAAATTCATGCGCGAACACCCCAACGTATGGAGCAAGGTGACGTGTCCTGAGCGTTTGTCAGTGGCTGGCCCCAGGGCTTTGAACGGCGAGCAAAACGCCTACCAAGACGTGATTCCCTTTGCCAAGCGCATCGTGGACGAGTTCCCAGACCGCGTGATCTGGGGCACCGATTGGCCGCACCCCAACCTCAAAGACCACATGCCCGATGACGGCTTGCTGGTGGATTTCATCCCGCACATCGCGACCACCGAAGAAAAACAACGCAAGTTGTTGGTGGACAACCCGATGCGCTTGTACTGGCCTGAGGAGACTTTTTAATGGCACTCGACAAACCCTACACAGACGTTCCCGGCACCATCATTTTTGATGCCGAGCAATCGCGCAAAGGCTACTGGCTCAACCAGTTTTGCATGTCGCTCATGAAGGCTGAGAACCGCACGCGTTTCAAAGCCAACGAGCGCGCCTACTTGGATGAGTGGGCCATGACCGAAGAGCAAAAGCAGGCCGTGTTGGCCCGCGATTTGAACTGGTGCATGCGCACCGGTGGCAATATTTACTTCCTCGCCAAAATCGGCGCAACCGACGGTTTGAGCTTCCAACAAATGGCCGGCTCGATGACGGGCATGACCGAAGAGGAATACCGCAACATGATGATGAAGGGCGGTCGTTCTGCTGAAGGCAACCGCGTGATTGGCGAAAACGGTGATGCCCAAGCGCAAAACCAACCTCAAGGCGCAGCCGGTCAACAGTCCCGCGCAGCAGGAAAGAAAGCATAACCATGGCAAAAATTACCGCATCCGTTTACACCTCCCACGTGCCCGCCATCGGCGCGGCCTTGGACCTCGGCAAGACGCAAGAAGACTACTGGAAACCAGTTTTTGCTGGCTATGACTTCTCCAAACAATGGATGAAGGACAACAAGCCAGACGTCATCTTCTTGGTCTACAACGACCACGCCACGGCGTTCAGCTTGGACATGATTCCTACCTTTGCCATCGGCACCGCGGCTGAATACACGCCCGCTGACGAAGGCTACGGCGCACGTCCTGTGCCTAAAGTGAAAGGCCATCCTGAGTTGGCATCGCACATCGCGCAGTCGGTCATTCAACAAGACTTCGACTTGACCATCGTCAACAAGATGGATGTGGACCACGGCTTGACCGTGCCCCTGTCCTTGATGTGTGGCGAGCAAGACCCCGTGAAGGGCGCTTGGCCTTGCCCCGTCATTCCATTTGCGGTGAACGTGGTGCAGTACCCCGTGCCAAGTGGCCAGCGTTGTTTCAACCTCGGCCAAGCGATTCGCAAAGCCATCGAGAGCTACGACGAAGACATCAACGTGCACATCTGGGGTACAGGCGGCATGAGCCACCAGTTGCAAGGCGCGCGTGCGGGCCTGATCAACCGCGAGTGGGACAACAACTGGCTCGATCTGATGATCAACGACCCCGTGGCTTGCGCCGCCACGCCGCACATCGACTACGTGCGCGAAGCCGGCAGCGAAGGCATTGAGTTGGTGATGTGGCTCATCGCACGTGGTGCCATGTCTGATATTCAAGACGGCAAAGTTGTCGGTCCTGCACCTAAACTGGCCCATCGTTTCTATCACGTCCCCGCATCGAACACCGCGGTGGGCCACGCCATTCTTGAAAACGTCATTTAATAACTTTGCGGGACAGACCTTCAGCTCTGTCCTCAACTGGAGTAAAACAACATGAGTAAAACCATCAAAGTCGCCTTGGCTGGCGCAGGTGCTTTCGGCATCAAACACTTGGACGGCATCAAAAATATCGACGGCGTGGAAGTCGTGTCATTGATCAGCCGTGATTTGGAAAAAACGAAAGAAGTCGCCGACAAATACGGCATCAAGCACATCACCACCGACTTGGCTGACAGCTTGGCTTTGCCCGAAGTCGACGCTGTGATTTTGTGTACCCCTACACAAATGCACGCCGCACAAAGCTTGGCTTGCTTGAAAGCTGGCAAACACGTGCAGGTGGAAATTCCCTTGGCCGACAGCTGGAAAGATGCGGAAGAGGTCGCGCGCGTGGCCAAAGAAAAAGGCTTGGTCGCCATGTGCGGTCACACCCGTCGCTTCAACCCCAGCCATCAGTGGGTGCACAACAAAATCAAAGCGGGCGAATTCAACATCCAACAAATGGATGTGCAAACCTACTTCTTCCGCCGCACCAACATGAACGCCTTGGGCCAAGCCCGTAGCTGGACCGACCACTTGCTGTGGCACCACGCTGCGCACACCGTGGATTTGTTTGCTTACCAAGCCGGCAGCCCCATCGTCAAAGCCAATGCGGTGCAAGGCCCCATCCACCCCGCATTGGGCATCGCGATGGACATGAGCATTCAATTGCAAGCCGCCAACGGCGCGATTTGTACCTTGAGCCTGTCGTTCAACAACGACGGCCCCTTGGGCACGTACTTCCGCTACATCGGTGACACCGGCACTTACTTGGCCCGTTACGACGACCTGTTCACCGGCAAGGAAGAGCAAATTGATGTGTCCAAAGTGGCGGTGTCCATGAATGGCATCGAGTTGCAAGACCGCGAGTTCTTCGCTGCCATCAAAGAAGGTCGCGAGCCGAATTCCAGCGTCGCTCAAGTGCTGCCTTGCTACAAGGTGTTGCACGAGTTGGAGTTGCAACTCAACGCTTGATGTTGCAAGCCACAAAAAAAGGGAGCCATCTGGTTCCCTTTTTTATTGCGTGTGCGACTGCTTATTTCGCTTTACGCGCCTTGTCCACGGCAGCGTACATCTCACCCACGATGGGGCCGAGTTCAGTGGTGTACTTCTCGACCACTGGCTTAGAGCGCTCGCGCAGTTTGGTGATTTCTTCGGGTGACAACTCAAACACAGTCATGCCTTTGCGCTTGATTTCAGCCAACACTTTGGCGGCTTCATCGCGTGCAATTTTGCGTTGGTACAAGGCTGTTTCTTGTGCGCTTTCACGCATCAGTTTTTGTTCGGCAGGCGTCAGCTTGTCCCAGAATTTTTTGCTCACCACCACAGCTTGTGGGGTGTACATGTGGTTGGTGATGGTGAGGTACTTGGACACTTCATCGAACTTGCTGTCCAAAATGTTCAACAAGGGGTTGGTCATGCCATCAATCGCGCCTTGCTCCAGCGCGGTGTAGGTTTCGGTGAAGGCCATAGGCACAGGCGATGCACCCAAAGATTTCATGAAGTCCACATAGATGGGCGTAGGAATCACGCGCATCTTCATGCCTTTGAAGTCATCGGCTTTGGCAATGGGCTTTTTGCCGGTGTGCACTTGGCGATAGCCCAAGTCCCAATAAGCCAACCCGACCAAGCCTTTGTCTTGCAACTTGTCCAACAGTTTTTGGCCGACGGGGCCATCAGACACAGCGTCCGCTTCTTTGGTGTTGTTAAACAGGAATGGGAAATCAAAGATGGCCATTTCTTTGGCTACGCCCGCCAACAAGCTGGCGTTCATCACGGTCATCTCAACGGTGCCGCCTTGCATGGCTGACACGGTTTGCAAATCTGGGCCCAAGGCGCCGCCTGGGAAGGCTTGCACTTTGAACTTGCCATTGGTTTTCTTGGCCATCAGTTCAGCAAACTTTTCAACGCCTTGCACTTGAGGGTGGCCTTTGTTGCTGGCCGATGGGAACTTGACGGTACGCGCTTCAAAGTCAGCAGCGTGAGCCAAGCCTGTGGATGCGAGAGCAGCAGTCAAGAGTGACAGCGAGAGGACGCGACGTAATGGATTCATGAGGTTTCTCAGTGTGGGTTGAATGACAAGCCTGAACTGTATTTGCGTGATGGAATATTTCAATCTTTGCTTTGCGCCCATTGACCGAATAGCGGACAATGTCGTCCGAAAGGCGGTTGAAAGCATGGTTTCTCCTAATGCGTCTGCACTGGTCTCAAAACCTTCAAGCAAAGAATTTCCCATCGACTCTGGTGACTTGATCACAGGTGTGGGTCGTGCGCTGGCCGTCATCGAAGCGTTCAACGATGAGTACGGGCGCATGACGGTGTCACAAGTGGCAGAACGCACCGGCATTCCACGTACGGCGGCAAGGCGTTATTTGCTCAACCTGTGTCACTTTGGTTATGGCGACACCGATGGCAAGTTTTATTGGCTCACACCGCGTGTGCTCAGACTGGGTCAAGGTTACTTAGATGGCGCGCGTCTGCCCCGGTTGGTGCAGCCTTTCATTCAACGCTTGGCCATGTCGTCGGGTGAGACGGTCAATGTGTCCGTGCTCGACGGGCATGAGGTGGTGTATGTGGCTCGCAGCAACAGTCCCAGAGTGGTGTCGATTGGTTTTTATGCCGGTGCGCGCGTGCCTGCGCACGTGGTGGGGCCGGGGGCTGCTATTTTGTCGACCTTGAGCGATGCCGATTTGAAAACATGGATTGCCGCCCACGAGTTTTCAACCTTCAACAGCAATGCCGTGCTCACGCCCAAGAAGTTTGAAAAGATGGTGCTCAGTGCCCGCAAAGCCAATTACTGCATTTCGGTCGGCAACTTGGATCAGGGTCTTACCGGTGTGGCAGTTCCACTGAGAGACCGCCATGGTGAATGCAAGGCCGCATTGAGCATGACCTTGCAATCCACCATTTGGAACGACGCGTTGATTGTTGACAAGCTACTGCCACTGATCATTGAAACATCTCAAGTGCTCAGGGCCGTGATTTGATGTTTTACAACTGGCGTGCGCGTGCCACGGCGTGTTTCGCTGCCAAGTAACCAAAGGTCACGCCAGGCCCAATGGTGATGCCCGGTGCTGGATACACGCCACCCATGATGGAGTGCATGTCGTTGCCCGCCGCGTACAAGCCGTCAATGGCCACGCCTTGTGCGTTGAGTACACGCGCATCGCCATCGGTGACCAAGCCTGTGGCCGCACCAATGTCGCCAGGGTAGAGAGCCACCGCATAGAACGGGCCTTCGCGCAATGCGCCCAAACACGGGTTGTGGCCGTGCCATGTGGCGTCGCCATTGGCACGTTGGTAGTCGGTGGTGCCGCGTTGGAAATCTTCGTCCACGCCTTTGTCGGCAAACGCATTGAAGCGTTCGACGGTGGCTTGGAGTTTGTCTGCGGGCACATTCAGTTGTTGCGCCAACTCGGCCAAGGTGTTGCCTTGTTTCAAATAGCCATCGGCCAAGAATGGCTCTAAGCCTTTGCCACCAGGACGAACCATGCCAATGCCATAGCGCTTCAAGGCGCCTGCATCGCACACCAACCACGATGGCACGCTGGGCGTGGTGGCGTGGTGGGCTTGCATGGCAATGCCAAACAAGTGGTACGAGGTGGATTCGTTCAGATAGCGTTGGCCTTGGCTGTCCACGGTGAGCATGCCGGGCTTGCCGCGGTCCATCACAAAGTGTGGAAACACAGCGGTGCTGCCGTCGGCACGTTGACGTGTGGAGACCGGAGCCCAAAACGCATTGCTCAAACCGCCGGTGCCGAGTTGGCCACCAGCAAGGAGTGCCAAGTCTTGCGCCTTGCCTGTGTGGCCGGGGCCTGCGGGGCACCACGCTTCTTTGGCGCCGGGCAACATGTCTGCACGGCGTGTGGGGTGGCGGTTGAAACCACCGCTGGCCATGACCACGCCGCCTTTGCTGCGCACCATGCGTTTCACCACGCTGCCATCGGGCAAGGTTTGTTGCAGCGCCACGCCTTGAATGGTGTTGCCGTCTTGCAGCAGTTGTGTGGCTTCGGTGTTCGTGACCAACAAGCCTTGGCGTTGGATGTAGCTGTAGAGCATGCGCGCAATCATGGCGTTGCCCATGACCAAGCGTGTGCTGCGTGGGTGCAGCAGTTTGTCTAGGAAATGGCGCACGATGATGCGCACGCTGTAGCTGAACGATTTCCACGTCTCCGTCAAACGCAGCAAATGGAAGATGTCATCACGGTCCACCATCATGCCGCCGAGCACGGTGAATTCCGGGATAGGGTTGCGCACAAGCGGCAAGTTGGGGCCGAGCAATTTGCCATCAAAGGGCTGCGGCTCAATCGCACGGCCACGCAACACCGAGCCTTCGAGTTCAGACAAATAGTCGGGGTGCAACATGCGCACTTGGAATTGCAGTGCGCTGTTTGCTTCGAGTTTGGCGATGGCGTGTGGCCCGTTGTCGATGAACGCTTGGCGCAACTTGGCGTCTGAGCGTTCGCCCACAGCGAGGTTCAAAAACGTGGCCACGCGTTCAGGCGTGTCATCCGGGTTGACTTCCAGGCCGCGTTGGGTGCCGGGCACCCAGGTGGTGGCTGCCGACAAGGCGGTGGTGCCACCCACATGGGCCATGCGTTCGACCAGCAGCACACGTGCGCCGTCAATCGCGGCATTGAGTGCGGCTGAAAGACCTGCGCCGCCAGAACCAATCACCACCAAGTCCACGGTGTCGTGGTCTTTGAATTGCGACAGGTCAGTGCTGATGCGCTGATGCAGGGGATGCAAGGTGTCGTTCATGAATCAAGCCTCCAATAAGAAATTAACCATCAGTTCGCGCACTTGCGCAAACATGTCAGCGCCTGTCACAGTCTTGCAGCCTTTGGCGCGCGCCGCCGCAATCAACGGGGTGATGGCGGGGGCCGTGATGACGCAGCCGACAAACATGTCGCCGTGAATTTTGGTGATGTCAATCGGCGTGGGATCGGCTTCTTTCATACCGATGGGCGTGGCGTTGACGGCGATATCAAAACCTGCGGGGTCAGAACTACCCTGCATGACTTTGCCCAGTTTCAAACTGTTGAGGCGGTCGATCAAGGATTGACGGCGTTGGTCATCCGGGTCGTGAATGGCCAACTCGCTCACCCCCGCCAGCACCAAACTGTGCGCAATGGCAGAGCCTGCGCCGCCTGCACCCACCAGCAAGGCCCGTTTGTTTTTCAACACGCAACCGTTCTTTTCCATGGCGCGCACATAGCCCAAACCATCGAACATGTCGCCATGCCAATGGCCTTGCGCGTCGCGTCGCACGGTGTTCACGGTGCCCAGAAAAGCGGCGCGCTCTGACAAGGTGTCGCAAAACGCGGTGCAGGCAAATTTGTGCGGCACGGTGACGATGAGGCCGTCGATGTTGCGCGCACGCTTGGTGCCTGCCCACCAATCAGTCAAGTCCGCAGGGGTGACGTGGGCGGGGACGCAGATGGCGTCGCGGCCATGCGATTCAAAGGCTTGGGTCACGCCAAAAGGTGATTTCACTTGGGCAATGGGGTCGCCAACAATGATGTGGACACGTGTGGCGCCGCTGAAGTTTTCAAGCATGGTGATGAAGCGTTGAGTGGATGAATGTGTCGTAGTTTATCCAAAAATGGAATTGCGTTCAACTTTTGAACAAATTTCATTTTTCGTGATAAAGTCCGATCCAACATTCACCAACCACACACCACTATGAGCGGCGTACTTGAGAGAACTTTGGGCATCTTGGAGCTCTTGTCTAGCCAAGAGCAGGGCGTTGAGCTGGCTGTGTTGGCCGACAAGCTCAACATGCCCAAGAGTGCTGCGCACCGCCTGTTGGCGGACCTCATTCGTTTCGGTTACGTGCGCCAAACCCGCGACATGGGCGAGTACGTGTTGACCACCAAACTCGTGTCCTTGGGCTTGACCTACCTCAGCAAAACAGGCGTCATCGATGTGGCGCAGCCCTTGCTCGACCGCTTGGCCGAGCAAACGGGCGAGCTGGTGCGTTTGTCAGTGGTGGACGGTGACCGCTTGATTTGGGTGGCACGCGCACAAGGTGCTCGCCAAGGTCTGCGCTATGACCCGGACATGGGCAGTATTGCGCGGTTGAGCTGTTCGTCGTCTGGCTTGGCTTGGTTGTCCACCATGAAGGATGACGATGCGTTGGCCTTGGTGTCGCAACAAGGCCTAGGCACGCCACAAGAGTTTGGCCCCAACGCTCCCAAGAGTTTGAAAGCCTTTCTCAAGGTGTTGCAAGACACCCGCAAACAAGGCTACAGCCTGACCGAAGAAACCTACACCGCAGGGCTCAACGCCATTGCCGTGCCGGTGGGCTTGGCTGGGCAGTTGCCCATGGGCACCATCAGCGTGGCGGGGCCTTCTGCACGTTTGACGCGTGAGCGCATGTTGGCACTTGTGCCTGACTTGCTGTCCTACGCCGCCCAGCTGGCCGCAGCCAGTGGTGCGTCGCCCATGTTGACGCGCGGCACCAGCCAAGTGCGTTTGCAACCTATTTACGCAGCTTGAAACCATGAGCCGCCACAGCGCCTCTACGCACTGGGATTGCGATTTGCTCGTTGTGGGCTCGGGCGCAGGTGCGCTGTCTACGGCCGTCACGGCTGCGCACTTGGGGCTCAAAGTCATCGTCGTTGAAAAGGATCCGCAATACGGCGGTACCACCGCATGGTCGGGTGGTTGGATGTGGATTCCACGCAACCCGTTGGCGATCAAAGCGGGCATGACCGAACCGATTGAAAAGCCGCTGGCGTATTTGCGCCGCGAGTTGGGCGAACAGTTTGACGAAACGCGTGCGCGCGCTTTCCTCACGCACGGGCCGCGCATGGTGCGCTTCTTTGAAGACCACACGGCTTTGCAGTTCATCGATGGCAACTTGATCCCCGATTTCCACGGCAAAACCGAAGACGCTGCCTTGGGTGGCCGCTCGGTCTGCGCGGCACCGTTCAACGGCCGCTGGCTGGGCAAGCATGTGAAGCAGCTCAAAACACCGTTGTACGAGATGACTTTCCTGGGCATGGGCATTGCCTCGGGGGCTGACATTCGTCACTTCTTCAATGCGCTGCGTTCATGGGGCTCGTTCTTCCATGCGGCCAAGCGCGTCACGCGTCATGTGTTTGATTTGCTTTTGCATGGCCGTGGCATGCAGCTGGTCAACGGCAATGCCTTGGTCGCAGGTTTGGCCAAGTCAGCATTTGATGCGGGGGTGGACATTCGCGTCAGCAGCCCGGCGGTGCGTTTGATCACAGAAGCCGGTGCTGACGGTGTGCAAAAAGTGCGTGGCGCTGTGGTGATGCACAACGGCACCGAGCAAGCCATTCGTGCCAAACGCGGTGTGATGCTGGCCACCGGTGGCTTTCCACACGACCCGCAACGTAAGAGCCAACTCTTGCCGCACGACCCGACAGGCCAACAACATTTCTCAGCAGCCTCGCGCGGCAACACCGGCGATGGTTTGCGCATGGGCGAGTCGGTGGGCGCTGTGGTCGCCACCGATTTGAAGCACGCGGCTGCCATGGCGCCCGTGTCTTTGGTGCCACGTCAAGATGGAACCACCGCACACTACCCGCATTTGATTGAACGCGGCAAGCCCGGCTTGATTGCCGTGACACGCTTTGGCAAACGCTTTGTGAACGAGGCCGACTCGTACCACGACTTCATGCAAGGGTTGATTCAAGCCTTACCTGAAGGTGAGCCCGTGCAAGCCTGGTTGGTGGTGGACCACCGCTTCATCCGTCGCTGGGGCTTAGGCGCCGTCAAACCTGCACCCGTGCCCATGCATGGCATGTTGGCCAATGGTTACTTGAAACGTGGCAACACCTTGGCTGAGTTGGCGGATGCGTGTGGCATCGACGCCGTGGCCTTGCACAACACCGTGGCGCGTTACAACACCCAAGCCGACATTGGCTACGACGGTGAATTTGCCAAAGGCCAAACCGCTTACAACCGTGTGCAAGGCGACGCCACACACGAAGGCCGCAACCCCAACATGGCGCCCATTCAAGACGGTCCGTTTTACGCGGTACGCATCGTGGCTGGCAGCTTGGGCACGTTTGCGGGCTTGCGTTGCAACGAACACGCCCAAGTGCTCAATGCGCAAGGCCAGCCCATCGACGGTTTGTACGCTGGTGGCAACGACCTCTCCAGCGTGATGGGGGGCAACTACCCGAGCGGTGGCATCACCCTCGGTCCCGCCATGACATTTGGCTACCTCGCGGCGCACCACGCGGCTCGCTTGTCACCTGACTTCGCATCTTCTGAACATCCATTTTTGAAAAGGACTTCCCCCATGTATTACGAACTCGCCACCATGACGCTGCCTTTTGGTACCGCTGCCCAAGCCGCAGCCAACGTGCAAACTTTTTGCGCGCAAGGCCAAGGCGAATTGCTGGGCTGCTGGTTCACCGACATCGGTGTGCTCAACCAAATGGTTGTGTTGCGCGGCTTTGACGACTTGGCCACCTTGCAAGCCGAGCGCAACCGCACGCAGCACAATGCCAGCCCGTTTGGTTGTGGCGACATCTTTCAAAGCTTGGAGCAACACAGCTACCAAGGCTTCCCTTGGATGAAGCCCGTGCGCCCCAGCGCCGAGAGCGGCATCAACGGCCCCGTGTACGAAATTCGCACCTACGGCATCAAGCCCGGTGGCGTGCAACCCACGATTGATTTGTGGGAACAAGCCATTCCTGCACGCGAAAAAATTTCGCCTTGCGTGGTGGCCATGGTCGCGTTGGACGGCCCCTTGCGCTTCACCAACATTTGGGCTTACCCCACACTCGACGCACGAAGCAAAGCGCGCGCGGATGCTGTGGCCCAAGGCATCTGGCCACCCAAAGGCGGCCCAGCCAACTTGACCACCAACATGGTGTCCACCATCGCGTTGCCCACCGCAGTTTCTCCATTGAAATAAGTCATTCAAGGTAGCTCACCATGCGCACTTATTCACTCGCGTACTTAACGGCCAACGCATCCACTGTGTCGCAAGCCATTGGCATTGCGGCAGAGCTGGGCTATGGTTTTGTGGGCTTGCGTTTGCAACCCAATGGGCCTGGCGCTCCGTTTCAAAGTTTCATCGACGATGCCGTTGTGCAGCGCGAAACCTTGGCGCGCATGGCCGACACGGGCGTGCAAGTGTTTGACCTTGAAATCATTCGTATCGGCGAGCAGTTTGACCCCGTGGTGCACCGCCCCTTGTTAGAGGCGGGTGCCGCACTCAAAGCCCGTGCGGTGTTGATTGCAGCCGACGACAGCAACGAACAGCGTTTGGCCCACCATTACGCGCAACTGTGTGAGTTCATGCAGCCCTATGGCCTCACCGCAGATTTAGAGTTCATGCCGTGGACGGGTGTGAAAGATGCACAAGCCGCGATGCGTGTGGTCAAAGCAGCCGGCACCCCCAAAAACGCCGGCATCTTGGTCGATGCCTTGCACTTTGGTCGCTCCACCACCAGCTTGGCAGACATTGCGGCCATCCCGCGCGAGCTGTTGCACTACGCGCAAATGTGCGATGCGCAAGCAGGTTTGAACTTCACCACAGAGCAGCTGATTCACACCGCACGCCAAGAGCGCTTGTTGCCAGGCGAAGGCAACATCGATGTGGCAGGTTTGTTTGCCACCTTGCCGCAAGATTTGCCAGTGAGCGTGGAAATTGTGAACTTAGAACGATCGAAACCGATCGGTGACAAAGCTTGGGCTGCGCTGTGTCTCAACGCCACCCAGAAAGTTTTGGGCGATGCCTGATCGTGTTTGCCACGCTGAGTTAAATCAAGGGGCGCAAACTCTGCGCGACTTCGCGCAACACGGGCAACACGCGGTTCACGGCTTCCTTCGAAGTCTCGTGCTGAATGGGCATGCTCACGGTCAGCGCGCCTTGCACATTCCCTTTGTGGTCACGCAAGGGCACAGCCACACCGCGGTACGCCAAGTCGAGTTGTTGCTCGGACAGCGCCCAGTCTTGTGCACGGATGCGGGCCAACTCGGCGCGCATGCGTTTGGGGTCGGTGATGGTGTGAGAGGTGAACGCCTTGAGTTCATGGTTGGCCAACCACGCGTCCACTTCTTCTTCGCCCAACAGCGCAAGCAACAACACGCCCGCGCTGGTGAGGTGACAGGGCACACGCGCCCCCAGTGCAAAGCTGGTGTTCATGCTTCGGTTTTGTCCGTTGCGCGCGATGTAAACCAAGTCATAGCCGTCGAGCACGGCGACAAACGAAATTTCTTGTGTGCCCATCGCCAAGCGCTGCAACGAGGGTTGCACGATGCGCGGCAAGCGCGCCGACTCCAAGTACGACTGGCCCAAACGCATGACCTTGGGCGTGAGCCAAAACAACTTGCCGTCGGTGGTCACAAAACCCAAGTGGGCGAGGGTGAGCAAATAACGACGCGCGGCGGTACGCGTGAGTCCGCAGCGTTGCCCGGCTTGTGTGGCGGTCAAGCGCGGGTTGTGTTCGTCAAAGGTTTGCAGCATGGTCAAACCTTTGTCCAAGCCTGCGATCCAGTCCTTCTTGTCCATGCCCGTCGATTGCGTCAAAAGTGTGTTCATAGCGTGTGCAGGGGGAAACCCGAGATGGGATCGATGATCGCACATAAGCGTTCGTTAATCGCACATTTTGGGTTAATTTATCCCTCACTTCACGCTTTTCCAATTAAATTTCACACGTTCAATGCCTTTGAACGGTGTGCAGCTGATTTCATCACCCCGAGTCACCACATCAAGGCTCAATTTCAAACCCAAAGAGGAGACATCCATGAATAAACGTTCCACCTTAAAAGCTGTAGCTGCCGCCGCGATTTTTGCGTTGGCAGGCGTGGCCCACGCCCAGCAAACCATCAAGATTGCCAACATCGTTGAGCTCTCAGGTCCTGGCACCACAGCCGGCACGGTGTTCAAGAACGGCGTGGAGTTGGCGGTCAAAGAGATCAACGACAACGGCGGCATCTTGGGCAAGAAAATTGAGAACTACACCGTTGACACACAAACCAACCCTGGCGTGGCCAAGGGTTTGACCCAGAAGGCTGTGGACGACGGCGTGTTCGCCATTTTTGGCCCCGTGTACTCGGGCTCCATCATGGTGTCCATGGCTGAATCCAAGCGCGGCGAAGTGCCTAACTTCACAGGCGGCGAAGCCGCTTCCATCACCGCACAAGGCAACCCTTATGTGTTCCGTACAGCGTTTGGCCAAAGCACATCGTTCCCTAAGCTGGCCAAGTTCATCAACACCAAAGCCAAAACATTGGCGGTGATTTATGTGAACAACGACTTCGGCAAAGGCGGTCGTGACACCTTGGCCAAATTGCTCGATGGCAGCCCTACCAAAGTGGTGGCAGACATTTCGACAGACGCAGGTCAAGTCGACTTCTCCGCTGCGGTGTTGAAAGCCAAACAAAGCAACGCCGACGCGATCTTTGCGTACACCAACGAAGAAGAATCTGCTCGTTTGTTGCGTGAGTTGAAGAAACAAGGTTGGACCAAGCCTGTCATCGGCGAGACCACGTTGACAGGTCAAAAAGTGATCGAACTCGCAGGCGATGCAGCCAACGGTGCGATGGCCCACGTGGGTTTGACCGTGGATGCCCCTAACCCAGAAATGTTGAAGTTCAAGGCTAAGTACTACCAAGCCTACGGCAGCATTTCTGACCACAACGGCATCAAGGGCTACACCGGTGTGTACGTCTTGAAAGCCGCTATCGAAAAAGTGGGCAAGCTCGACCGCAAGGCCGTCGCTCAAGCTTTGCATGGCATCAACATCAGCGCTAAGAAAAATCCAGGCGTCATCATGGACGTGAGCTTTGACGCCAACGGTGACCTCGACCGCGAAAGCTTCTTGATCGAAGTGAAAAACGGCCGTCAAGTGGTGACCGCTACTTTGCCCGCTTTGAACGCGAAGAAGTAACCAAGAAAACAAGGCACGCCTATTTCGGGCGTGCCTTTCTTTTTTCAAGCGAATCGACATGACCGACTTCCTACAACTCTTTTTCAGTGGCCTCGCCACCGGCAGCATTTATGCGCTGGCAGCCTTGGGCTTTACCTTGCTTTGGCAAGCTTCGGGCACCATCAACTTCGCGCAAGGCGAGTTTGTGATGCTGCCTGCTTTCATGATGCTGGGCTTCTTGGCCGCAGGCTTTCCTTTGGTGCTGAGTTTTGCTGCGAGTTGTGTGGTGTCGGTCTTTGTGCTGGGCTGGTTGTTCAAGCGCGGCGTGGTGGACCCGCTCTTTAAGTTCGGCATGATGCCCATCGTGGTGGCGACCATTGGTCTGTCCATCGCCATGCGCAACGCCGTGCGTGCGGGCTACAGCGCTGAGCCGCATCCATTCCCCAATCTGTTTCCAGACGAGGTGTACAACATTGCTGGTGTGACCATTTCGGCCACCGACATTGGTACCTTTGTGTTTGCCATTGCACTCGTGTTGGTGACGCAAGCCTTCTTGGCCAAGACCGTCACCGGTCGCGCCATGCAAGCCGTGGCACAAAACACCGAGAGCGCTTCGGTGTTGGGCATCAACGTGCCGCGCATGATTTTTTACACCTTCGCCATCAACGCGGTGCTGGCTGCTGCCGCTGCGATTTTGGTGACACCGACTTATTTGGCGAAGTTCGACATGGGCGCGTCGCTGGGCAACAAGGCCTTTTTCGCCGCCATCATTGGCGGCTTCAACAACTCACGCGGTGCGTTGTTGGGCGGCGTGATTGTGGGCGTGTGCGAAAACTTGGCTGCAGCCTACATTTCGCCTGCGTACAAAGACGCCGTGGCGCTGGTCATTTTCATGGTCGTGATTTTGTTCAAGCCACAAGGCTTGCTCGGTAAAAAAGTGGAGCGCAAAGTATGAAGAAGCTCGCAATTCTTGCCGGCCTCTTGGGGCTGCTGGCCTGTATTTTTGTGCCCACGTTGCTCAAAAATCACGGCATCTATTTGTTCACCTATTGGCTGATCTACGTCATTGCCACCATGGGCTTGAACCTCACCATCGGTTACGCCGGTCAAAAGTCGCTCGGACATGCCGCGTTCTTTGGCATTGGCGCCTACACCGTGGCGGTGATGATGCAAGCGGGTTACAGCTTTTGGCTCGGCATGCCACTCGCAGCCTTGGGCTGCTTTGTGGTGGGTTTGGCGCTGGGCTTTCCTGCGCTGCGCGTGCAAACCATTTACTTGGCATTTGCCACCCTCGGCTTCAATACCGCCGTGTGGTTGGTGATGCGTAACGAAGAGTGGCTCACGGGCGGCACCTTTGGCATCAACAACATTGCACGTCCTGAAGCTTTCGGCATCAGCTTTGATGGCAACTTGGCTTACTACTACTTGGTCTTGGCATTTGCCGTGGTGCTGGGTTTGCTCTTGTGGGGCTTGCTCAACTCGCCATGGGGCAAAGCGTTCACGGCCTTGCGTGACAACCCCATCCGTGCGGAGAGCTTGGGTGTGGACATCCGTGGTTACACCTTGCTGAGCTTCGCGATTGGCGCGGCTTATGCAGGCATTGCCGGTGGTTTGTTTGGCTCGATGGTTCAGTTCATTGACCCTGCACCGTTCACGGTGGAAGCGTCCATCATGATGTACCTCATGGTGGTGGTGGGTGGCCCTGGTTATTTCTTGGGTCCCTTGCTGGGTGCTGCTGTGGGCGTGATCTTGCCCGAGTGGCTGCGCTTTGCACAGGCTTGGTATTTGTTTGTGTTCGGCACCGCCGTGGTGATGTTGATGATTTGGCTGCCCGATGGTTTGCTGAGCATTCCAGACCGCATTCGTGCGAAACGTCAGTCGCGTGAAGCCTCGGCTGCACGTGCGGCGGCAGGCCAATCAGGAGTCAAAGCATGACGATATCTACCAACCAACCCGTTCTCAAAGTCACCGACTTGAAGAAGGCCTACGGCGCGATTCAAGCGGTGGGTGGCGTGTCTTTTGAGGTGCGCCCCGGTGAAATTTTTGGTGTCATTGGCCCCAACGGTTCGGGCAAGACCACCTTGTTCAACAGTATGTTGGGTCAGATCACACCGGACACCGGCAAGATTGAACTCAACGGCCAAGACGTGACGCAATTGGGCCCCTTGGAGCTCAACCGCCTCGGTGTAGGCCGCACCTTCCAAACCCTGCAGGTGTTTGGCAAGATGACCGTGCGCGACAACTTGATCGTGGCCGCGCAAGAGCACCAAGGCACCATGTTCAGCCGCATGTTTGCGCCCAGCGATTCCAACTTGGGAGCCAAGGCAGATGCCTTGATTGACCAATTCCACATCCGACATGTGGCCGACAAAAAAGCCGGTGAGTTGAGCTACGGCCAGCAAAAGCTGGTGGACATTGCCATGGCTTTCATGAGTGAACCCGACTTGGTCTTGCTCGACGAACCTTGCGCGGGTGTGAACCCATCGCTGGTGGGCGGCATCAGCACCTTGCTGAAAGATTTGAACAAAACCCAAAGAGCAGACGGCAAGGCCAGCAGTTTTGTGGTGATTGAACACAACATGGATTTTGTGATGGACCTGTGCCACCGCATCATGGTGATGGTCGAAGGCAAGGTGATGGCCATTGGTACGCCGGCTGAGATTCGCGCCAACAAACAAGTGCTCGACGCTTACTTGGGAAGCTGATCATGACAACACAGAACAACACAACACCGTGCATCGAGTTTGACGATGTCGTGGCGGGTTACAAAGATTTCATGATCTTGAACAACCTGTCATTCACCGTGCCCAAGGGCTCCATCACCTTGCTGATTGGCCCCAACGGCGCTGGTAAATCGACGGTGCTCAAAACCTTGTTTGGCTTGCTCACACCGCGCCAAGGCAAGATTCGTTTGAATGGCGACGACATCACCGGCGCCACACAAAAAGACTTGCTCGCGCGTGGCATTGCTTTTGTGCCGCAAGGTCGCAATTTGTTTGGTCAACTGTCGGTGTACGAAAACCTAGAGCTGGGCGGCATCACGCTGGGCATGAAGACCACGCACGAGCGTATTCCTCAAGTGCTGGAGTTTTTCCCACGCGTGAAAGAGCGCATGAACTCGTTGGCTTCTTCACTGTCAGGTGGTGAACAAAAGCAACTTGAAATTGGCCGCGCTTTGCTGCTGCGTCCTAAGGTGTTGTTGATTGACGAGCCTTCGATTGGTTTGTCGCCCATGGTGGTGCAAGACGTGTTCAAGCTCTTGCGCAAGCTGGCTGACCAAGGCACCACGGTGCTGATGGTGGAGCAAAACGTGAAGAGTGCGCTCAAGTACTCGGACAACGCGATTGCTTTGGAGTCTGGCCGTTTGGTGCTGTACAAATCAGCTGCTGAAATTTTGGCTGACCCACAAATGGAACGTTTGTTCTTGGGTGGTGCACACACCACCACGGCTGCTGCAGCTACCGTTTAAGCATGCCCCCAGTGAACATCGCGGTCGCTGGTGCGGGCGTGATTGGTCGCGCCCACATCGCTGTCATTGCGCAATCTTCGCAGTGCCGATTGAGCGCCATTGCCGATCCGTCTGAGACTGCGCAAGCCTTGGCCCAAGCGCATGGCGTGCCTTGGTTCGCCACCTTGGACGAACTGCTGGCTGCGGTCTCGCCCGACGGCGTGATTCTGGCCACACCCAATGCCATGCATGTGCCGCAAGCCCTGCAGTGCATTGCAGCAGGCGTGCCGGTGTTGGTCGAGAAGCCGATCGCACACACCGTGGCCGATGCGCAAAAGCTGGTGCAAGCCACGCAAACCCACCAAGCCAAGGTGTTGATCGGTCACCACCGTGCGCACAGCCCCCTCATCCGTCAAGCCAAAGCGGTGATTGACGAGGGGCGTTTGGGGCAATTGGTGAGCGTGGTTGGCAGTGCCATGTTTTACAAACCCGATGACTACTTCACGCAAGCGCCTTGGCGGCGTGAGGCGGGCGGTGGCCCCATCCTGATCAACCTCATCCATGAGATTCACAACTTGCGCATGTTGTGCGGTGAGATCACGCAAGTGCAGGCCATGACCTCGAATGCGGTGCGTGGCTTTGCGGTGGAGGACACCGCGTCCATCACGTTTCGTTTTGCATCGGGTGTGTTGGCGTCATTCATGCTCTCTGACACAGCGGCATCGGCGCGGAGTTGGGAGCAAACCAGCCAAGAGAACAAAGCCTACGCCAGCTATGACGATGAAGACTGCTACGTCATTGCAGGAACGATGGGCAGTTTGTCTGTGCCCACC
The DNA here is from genome assembly GCF_027924905.1 of Limnohabitans sp. INBF002. Taxonomy (NCBI): domain Bacteria; kingdom Pseudomonadati; phylum Pseudomonadota; class Betaproteobacteria; order Burkholderiales; family Comamonadaceae; genus Limnohabitans; species Limnohabitans sp. INBF002. The sequence goes on from NZ_AP027055.1 coordinate 1,019,731, forward strand.
ATGCGTTTGAAAACCTATGCCAGAGCAGAAGACCGTTCATGGTTCAAACCGTATGACGTCAGCACGGTGGCCCTGCAGCGCGAAGACCCCTTGCGTTTGCAAATGGATCACTTCATTCGCGTCATCCAAGGCTTGGATGCGCCGCGGGTGAGCACGCATGATGGCTTGCAAAACTTGCGGGTCGTCGAAGCCATTGCGCAAGCCGCGGCCAGTCAGCAAACCGTTCGCTTAAGCGAAGCTTGAGCATGGCGCGCAGGGCGCGCAGGGCGTGTTGCGCCGGCTAATAGTCAGCGGCTCAAGCGCACAACTTCTCCCGTTTTGGCACTGGTCTGAATGGCATCCAAGGTGGCAGCAATGTCGTGGCTCGCCGTTGCGGCGCGTTCGATGGCGGCCATGTTGCCCTCGTGCACCACTTGGGCAAAGGCTTCTGCGGCAAAGTGAAAACCACTACCTGAAGCCGAGTGAACATCTTCAAACGGAATGCTGTTGGCAATGCCTTGGCGCACGCGCAGTTGGCTGGGCAAGTAGCCCCAAGCGTGGGCGTGCGAGTCGCTGGTGTGGTTGAGGTATTCGGTTTCCACCGTGCCGTGTGAGCCCACGATGGTGGCGCGGCGGTGGTTGGCGGTGTCCATGGCGCACGACATCTGCGCACGTCGGCCATCGGCATAAAACAACGTGGCCATGAGGCTGATGTCCACGCCCGTGTCGGCCCAAGTGGCATGCGCCATCACACGTTCGGGTGCGCAGCCCATCACCAAACGAATCAAGCTGAGCGGATAGCTGCCTGCGTCTAGCAAAGCGCCGCCACCGAGGTCGGGTTTCATGCGGATGTTGGTATCGGTGTTGCCCACGGTGAAGCCAAAGCTGGCTTGCATGCTGCGCACTTCACCAATTTTGTCGTGGCTCAAACACGCCAACAAGTCAAGGGTTTGAGGTTGGAACCAATAAGGGTAGGCCTCTAGCAACATCACGCCTTGTTGGCGTGCGACTTCAAACATACGCGTGACTTCTGCCAAGTTGAGTGCAAGCGGTTTTTCGCACAGCACATGCTTGCCCGCTTGCATGGCGCGAATCGCCCACTCAGCATGCATGCTGTTGGGCAAGGGGATGTAAATGGCGTCTAGCGCGGCATCGGCCAACAAGGCCTCGTAGCTGCCATGGGCGCGTGCGATGTGAAAGCTCTGCGCGAAGGCTTGCGCTTTGGCCAAGTCGCGGCTGGCCACGGCTTGGATGGCAACCAGCGGGCTGCCAGATACATCACGGGCAAATTGTTTGGCGATGTTGGCGCAGCCCAAGATACCGAGGCGCAGAGGTTGTTGTGCGTGCTGTGTCATTTTTTTGTGAATGGTTTGGAGTTTAAGAACAAATCGGCGCACACACCGCGCAGCCAGCGATTGGCGGGATCGTTGTGATAACGCGCATGCCAATGTTGCTTGACGGTGAAGGAGGGAATAGCCACAGGGCAGTCCAGCACTTGGAGTCCACCCAGTCGCGCCAGTGATTCACCGATTTGACGGGGCAGGGTGACGATCAAGTCGGTGGTGGCCAAAATGGCGGGCAGTCCTAAAAACCCTGGCAGTTCTAGCAACACACGGCGGTTGATGCGCTGACGTTTGAGTGCTTCGCTTTGCAACACGGCACCTGTGCCCGCCGCAATCAAGATGTGGGCTTCTTCTTTGTAGTGCTTGAGGTTGAATGTTTTGCCAATGCGCGGGTGCGCGCTGTTGGCCAAACACACCCAATCTTGGGTGAACAAGGTTTGTTGGTAAAAGCCGGCTTCGAGTTGCGGCACCAAGCCAATGGCGATGTCGGCGTCACCCGTTTGCAGGGCCAGCGGCATGTCGTCATCAATGCGCGCGGCATCTAGGCGAACGTTGGGGGCCAAAGCTCGCACATGCGAGAGCAACTGTGGCAGCAACGTGATGTGGCTGGCGTCCGTCATGCAAATGCGAAAACTGCGCACGGCAGTGGCGGGGTTGAACACAGGTTCTGAGGCCGAGAGCAAACGGAACGATTCCAACGCGGTGCGCACGGTGCCAATCAGCGCATCGGCACGTGGTGTGGGCTGCATGCCTTCTGAGGTGCGAACAAACAACGGGTCGTTGAACTGGGTGCGCAGCTTGGCCAGCCAAATGCTGATGGTGGGCTGACTCAAACCCAGTTCTTCTGCAGCTCGCGTGACGCTGCGTGTGTGATACAGCAAGTCGAACAGGCGCAGCAACTTGGCATCAAACAAGTCAGACGAGGTGCTGGTGGTTTCGGCAGATTGGGTGCGAGGCATGGCAATGGTTGTGGTTTGTATTATTGAAATACGTAATGTGAATTATTGCAGCCATTGCATAGCCAAGAGACACCCAGCTGCCTAGCATTTGCCCTCATGAAAATAGTTGTACTTGGCGCAGGCGCATTGGGTTGCGCATTAGGCAGTGCTCTCACCGAGGGTGGGCATGAGGTGTGGTTGGTCAACCGTGGACAAGCGCATGTGAATGCGATGAAGCAGCACGGTTTGAAGGTTCGCGAGAACGGCGTGGACCGTTTTGTGAAGGTGCATGCCGCCACCACGTGCGCCGAGGTCGACCTTGGCACGGGGCCTGTGGATTTGGTCATCGTGTTGGTGAAATCGTTTCACACCCGCGAAGCCATCGAATCAGCCAAACCTGTTTTCGGCAAAGACACGGTGGTGCTGTCGCTGCAAAACGGTTTGGGCCACGAAGACATCTTGGCTGAAGTCGTGGGTCAAGCACGCGTGTTGGCGGGCAAGACCTACGCCGGCGGCGTGTTGATTGGCACTGGCCACATCATTGCGGGCACCCAAGGCAAAGACACCCACATCGGCGAGCTCAACGGCCAAGTGACGGAGCGCGTGACACGCATTGCCGAGGTGTTTAACGCGGCAGGTTTGTTGACCCATGTGAGTGAAAACATCATGGGCACCATGTGGGACAAGCTCTTGGTCAACGTCGCTACCGGCGCGTTGAGTGGCATCACCCGCTTGACCTATGGCGAGTTGTACCAACTGCCCGAAATCGAAGCGACAGCGATCTCCGCAGTGGCGGAGGCCATGGCCGTGGCCAAGGCCAAAGGCATCGCACTGAGTGTGACGGACCCCAAGCAACCGTGGGTCAAAGCTGCTGCGGGCCTGCCTGATGAATTCAAAGCCTCCATGCTGCAAAGCTTGGAAAAAGGTTCCATCACCGAAATCGACTTTGTCAACGGCGCCGTGGTGCGCTGGGGCGCAAAGCTCGGTGTGCCTACCCCTGTCAACCTTGCGCTCGTGGCTTGCATGAAAGGCATTGAGCGCGGTTTGTGCCATGTTTCCGCCAAGAAAGACAACGCATGACCTATACCAACAAAGCCTATGTCGAGCACGTCGCCGTGCGCGTCAAAGACATCCACTGGCACATCAAATTTTTCTACGACGTGTTGGGCATGGATGTGCGCGAAATCGACGGCCCCACAGACAACCCCCGCCAATATTGGACCTTGGGCGGCATGCAACTCATGGCCACCCCCGACTTTGAAGCGCCGCCGTCCAACGATGCCGGTTGGTTGGCCCACCTCGGTGTGATGGTGGATGACCTAGAGGCTGCGTTGACCGAAGCGCAAAAGTGGGGCGTCAAGCCATTGCCCCAAGGCCGCAATTGGTTGCAACTGCCTGACGGCTTAGCTCTTGAGCTGATACAAGCCGCACCCGGCACCGTGGGCCAAGCCCTGTCGATCAACCCCCGTGCGAAATAAAGAGACACCCATGAAACTCACCCCGCCTGTCATTCACTTCAACACGCCCGAAAGATACTGGGACGACGCCAAAGAAGGCGACGTGTGCATCAGCCCCACGTATGAAGTGACAGAAGACCGCATCAACGCCTACGCGGTGTTGACCGGCGACTACACGCCTGTGCACATCGACGAAGACTATGCCAAGACCACACCCTTTGGCACGCGCGTTGCGCACGGCTTGTTGGGACTCTCGATTGCCGACGGCTTGAAAACACAAAGCGAATACCGTTTTTTGCCAGGTATGTCTCTGGGCTGGACGTGGGACTTTTTGTTGCCCATCAAGATCAACGACACGCTGCATGTGAAGTTCACCGTCACGGGCTTGCGGGCCTCTAAAAGCCGTCCGGGGTGGGGCATCGTCATCTTGCCTTCTGAGCTGATCAACCAACACGGTCAAGTGGTGCACAAGGGTGAGCACCGTTTGATGATTCCACGCCGCCTCGGTGCCTTCTAAGGACTACAACATGAGCCAACAAAATCTTCCGCTCGCGGGCATGCGCGTCATTGACTACAGCCACTTCTTGGCGGGGCCGTATGTGGGCCGTTGCTTGGCGGCTTTGGGGGCAGAAGTCATCAAAGTCGAACGTCCTAAAACGGGCGATGCGGGGCGTCAGCACGCGTACTTCATCGGCAACCACAGCGGTTATTTTTTGCAGCAAAACATGGGCAAAAAAGGCCTGTGCGTGAACATGAAAGACCCACGCGGCCGTGCCTTGATGCAAAAGCTGGTGGACAGCGCCGATGTGTTTGTCGAGAACTACCGCCCAGGCGCGTTGGGCAAGATGGGCTTTGGGTATGAAGACCTCGCCAAGACCAACCCCGGCTTGGTGTATTGCTCAATCTCAGCCTACGGCCACACGGGGCCAGACGCGCACCGCGCAGGCTTTGGTTTGATTGCAGAGGCCAAGAGCGGCATCATGCAAATGGTGGGTGTGCCCGGTGAGGCACCGCCTTTGTTGCGCATCTCTTTGGGGGATATGTACACGGGCATTCATGCCGTGGCAGCCATCAATGCCGCGTTGCTAGGGCGTGTGAAATCTGGCAAGGGTCAGCACATTGATTTGGCTTTGTACGACACCCTGGTGTCCATGCATGAATATGCGGTGCAGCTCTACACCTTGTCAGGGGGCAAAGAGGTGCCGGTGCAAACGGGCCATGACATGCCCAACTCCACGCTCTACGGTGTGTTCCGTGCACAAGATGGTGACTTGGTCATTGCGGCGCAAGTGGACGATGCGTGGAAGCGTTTTGCGCAAGTGGTCGCGAACACAGGTGGCCCTGCAGGATGGGATGCCGATGAGCGCTTTCATACCGCGGCAGGGCGCAATGCCAATCGCTTGGAAATTTTGCCGATTGTCAAAGCGTGGGTAGCGCAGCAAAAAGTGGCGGACGTGTTGGCCAAACTCGACGCCATCGATGTGCCTTGCGCCAAAGTGCAACGCATTGATGAAGTGTTGGATGACCCACAAATTAAAGCGCGCGGCATGGTGATTGAGCAAGACCATCCCGCGCTTGGAAAAATCAAGCTGCCTAACTTGCCATTTCACTTCTCTGGCTGCGACACCACGGTCACGCAAGTGGCGCCTGACTTGGGGCAACACAACGCCGAGATTGCACACAGCTTGGGTTTCAGCGATGACGACATCGCGGCCATGCAAGCCGATGGCGTTTTGTACGCTGAATAAGAGAACGCACCATGACCGATCAATACGCCGTCATTGGCAACCCGATTGACTTCAGCAAGTCGCCACTCATTCACGGCATGTTTGCCGAAGTCACACACCAAGACATTGCCTACACCAAGATCTTGGGGCCCTTGGGCGAATTCGCCAAAACCGTCGATGCGTTTCGCGCCAACGGCGGTCAAGGCTTGAACATCACGGCGCCGTTCAAGCTGGATGCGTTTGCCTACGCCACCGAACGCTCGGCCCGTGCCGAGTTGGCAGGAGCCGTCAATGCGATGAAGTTTGACGGTAACAAAGTCATTGCCGAAAACTTTGATGGCGTGGGTTTGGTACGTGATGTGGTGCACAACCTGAAGACCCCCATGCGCGGCCAGCGCGTGTTGATGCTGGGCGCGGGCGGTGCTGCACGCGGTGCTTTGTTGCCATTCCTAGAGGAGCAACCCGAGCTGTTGGTGATTGCCAACCGCACGCTGGCGAAAGCGCAAGCCTTGGTGGCGCAAGTTTTGGCACAACAACCCAGCGCCAAAGGTCGTTTGCAGGCCATGGGCTATCAAGACTTGGTGGGCGAACAGTTTGATGTGGTGTTCAACGCCACATCGGCCAGTTTGACGGGCGACTTGCCGCCCGTGCCCGCTACGGTCTTTGCCCCCAATGGATTGGCCTACGAGCTGGCGTATGCCAAAGGCCTCACACCCTTTTTGCGTTTGGCGCAAAACGCAGGCGTCAAACACATCGCCGATGGCGTGGGCATGTTGGCTGAGCAAGCGGCAGAAGCCTTTGCGTGGTGGCGCGGTGTGCGCCCTGATACAGCGGCTGTGATTGAACGCATCCGTGTTCCTTTGGTTTAACGAAAGCGATTCATGCAAATTCATACCCCTCCGATCGGTTGGTGCGGCCCACTGGAACGCGCTGCCGACATGCACCAAGCAGGCTTGGACTACATCGAAGTACAGCTCGTCCCCATGAAGCTAGAAGATGACCAAGCCTTTGAAGAAGCCAAAGCACTGGTGCGCGACTTGCCATTGCCGGCATTGGCCATGAGCTATTTGTTCCCGCATGATTTCAGACTCGTTGGTGCAGAAAAAAATGAGGCGCGCAACCGTGCTTACTTTGACCGCGTGGTGGCCATGCTGGCGTTGGCCCAAAGTCGCATCGTGGTCTTGGGCAGTGGGTGGACACGCAATATCCCGCAAGGATGGTCGCAAGCTCAAGCGGAAGATGAGTTTTTGCACGCCTTGTCTTGGTGTGCGGATGCGCTGAAAGGTGTGGGCACGACGCTGGTGATTGAGCCGCTCAACACCAAAGAGTCCAACTTGGTCAACAGTGTGGCCGATGGCGTGCGCTTGGCCCAGCAACTCAACCGCGCCGAGGTGCGTGGCCTTGCTGATTTCTATCACATGGATGAAGAGAACGAGCCTTTGGCCACCTTGTCTGAGCAGGGCGATTGGGTGCAACACATCCATTTGGCCGATACGGGACGCTTGAACCCAGGCACTGGCAGCTATGACTATCCGGAATTCATGCGCCATTTGAAGCGCAGCGGTTACCGTGGTTTGCTCAGTGCCGAGTGCGGCTTCAAAGGTGAGCCGGTCGCGGCCATGCGCCACAGCTTTGAATTCTTGACGCACGCGTGGCACACGGCCGCCTGACGTATTAGGGTTCTTCTGGTGTCTACACCCCATGTCTTGCGTTCTATACTTTATGAATGAACGAAACGGTACATTCCGCACGCAAGGCGCCCAAGCGCACCAACGATCCCGAGCGGACGATGGCTGGCATCATGGCCGTGGCCACGCAAGAGTTCGCGGCCAAGGGCTTGGCGGGGGCGCGTATCGATGCGATTGCCGCCGCCACGCACACCAGCAAGCGCATGATCTATTACTACTACGGCAGCAAAGAGGGCTTGTACCTGGCCGTGCTGGAAGACGCGTATCGCCGCATCCGTGCCACCGAAGCCGAGCTGCACCTGGCCGATCTGTCGCCCGTCGAGGCGCTCAAGGCGCTGGTGGGCTTTACCTTCGATCACCACCACAGCAACCAAGACTTTGTGCGCTTGGTCATTTCCGAGAACATGCAGCGCGGGGAGTATCTGGCGCAAAGCAAGCTGATTCAAGAGCTCAACGTGTCGGTGATTCAGGCCATCGAAGCGCTGTACAAACGCGGTGTGAAAGCAGGGGTGTTTCGCAAGGGGCTGGACCCCATCGACATCCACGCGTCTATTTCGGCGTTGACTTTTTTCAACGTGTCCAACCGCTACACCTTCGATTTGATTTTCAAACGCAACGGCCAAACCGCCAAAGCTTTGGCTGCACGACGCCAAAGCGTGGTGGACATGGTTCTGCGTTTTGTGAGTTATTCCAATTTGGCATAACAGATAGTTTGCTATGCGTGATTTAAATGCGGGTTTTCACTGACATGCCACAAAGTAACTGTTTTGTACATTTTGTTCCAGCCCATATTCTTTAAGGATCTTCCTCATGTTTAACCTAATTTTGGATCGCTGCTGCCGAGTGCTGGAAGCCGCGATTGCCTTTTGCCTGGCTCTGATGGTGGTGCTGGTGTTTGGTAACGTATTTTTGCGTTACGCCATGAACTCTGGCATCACCTTGTCTGAAGAGTTGTCACGTTGGGCCTTTGTGTGGATGACCTTTTTGGGCGCCATCGTGGCCCTGAAGGAACACGGTCATTTAGGGACTGACATGTTGGTGAGCCGCTTAGGTCCGTTTGGCAAAAAGATTTGCTTAGGCGCTTCGTACGTCTTGATGTTGTTCGCATGCTGGTTGTTGTTCCGCGGTGCGTATGAGCAAGCGGTCATCAACTTGGACAGTACGAGTGCGGTGATGGAAGCTTCGATGAGCTGGGTGTATTTGCCCGGCATTTTGTTTGCTGTGTTGGGTGGGTTGATTCTTGCTGTTGAGCTGCTGCGCTTGCTCACGGGTCAAATTCGCGACGAAGACTTGGTGATGATCCAAGAATCTGAAGAAGTCCCTCACGGCGACAGCCACTAAACCCACTCAAGGAATAAGACCATGACGATCACTGTATTTCTCTTTTCCCTGATGGGTTCCATGGCATTGGGTATCCCAATCGCCTTCTCTTTGTTGCTCTGCGGTGCTGCGCTGATGTGGCACATGAACATGTTTGACGCGCAAATTTTGGCGCAAAACTTGATCGAAGGCTCCAACAGCTTCCCGCTGCTGGCCGTGCCATTCTTCATGCTGGCTGGCGAAATCATGAACGCGGGTGGTTTGTCACGCCGCATCGTGAACTTTGCAATGGCTTGCGTGGGCCACATCAAAGGTGGCTTGGGTTATGTGACCATCATGGCGGCTGTGATCATGGCCGCCTTGTCGGGCTCTGCTGTGGCGGACGCCGCGGCACTGGCGTCACTGCTGTTGCCCATGATGGTGGCTGCTGGACATGACCGCGCGCGTTCTGCGGGTTTGATCGCTTCTGCTGGCATCATCGCGCCGGTGATTCCACCGAGCATTGGTTTTGTGATTTTTGGAGTGGCCGGCAACGTGTCGATTTCTAAGTTGTTCATGGCCGGTATCGTGCCTGGCATCTTGTTGGGTGGTTCCTTATGGATCACTTGGTGGTGGTTGGCTCGCCAAGAGGTGGTCAGCGTTCCACCGCGTAAATCGTTTGGCGAAATCCGCGAAGCTCTGCGCGAAGCCACTTGGGCTTTGGTGTTGCCTGTGATCGTGGTGTTTGGTTTGAAGTTCGGTGTGTTCACACCCACGGAAGCCGCTGTGGTTGCTGCTGTGTATGCCTTGCTCATTTCGACGTTTATTTACAAAGAACTTAACTTCAAAAGCTTGTATCCCTTGTTTGTGGCGTCAGCCAAAACCAGTGCGATTGTGATGTTCTTGGTGGCCGCCGCCATGGTGTCAGCTTGGTTGATCACGGTGGCTAATTTACCGGCTGAATTGATCGTCTTGTTGCAACCTTTGTTGGATAGCCCTCGTTTGTTGATGCTGGCCATCATGGTGATCACCATGTTGGTGGGCACGGCCTTGGACATGACGCCCACCATTTTGTTGCTCACACCTGTGCTGATGCCTGTCGTGAAAGCTGCTGGTATTGACCCCGTGTACTTTGGTGTCTTGTTCATCATCAACAATGCGATTGGCTTGATCACACCACCTGTAGGGACCGTGCTGAATGCTGTGGCAGGTGTAGGCAAGGTCAGCATGGATGAGGTCACACGTGGTGTGATGCCGTTCATGGTGGCTCAGTTCATCATCATGTTTGCGATGGTGGCATTCCCACAACTCGTCATGGTTCCCGCTCGCTGGTTCTATTGATTTTTCTTTTCCACAGTCTGTTCGGGTACGCCAGACCGTGGAACTTTTTTGTTTGGCGTACGACCGCAAAGTTCATCAGGAGACACTGACATGAAACGTGTATTTATCAAAACCGTGATCGCTACGATGGCCTTGGCTGCCATGGGCATCGCTTCGGCACAAGAGAAAACCATCAAGTTCGCTAACCAGAACACTGCGGGTCACCCCATCGTGCAAGGTATGGAGAAATTCAAAGAAATCGTTGAGAAAAACTCTGGCGGCAAGATCAAGGTCAACCTGTTCCCAGGCGGTACTTTGGGTAGCGACCAGGCCAACGTGTCCGCCATTCAAGGCGGCACATTGGAGATGGCTTCCATGAACTCGGGCATCTTCGCCAGCCAAGTCAAAGACTTCGGCGTGTTCGACTTCCCCTTCATGTTTGCCAGCGGCAAAGAAGCTGACACGGTTGTCGACGGTGCCTTTGGCAAGAAGATGCATGCCAAGTTGGAAGAAAAAGGTTTGATCGGTTTGGCTTATTACGAGCTGGGTTTCCGCCACCTTTCAAACGGCAAGCGTGCCATCAACAAAGTGTCTGATATCGAAGGCCTGAAGTTGCGCGTCATTCCTAACCCCATCAACGTGGATTGGGTCAAAGCCTTGGGTGCTAACCCCACACCACTGCCATGGCCAGAGGTGTATGCCGCTTTGGAGCAAGGTGCTGTGGACGGTCAAGAAAACCCCATCCCCACCATCAATAGCGCCAAACTTTTCGAAGTGCAAAAGCACTTGGCTTTGACGGGCCATCAATACAACCCACAGTCTGTGGTGATTAGCAAAAAGTTCTGGGACACCTTGAACGCTGCTGAGAAAAAAATCGTTGCTGACGCTGCCGCTGAGTCTGCCAAGTTCCAACGCAGCACTGCACGTGCTCTGGAAGCCAGCTTGCTGGACAACTTGAAGAAGAACGGCATGCAAGTCACCACATTGCCAGCCTCTGAAATGGCCATCCTTCGTGAGAAGATGAAGCCTGTGATTGCCAAGCACGGCGAACCTATCGCTGCGACTGTGAGCGAATTGCAAGCTGAATTGACCAAGCTGCGCAAGTAACGCACCCCACGCGAAACCCTGTCTTTGCAGGGTTTCGCGTTTTTAGACGAACTGATATCAGGAGATTATTTTGAAAATTCTCATGCTGCATGGCATCAACCACGATATGTTTGGCAAGCGCGACCCCGTGCAATACGGCACCATCACGCTCGACGAAATCAATGCCAGCTTGCAAAAGTTGGGTGGCGAGTTGGGCGCGCAAGTGGAGTGTTTTCAAACCAATCACGAAGGTGATATGTGCGAGCGCATACACAAAGGTTTTTTAGATGGCGTAGACGCTGTGTTGATCAACGCCGGAGCCTGGACGCATTACAGCTACGGCATTCGAGATGCCTTGGCCATCCTCACATGTCCGATTGTTGAATTGCACATGTCCAACATCCATGCACGTGAAGAGTTCCGCCACAAGTCGGTGTTTGCCGAAATTGTGAAAGGCCAAATCTGTGGCTTTGGCGCGGACAGCTATTTGTTGGCTTTGCGTGCAGCTGTGTCTGCCGTTCAATCTTCTAAATAAAACACCATGAGCAAGCACGGCATTTCTATCAATGGCAACACGCAGCTGATTGCCCACATCGGCTATCCCACACATTCCTTCAAGTCACCCATGATTTACAACCCGTACTTCGCCAGTGCGGGCATCAATGCGGTGGTGGTGCCCATGGGCTGCCAAACGCCTGACTACCCGGTGTTTTTGAAATCAGTTTTCAGCCTCACCAACATTTGCGGTGCACTCATCACCATGCCGCACAAGGTGGTGACCGTGGGCTTGCTCGACGAAGTGACCGCCACCGTGCGCGTGGCCGGGGCTTGCAATGCCGTGAAAAAATTGGCGGATGGCCGTTTGGTCGGCGACATGTTTGACGGCGCAGGCTTTGTGCGCGGCGTGCAACGCAAGGGCTTTGACCTCACAGGTAAGCGCGTGTTGGTGGTCGGCTCAGGCGGTGTGGGTTGCGCCATTGCAGCGTCTCTCGCAGGTGCAGGCATTGCCGCCATCAGCTTGTTTGATGTGAACACCGCCTCTGCCGAGGCCTTGGGCCAACGCCTGAAACAAAACTACCCTCAGATCGATGTGCGCACGGGCTCAAACGACCCCGCTGACCACGACTTGGTGGTCAACGCCACGCCCATGGGCATGAACGAAGGCGATGCTTTGCCAATGGATGTGTCGCGCATTTCGCCTGACGCCTTTGTGGGCGAGGTGGTGATGAAAACCGAAATGACTGCCTTCTTGCAAGCCGCCAAGAACCGTGGCTGCCGCGTGCAGGTGGGCTCGGACATGTTGTTTGAACAAATCCCTGCCTACTTGGAATACTTCGACTTGCCCACCACCACGGCTGACGTGTTGCGCGATGTGGCACAGCTGAGTTACTAATTTTTCTTGGAGTATTTGATGACCTTGCCATCTCAACACCGCGAGTCCGTGCCCGACATGCCCAATCGTTTGGGCTTAGACGGGATCGAGTTCATCGAATACGCCACCAGCCGCCCACAGGCGCTGGGCCAAGTGCTAGAGAACATGGGCTTTCGCCCCGTGGCACGCCACCGCTCGCGTGAGGTGACCTTGTACCGCCAAGGCGGCATGAACTTGGTGGTCAACGCCAGCCCTGATGACGCGCGTGTGAGCGCCACCACCGATGGCCAACCCGTGATTTCTGCTGTGGCTTTCCGCGTGCGTGATGCGCTGCAAGCGCACACCCGCTGCATGGAGTTGGGCGCATGGAATGTGACCAGCCAAGCGCAAGCGATGGAGCTGCACATTCCTGCCATCCACGGCCCAGGCGGCAGCCGCTTTTATTTTGTGGACCGTTGGCAAGAGTTTTCGATTTACGACATCGATTTCAAACCCATCCCCACCGTGGACCAACACCCAGAAGCCACCGCTGGCATGAGCTACTTTGGCGTGGTGCAGTACATCGGTGCAGGTCGCAGTGCCGACTGGTTGGCCTACTTTGAACACATGTTTGATTTCAGCTTTGTGCCCGATGACCAACGTTTTGGCATCTTGCCCAAAGGCAAATTGATGAAGAGCCCGTGTGGCAACTTCTTGTGGCAACTGATCGAACCCGATCCTTGGATGGACACCGATGAATCGCCCGAGTGCTTGCAACGCATTGGTTTGGGCGCGGTCGATGTGGGCGCTGCGGTTGCGGCACTCAAAGCGCGTGGCGTGGAGTTTGTCGAGTCCACCCAGTTGCACCCCGAAGACCGTGGCGCGCTCACACGCAGCGCCTTGGGCTCGGTGTCGTTTGAGCTGGTTCACAAAGACTAATAAAAAGGCCACGCCATGAACTTACTCGACGGCTTCGGCATGGACACCATCACGATGGCGGGCTCTTTAGAAGCCAAGCTGTCGGCGATGAAAGACGCAGGCTTCTCACAAGTCATGCTCATGGCGCGTGACTTGGTCACACACCCCGGCGGCGTGCTTGCCGCCGTGGCCGCCGTGCAGGCCAGCGGTTTGCGTCCCACAGGTTTTCAGGTGTTGCGCGACTTTGAAGGTTTGTCTGGTCATTTGCACGGCTACAAAGTGGACATCGCCAAATCGATGTTGGAGATGTGCGCGGCCACGGGCAGCAAAGTGTTGTTGGCGTGTTCGTCCACCTCACGCCATGCCACCGATGACCTCGATCACATCGCCCGCGATTTGAAAAAGCTCGCCATGTTGGCCTTGCCCTTGGGGATCAAAGTGGCTTACGAAGGTTTGTCATGGGGCCGCACGGTCAACGAGTTCAACACGTCTTGGGATGTGGTGTGCCGCGCCGATTGCCCCAACCTCGGCATTGGTTTGGACTCGTTCCACATCTTCGCGGCCAACACACCGCTGGATGCGATTGAAGACCTCGACCCCGAGAAAATTTTCTTGGTGCAACTGTCTGACTTCATGTGGAACGAAACGCCCACCTTTGAAGACCGCATGACCACCGCACGCACCTTCCGTGTGTTCCCAGGCGAAGGTGTGCACAGCGAAGCCTTGGCTGACTTGGTGCTGCGCCTAGATCGCATTGGTTACCGTGGCGACTACAGCTTTGAAGTCTTCAACGACGACTACCAACAACTGCCCTTGGCCACTGTGGCCGAGCGCGCGCGCATAAGCGCCACATGGCTGCACGACAACGTGCTGCACCGTTCAGCCCCGTTGCCTGCTTGGACTCGCACACAAGCTTCTGTATGAAACAACGTCAACTCGGCCCCTACCAAGTTTCAGCCATTGGCCTTGGCTGCATGAACCTCAGCCACGCTTATGGCGCGCCACCCGCGCCTGAAGTGGGGGAGGCACTCATTCATCGCGCCCTAGACCTCGGCGTGACGATGTTTGATACCGCCGCTTTGTATGGCTTTGGCACCAACGAACTGTTGGTCGGTCGCGCCCTCAAAGCACATCGCAGTGAAATCACCTTGTGCAGCAAAGGCGGCATGGCGGGTGTGTCGTTCCCCGATGGCGTGAAGCGCGTCATCAATGGCCGTCCTGAAGCGATTCGCCAAAACTGCGAAGACAGCTTGTCGCGTTTGGGTACCGATGTGATTGACCTGTACTACCTGCATCGCTGGGACAAACAAGTGCCTATCGAGGACAGCGTGGGCGCTTTGAGCGACCTGGTGCGCGCAGGCAAGATTCGCGAGATTGGTTTGAGCGAAGTCTCGGCCACCACGCTGCGCAAAGCGCACGCCGTGCACCCCATTGCGGCGGTGCAAACCGAATATTCGCTGTGGACACGCAACCCCGAAATCGCTGTGCTCAAAGCCTGTGAAGAACTGGGCACCACCTTTGTGGCTTTCAGCCCCGTGGCGCGTGGCTTCTTGTGTGGTGATTTACGCGATGTCAGCAGCTTGGCCGCCAACGACATTCGCCGAGCCATGCCACGCTTTGCTGCGGACACCTATGCCGCCAACTTGCCTTTGCTTGATGCCTACCAAGCCATCGCACGCCAAGTGGGTTGCACGCCCGCGCAGCTGGCGTTGGCTTGGTTGCTACACAAAGACAGCAAACTCATCCCGATTCCCGGCACACAAAACATTCGCCACCTCGAAGACAACATCGCCGCCGCCGATGTGGTGTTGTCGGCTGAGCAGATGCAGCAGTTGGACACGCTCATCAACCCGCAGACGGTGAAGGGGGCGCGTTACAACGCGGTCAATGCGTCTGAGGTGGATACCGAAGAGTTCGCGTAAACGTATCAAGCAGCAAACAACAACTCCCGCAACCAAGCGTGCACAGGGTCTTGTTGGTGCCGCACATGCCAGATGGCATACATGGGCATTTCGGGTGTTTCAAAGGGGGCTGGCGCATCTGCCAAGCCGCGCAGCAAACCTTGGCGCAGCAAGCCGGGCAGGGTGGCCAAGCGCTCGGTGCCAGCCACGAAAGCTGCCACACCTGCAAAACTGCTCAAGGTAGCCGAAAAACGGCGTTGCACGCCTTTTTTCAGCAGCAGTTCATCAATGTCTAAGCTGCGACGCGGTTGGTGCACCACGGTGATGTGCTCGGCTGCCTCATAGGCTTTGAGCGACCGCGGAGCTTTGCGCACCTGCGGGTCGTAGAACACACGGTAGCTGTCGGCAAACAAGCGCTTGTGTTTGATGTCGGTGGCATCTGGCGGGCGAGGGCTGATGACCAACTGGCAGTCTTGTGCGCGCAGCATGTCAGCACTGGGCACATCCGACGGCACCACGCGCAGCGTGACGCCCGGAGCTTGGGCTTGCAAGCGGTTCAACAAGCCCGGCAGCAGCAAGTCACGCTGCAAATCATTGGCGGCGATGGTGAAACATTGGGTCAGGCGCGCAGGCTCAAATGCGCCACTGTGCACAAAGCCTTGCAACTGAGTCAGCAGTCCTTGGGCTTGCAAAGCCAAGGCTTCCGCCCGCGCCGTGGGCACAATGCCGCGCCCTGATTTGACAAACAAGGCGTCGCCCACGATGGCGCGCAAGCGGTCGAGCTGGTGGCTCACGGCCGACTGTGTGATGCCCAGCGCATTGGCTGCTGCGGTGACCGAGCCTTGCTCAATGACCGTGCTGAGCAAATGCAGCAGGTGACCGTCCAAATCTAAGTGATTAAATTTTTTCATGGAATAAATGAGTAATGCGCTGTTTATTTTATGGGTTGAAACGCCCACACTCCGATCCATTGAAAAACTTCAATCACGGAGACAACCATGAGCCACAAACCTGAACCCATTTTTGGAACCACTTTGTTTGACGGTGACCAAGCCCAAAAAGGCTATGCCCTCAACAAGATGTGCTACTCGTTCAACAGCGCTGACAACCGCAATGCCTTCAAAGCCGACGAAGAGGCGTACATGGTGCAGTACGGCTTGAACGCACAGCAAGCCGACGCCATTCGCACACGCGATGTGCTGGGTCTGATTGCAGCCGGTGGCAATGTGTATTACCTCGCCAAGTTCGCTGGCATTTTGGGCTTGGACGTGCAAGACCTGGGCGCGGCCCAAACCGGCATGACCAAAGAAGAATTCAAAGCCAAGCTGCGCGCTGCAGCTCACCAATAAACATCAAGGAGACACACCATGGCAAATATCGTTGGCGGCCTCGCCTCATCACACATCCCATCCATCGGCGGCGCGATTGCCAAAGGCATTCAGCAAGACCCGTATTGGAAGCCCTTCTTTGATGGCTTCCCACCCATTCACGAGTGGTTGGGCAAGGTCAAGCCCGATGTGGCGGTGGTGTTTTACAACGACCACGGTTTGAACTTCTTCCTCGACAAAATGCCCACCTTTGCCGTGGGCGCTGCAGCGCAATACAACAACGCCGATGAAGGCTGGGGCATTCCCACCTTGCCACCGTTCAAAGGTGCGCCTGATTTGTCATGGCACATCATCAACGAGCTGGTGGAGAAAGAATTTGATGTGGTGACGTGCCAAGAAATGTTGGTTGACCATGCGTTCACTTTGCCGCTCAAGTTGTTTTGGCCAGGCGACACATGTCCCGTGTTGACCGTGCCGATTTGCATCAACACCGTGCAGTTCCCATTGCCATCGGCCAAGCGCTGCTACAACTTAGGCAAAGCCGTGGGTGACGCCATTCGCAGCTGGGACAGCGATTTGAATGTGGTGGTGTTGGGCACGGGTGGTTTGAGCCATCAACTCGACGGTGAACGTGCTGGCCACATCAACAAAGCGTTTGATTTGGAGTTCATGGACAGCCTGCAAAAGAACCCCGAGTGGGCCACGCAGTTCAGCATCCACGAGTTGGTTGAAAAGACCGGCACGCAAGGTGTGGAGCTGGTGATGTGGTTGGCCATGCGCGGCGCTTTGGGCGACCACGTGAAGCCTGTGCACCAGAACTATCACATCCCAATTTCCAACACGGCCACAGGCGTGATGGCGTTGGCGACTGAATAAAACAAAACCCCAAAAGAAAAACCCCGCCGGTGAAAACTGGCGGGGTTTTTTGTTGCTTCGCAAAAAGCGAGGCAGGTGAGGTTGCTTACATCGTGTCGATGAAGCTGCGCAGTTTGTCGCTGCGGCTGGGGTGCTTCAACTTGCGCAAAGCCTTGGCTTCGATTTGACGGATGCGCTCGCGCGTGACGTCAAACTGTTTGCCCACTTCTTCCAAGGTGTGGTCGCTGGCCATTTCGATACCAAAGCGCATGCGCAGCACTTTGGCTTCGCGTGGTGTCAGACCATCCAAGATGTCTTTCACCACATCGCGCAAGCCTGCTTGCATGGCAGCTTCGATAGGCGCGGTGTTGACGCTGTCTTCGATGAAGTCGCCCAAGTGGCTGTCGTCATCGTCACCGATCGGTGTTTCCATCGAGATTGGCTCTTTGGCGATCTTCATGATCTTGCGGATCTTGTCTTCTGGAATTTCCATCTTCTCGGCCAAGACGCTGGCATCTGGCTCGAAACCAAACTCTTGCAAGTGTTGGCGGCTGATGCGGTTCATCTTGTTGATCGTTTCGATCATGTGCACAGGGATACGGATGGTGCGCGCTTGATCGGCGATGGAGCGCGTGATCGCTTGGCGAATCCACCAAGTGGCGTAAGTCGAGAACTTGTAGCCGCGACGGTATTCAAACTTGTCCACGGCCTTCATCAAGCCGATGTTGCCTTCTTGGATCAAGTCCAGGAATTGCAAGCCACGGTTGGTGTACTTCTTGGCGATTGAGATGACCAAACGCAAGTTGGCTTCGATCATTTCTTTCTTCGCGCCGCGTGAGCTGCGTTCGCCGGCGTTCATGCGTTTGTTGATGTCTTTGAGTTGTTCCAAAGGCACGACCACGCGGGACTGCAAGTCAATCAGCTTTTGCTGCAAGTCTTGCACCGGAGGGATGTAGCGGCCCATGGTGGTGGACCATGGTTTGCCAGCCGCCGCTTGCTTTTCCACCCACTTGAGGTTGAGCAAGTTCGGTGGGAAGTCTTTGATGAAGGTGGCTTGTGGCATGCCGCACTTGTCCACAATGATGCGACGCAATTCGCGTTCGTTTTTACGCACATCATCCACTTGGCCGCGCACAGATTCGCACAACTTTTCAATGGTCTTCGCGGTGAAGCGAATGCCCATCAACTCGGTGGTCAAAGCCGTTTGTGCTTTCACATAAGCAGGTGTGCCGTAGCCTTCTTTGTCGTAGGTTTTGCGGAGTTTTTCGAACAACACAATCATGCGGTCGAAACGCTCCAAGGCGGCGTTCTTCAACTCTTCCAGTTTCTTGGTCAGAGCCTTAGAGCCACCTTTGCCGTCGTCGTCATCTTCTTCGTCGAACTCGTCGAAGTCTTCTTCGGCCACATAGTCGTCGGCTTCGTTGAGGTTGTTGAAACCGTCAACGATGGTCGAGATGACGACTTTGTTTTCACGAATGTCTTCGGCCATGACCAGCACAGCAGCGATGGTCGCTGGTGAGCCGCTGATCGCAGCCATCATGTCCATCAAGCCTCCTTCGATGCGCTTGGCAATTTCAATTTCACCTTCGCGGGTCAGCAACTCGACCGTGCCCATTTCGCGCATGTACATGCGCACGGGGTCGGTGGTGCGGCCGAATTCGCTGTCCACGGTGGACAGCGCGGCTTCGGCTTCTTCTTCGGCTTCTTCTTCGGTCGCTGCCGTTGGGGTGTTGTTGTTGAGCAGCAGGGTTTCTGCGTCAGGGGTGTGTTCGTAAACAGCCACGCCCATGTCGTTCAACATGCTGATCACCACTTCGAGGGTTTCAGCATCGACCAGCTTGTCGGGCAAGTGGTCAGAAATTTCGCCGTGCGTCAGGTAGCCACGTGTCTTACCGAGTTTGATCAGGGTCTTCAGACGTGAGCGACGCTTTTGCATGTCTTCTTCAGACAGCACGGTTTCGTCCAAACCGAATTCTTTCATCAAGGCACGTTCTTTGGCCTTGCTGATTTTCATGCGCAGGGGTTTGACTTTTTCTGCACCGGCTTCGACGACAGGTTCGCCTTCGAGGTCGGCTTCGATGTCGCCGAGGTCTTCGTCATCAGCCCCGGCTTTTTTGCCTTTGGCTTTGGTGGCTTTTTTAGCAGGGGCTTTTTTGGCCGCTGCTTTTGGCGCATGGGCTTCTACGGCCGAAGTTTTTTTCTTGGTGTCTTCTGCTTTGGTTGTCTTAGCAGTTGTTTTTGATTTCGATGCGGGCACTGACTTGGCTTTCGTTGCTGGCTTGGCTGCCGGTTTGGCAGCTGTTTTTGCAACGGGTTTTGCGGTTGGCTTAGTAACTGCTTTGACAGCGGCTTTGACGGGGGGCTTGGCTGCTGCTTTGGGCGCAGCAGGTGCTGGCTTTTTGCTCACAGGTTTAGCAACCGTCTTGGCCACAGGTTTGGCAGGCTTCTTGGACTTGCGGTCAACGGGCATGAAAACTCCTAGACATCAAAGAAACAAATACACAGCGCCACAAAAACCCGGCGCGGGAAAAGAAAAAGGGGGGTGAAGTGTGAACCTCTAGAAGCAAGCGGATTGGGCGAACATTTGGAATGCAGTCCTTGCGGTAAGGTGGCGAGTCGTGCGCTTGTGTCACGGTTAGCCGGGCCCGGAGGTGCTGCTGTCGCACTTGCTAAGTGTGGATTATACCCAAAAATGCGACATTGAATTAGCCGCAGGCGCGTCAGTCTTGGCTTTCGACCAATTTTTGCGGGATCAGGCCCAGCTGTTTGCGCCGCTCAAACAGTGCTTTGTAGCGCTGCATGGCCGTGGGATCAGCCGCGGCCTCAGCAATGGCCTCTTTCATTTGCGCGTCTAGGCTTTCAAACAAAATTTTGTTCAAGATGCCGCGCAGCTCTAAGCCCGCTTCTTTGCGTTGTTGCTCTGGCGTCAGGCTTTCGGGCATGGGTTTGCCTTCGTCGTCCAGCAAGGGCGTGAAGGCCGAGGCCATCACGCGCAGGGCGAGATCTTCCGATTCATGTTCACGCAGGCCTTCGCGCAGCGCGCCCCAGGCTTGGTTGCCGTGTTCGTGGTGTTGGTGGTCCAGCCACACAAACAGTGGGCCGTGGGGTGGGGCCAGCTCGCACAAGAGGTTGTGGTCTTCGGTGGAGAGGTCTTCCCACAAGTCCATGTGCGAGAGCAGCACCCGCGCGGCGTGGTCGGCGCGGCCTTGGGGAATCAGCCGTGTGCCGCGCTTGTAGGTTTTGGGCGCGTAGGACTCGCGGGGTTTGAACTTGGATGATTTTTTAAATTCGCCCGTGCGTGTAGGCGCAGCAGCAGGGGCCGCGGGCATCCACAGGTCTTGTAGCTCGTGGTTGCCTAGATCGGCCAGCTCGGCGATTTCGCTGAGCAACTGGCGCTTGAGCGCGCCATCGGGCAAGGCCATCCACATGGGCTTGGCGTTGCTGGCCATGTGGGCGCGGCCTTCCGCCGTGTGCAAGTCACAACCTTCGCGGGCCACTTCGATCAGAAAGCGGCTCAGCGGCATGGCTTCGGTCACGCAGTGGGCAAAGGCTTCTTTGCCAAATTCGCGGATGTAGCTGTCGGGGTCGTGCTCTTGCGGCAAGAACAAAAACTTCACGCTGCGCACATCGGTGGCGTAGGGGAGTGCGCCATCCAGCGCTTTGCGTGCAGCGCGGCGACCCGCACTGTCGCCGTCAAAGCTGAACACCACGTTGTCGGTGAAGCGAAACAGTTTTTGTACGTGGTCGGTCGTGCAGGCCGTGCCCAGCGTGGCCACCGCGTTGGGAAAGCCCAGCTGTGCCAAGGCCACCACGTCCATGTAGCCTTCGGTCACCAGCACGTAGCCGGCGTCGCGCAGCGCATTGCGGGCTTCGAACAAGCCATACAACTCGCGGCCTTTGCTGAACACAGGCGTTTCTGGTGAGTTGAGGTACTTGGGTGTGCCCTCAAACAACACGCGGCCACCAAAGCCAATGCACTCGCCCTTGACGTTGCGGATGGGGAACATCATACGGTCTCGGAAGCGGTCGTAGCGTTTTTCTTCTTCGCCGTCTTCTTGGTTCACGATGACCAAGCCACTCTCTGCGAGCAGCGGGTCTTGGTAGTCGGGGAACACACTGGCCAAGCTGCGCCAACCTTCTGGCGCGTAGCCCAGGCCAAATTGTTTGGCGATTTCGCCACTCAGGCCACGGCCTTTGAAATACTCAATCGCTTTGGGTGAGTTGCGCAAATGTTTGCGAAATGACTCGCCTGCTTTTTCCAACACGTCGGTGAGCGTGGCTTGTTTTTGGCGTTGCTGTGCCGCACGCTCGCGGTCTTGCGGCGAGGCGTCGTCTTCGGGCACTTGCATGCCGACGTTTTGTGCCAGGTCCTTCACCGCTTCGACGAAGGTCATGCCCGCGTGCTCCATCAAGAAGCCAATCGCATTGCCGTTTTTGCCGCACCCAAAGCAATGAAAAAACTGTTTCGCGGGACTGACCGAAAACGAAGGCGACTTCTCCCCGTGGAACGGGCACAGCCCCATGAAGTTGGCCCCGCCCTTTTTGAGCTGCACATAGCGACCCACCACCTCGACCACGTCGACGCGGGCGAGAAGTTCTTGGATGAAGTGCT
The DNA here is from genome assembly GCF_027924905.1 of Limnohabitans sp. INBF002. Classification (NCBI taxonomy): domain Bacteria; kingdom Pseudomonadati; phylum Pseudomonadota; class Betaproteobacteria; order Burkholderiales; family Comamonadaceae; genus Limnohabitans; species Limnohabitans sp. INBF002. Next base: position 1,041,533 of record NZ_AP027055.1, read on the forward strand.
GGGGGATGGCCATGTGAGAGAAAAGCGAGAGAGCACAGATTCTAGGCAGGCACTCCCGCCTTTCCCACTTGGCCAGTTCTTTATTTCGGTGCCAAACGAATCGCGCCGTCCAAACGAATCACTTCGCCATTGAGCAAATCGTTCTCAAAAATGTGCAGGGCCAGCTTGGCGTAGTCCTGTGGGGTGCCCAAGCGTGAAGGGAAGGGCACGCCTGCAGCCAGTGCGTCTTGCACTTCTTGGGGCATGCCAAACAACATGGGCGTGCCCATGATGCCGGGGGCGATGGTCATGTTGCGAATGCCATTGCGTGCCAGGTCGCGGGCGATGGGCAGGGTCATGCCCACGATGCCGCCTTTGGAGGCGCTGTAAGCGGCTTGGCCAATTTGGCCGTCGTAAGCCGCCACGGATGCGGTAGAAATCAACACCCCGCGCTCGCCGGTGGCTTCGGGTTCGTTGTGGCACATGGCTTCAGAGGCCAAGCGAATCATGTTGAAGCTGCCCACCAAGTTGATGGTGATGGTGCGGGTGAAGTTGCTCAGCGCATGTGCGCCGTTTTTGCCCACGGTTTTTTCGGCAGGCGCCACGCCCGCGCAGTTGACCAAGCCCATGAGTTTGCCCAAGGACACGGCTTTGGCGACCACGGCTTGGCCGTCGGCCTCGTTGCTCACATCACATTTCACAAAGGCGCCGCCAATCTCTTTGGCCACGGCTTCGCCTTTGTCGGCTTGCATGTCGGCGATGACCACGATGCCGCCTTTAGCGGCGAGCGCACGTGCCGTGCCTTCGCCCAAGCCCGATGCGGCGCCGGTGACGATGAAAACTTTGCCTTTGATGTCCATGAGGGTCTCCCGTATTTTGAAAGTTGGTTTACGTTTACGTAAACGTCAATTATGCGGGATGCTGAGCGCTTGTGACGGCCATCTAGGACAATCCCTAGTTAGAGATTTATTTGTTAAGGCTTTTGCATGAATTTGCGTTTGTTGTTTGCACCGTCCAGCGCGCGTGCTTGGGTGTTGGTTTTGAGTTTGGCTGTGTTAGCCGGCTGTTCTTCGCGCGGGCCTTTGGCGCCCACAGAAAGCGGCCAACCAGAAACGCCCGTGGCCAAACGTGTGCCCAAGTTTGGCTTGGCCTTGGGCGGCGGTGCGGCGCGTGGCTTTGCGCACGTGGGCGTGATTCAGGTGTTGGAAGAAGCGGGCATCAAGCCCGACTTGGTGGTGGGCACCTCGGCCGGTAGCGTGGTGGCCGCGTTTTATGCCAGTGGCAAAGATGGTGCGCAGTTGCAAAAAGCAGCCGAAACCATGGAAGAAGCCACCATCACCGACTGGACTGTGCCTTTGCTCGGACGCGGCATGATGCGCGGCGATGGTTTGGCCCGTTACGTCAACAAGCAAACGGGTGGCCGTCGCATTGAAGAACTGAAGATGCCTCTGGGCATCGTGGCCACCGATTTAAAAACCGGCGATGGCATTTTGTTCCAGCGCGGCGATGTGGGCACGGCGGTGCGCGCGTCTAGTTCGGTGCCTTCGGTGTTTGAGCCGGTGCGCATTGGCAGCCGAGAGTTTGTGGATGGTGGCTTGGTGTCGCCTGTGCCTGTGCGTTACGCGCGTCAGATGGGGGCCGAGTACGTGTTGGCCATCGACATTTCTAGCCCGCCCGAGTCGGGCAAAACCGGCGACATGTTTGACATCTTGATGCAGACCTTCACCATCATGGGCAAAAGCATCAACAGCTTCGAACTCCGCGAGGCCGACCTGGTGGTGCGCCCCGCTTTGAACGATGTGGGCAGCGCCGACTTCAAATCCCGTCGCCGTTCCATTGAAGCAGGCCGTGCTGCCATGTTGCAAGCTTTGCCCAAGCTCAAAATCGCTTTGGCTGGGCAATAAGCGTACAGATACAAAGGCGCAAAAAAAAGGGGCCCGCCTTGCGGCGAGCCCTTGAAGGGATTCCTGCACCCTGAGGTGACGAAGAATCCGAGGAGACAATCGTTACAAATTAACGCTTCTTAGCAGCGCTTTTTGAAGCTTTCACAGCTGTTTCAGTGGCTGTTTGGATGTGTGATTCGGCCAAGTCAGCAGCTTGCTTGACGGCTTTTTGCACAGATTCCACAGCGGTGTTGCTGGCAGTCACGGCTTGCTTGAAGAAAGCCACAGCTTGCTCAGAGCCAGCGGGTGCGTTTTTCAAAGCAGATTCGATGTAAGCCTGAACAGCTTGTTGGCCTTCGGCGGCTTTGCCTTCGAAGCCTTTGGTCAGGTCAGCGCCAGTGCCTTGAGCGATGTCATAGATGTGGCGGCTGTAAGCAGCAGACTTCTCAGCCAAAGGCTGCAAGAAGCTGGTTTGCAAAGCGATCAGTTCTTGTGCGTCTTTCACGCCCATCACGGCTTGTGCGTGAGCAGCAGACTCGGCCAAAGCGGCGCGGCCAGCGGTGAGGTTGAGTTCAACCATTTTTTCAACGCCAGCGAAGGCCTTGTTTGACAAACCGAACAGGTTGTCCAAGTTGGCTTTGTTGGTGGCGGCGATTTGTTCGACGTTGATCATGTGAATACTCCAGAAAGTTAAGTGAGCTTGCAAAAAATGTTGCGGTGCAGCATTGGGATGAAGTTTAGGGTTATCCCGGAGCTTTGCAAGAGGGTTTGGGGCTTTGACGCTCTGTTTAGAGGTGAGGTTCTAAAACCTAAGGTTTTTGCAGATTGGTGACAATGCAGCCTTGTTTCATGCGGTTTCCAAGGGATATGCGCGCTTTTTATTCGGACCAATTCGTATTGCCCTTGCCGCCCGGCCACCGCTTTCCCATGGCCAAGTACCGCCTGCTGCGCGAGCGTTTGGGTGTCGATGTGCCTGACGTTGAGCTGGCTGCCGCCGAACCCGCCAGCGATGGCGAGCTGGCGTTGGTCCACACGCCCAGCTACATCCAGTCTGTTGTACAGGGCACGTTGAGTGATGCCCAGCAAAAAGAAATAGGCTTTCCATGGACACCGGCGATGGTCGAGCGCTCACGCCGCTCGGCAGGCGCCACGGTGATGGCCGCTCGCACCGCCTTGTTTGGCGGGCAGGGCGTGTCGGCCAACCTCGCTGGCGGCACGCACCACGCGTATGCCGACAAAGGCAGTGGTTTTTGTGTGTTCAATGATGCCGCCGTGGCCACCCGCCTCATGCAGGCTGAGTGGGGGCGTGTGCACAAGCAGCCTTTGAAAGTCGCCATCATTGATTTGGATGTGCACCAAGGCAACGGCACAGCGCGCATCTTTGAGCGAGATGCGCAGGTGTTTACCCTGTCGATGCACGGGGCGCGTAACTTTCCGTTTGACAAAGAAGCCAGTGATTTGGACATTGAACTGCCCGATGGCTGTGACGATGCGGCTTATTTAGAGGCGCTAGAACACGCCTTGACTGAGCTAGAGGCTCGCTTTGACCCAGGCTTGGTGATTTACCTGGCGGGCGCTGACCCGCACGAGGGCGACCGCCTGGGGCGCTTGAGCCTGAGCTTTGATGGCCTAGAGGCCCGTGACCGCCGAGTCTTTGACTGGGCGTGGTCCAAACGCATTCCCTTGGCCTTTTCGATGGCGGGTGGGTATGGCCGTGACATGACCGACACCGTCCAGGTGCAAATCAACACCTACCGTGTCGCCTATGCGTACTGGCGACGCTGGCAAAATCTGACCAAAGATCTAAATCAAGAAAAGGAGACTCACCCATGACCAATTCAAACGTGGCCGCCGTAGACCAAGCCATCACCTCACGCATGTCAGCGCGTGCCTTCACGCAACAAGCCGTGTCGCGCGAACTCATCACAGACATTTTGCAAGTGGCCAGTCGCGCGCCATCGGGCACCAACACCCAGCCTTGGAAGGTCTATGTGTTGCAAGGTGCCACACGTGATGCGTTGGTCGACAAAGTGTGCGCCGCTCACGAGGCCATTCGCGCCAACCCCGAAGTGGCCAAGCAATACCAAGAGCAATACGACTATTACCCCGCGCAATGGGTCAGCCCCTACATCGACCGTCGCCGTGAAAACGGTTGGAGCCTGTATGGCTTGTTGGGCATCGGCAAAGCCGACAAAGACCGCATGCACGAACAACAGCAACGTAACTTCAAGTTCTTTGATGCGCCTGTGGGTTTGATGTTCACCATCGACCCCATCATGGGCCGCGGTTCGATGCTGGACTACGGCATGTTCATTCAAAACATCATGGTGGCTGCGCGTGCGCGTGGTTTGCACACCTGCCCGCAAGCGGCTTGGAATGCATTTCACAGCATCATCTTGCCGCACATCAGCGCGGGCGAGGGCGAGATGCTTGTGTGCGGTATGTCGTTGGGCTATGCCGACGAAACCGATAAGGTCAACACTTTAGTCACACCGCGTGTGCCCGTGGATGAGTTCACCCATTGGGTAGCCTAATTTTTAAAGTTGCTTTCACATGATCATCACCAGCCTGCTCGACACCGACCTTTATAAATTCACCATGATGCAGGCTGTGCTGCATCAGTTTCCCAGTGCGCAGGTGTCGTACAAGTTCAAGTGCCGCAATCCGGGTGTGCAGCTGGCGCCGTACGTGCAGGAAATTCGTGACGAAATTCGCTCGCTGTGCAGCTTGCAGTTTCAAGATGCCGAGTTGGCTTGGCTGCGCAGCCTGCGTTTCATCAAGAGTGACTTTGTGGATTTTTTGGGGCTGTTTCGCCTCAACGAAAAATACATCCAAGTGAATGCGCTCTCGAATGGCGAGATCGACATCAGCATCCAAGGCCCTTGGCTGCATACGATTTTGTTTGAGATTCCCGTGTTGGCCATCGTCAACGAGGTGTACTTTCGCAACACGCAAAAAGTGCCCGATTTCTTGGAAGGGCGCAAGCGCCTGGATCAAAAAATTCAAGCCTTGCATGCCGAGCGTTTGAGCGATTTGAAAATTGCCGACTACGGCACACGCCGCCGCTTCTCGAAAGCGTGGCATGAAGAAATTTTGCGCGTCTTGATTTCTCGCTTGGGCACGGGGTCTGAAGGGCAATTTGCCGGTACCAGCAACGCCTTGTTTGCCATGAAGCTTGGCCTCACGCCCTTGGGCACCATGGCGCATGAGTATTTACAAGCGTGCCAAGCCTTGGGCCCACGCTTGCGTGACAGCCAGGTGTTCGGTTTTGAAACGTGGGCGCGCGAATACCGTGGTGACTTGGGCATTGCGTTGAGCGATGTGTACGGCATTGAGCCGTTCTTGCGCGATTTCGACATGTACTTTTGCAAACTGTTCGATGGCGCGCGTCACGACAGTGGCGACCCCTTCACTTGGGGCGAGCGCATGATTGAGCATTACCGCAACAACCGCGTAGACCCGATGACCAAGACCTTGATTTTTTCGGATGGCCTCACCATCGAAAAAATCATCGCGCTGTACCAACAGTTCCGTGGCCGCTGCCAACTCGCGTTTGGCATTGGCACCAACTTGACCAATGACCTCGGCTACGAACCCTTGCAAATCGTCATCAAGATGACGCAATGCAACGGACAACCCGTAGCCAAACTGTCGGACACACCCTCTAAAAATATGTGCCAAGACGAAAAATACTTGGCCTATTTGCGCCAGGTGTTTGACATTGCACAGCCTGCTTAAAGGCGTGTTGATGAATTACCTCAAGGTCGCTTTGGTGTTTGCACTCGCATTTGGGGTGAATCTGGTAGCGCCTGGCTTGCTGGCGCATATCTCGCATTTGGGCGAGGCAGAAGCCGCCATTGCCGCCACCTTGTGGTGTTTGGGTTTGTTTCTTTTGTTTGGTTGGGCGTGCAGCAAAGTGGCGGATGGCACACTGTTTCCGAGCTTTACGTTGCAGTTGCTCATCGGCATCGTCTTGCACGATGCGCTGGCGCCGTTGTCGGCGCAGCTGGTGTTGTCGGTGGTCGTCTGCACGGCCTTGGCCGCCATCATTTTGAAATCGGGTGGGGATGAAATTGCGCGCCAAGATTTTTTGAAAATTGCGTTTCCAACTTTGTTGATTGCCACCGTGGGCTACTTGGTGACGTTTTTCATCATGTTCCCCGTGCTGATGTGGCTGGGCTTGGACAGCAAGACAGCGGCACTCTTGGCCGCCATCATTGGCTCTACCGATCCTGCTGCGTTGATCCCCACGCTCAAGACCTTGGCGTTCAAACCCCAGTACAAACAAGTGTCCAACTTGTCGGTGGCTGAAAGCGCGTTGAACGATGCGGTGGGGGCCATCTTTACCGGTGCCATTGCCGCCATGATTTTGGGTGGCGTCAACATTGACAATGTGGGCGCATTGGCGACGGGGCTGTTCAGTGGAGACAACTTACGTTTGCTGGCCGCACAGTTTGGTTTTGGCGTGATCGCGGGTGTCGTCGGTTGGTTGGGCATGTATGCGTTTGAGCGCTACAAATCCAAAAGCAACGCGGCAGGCAAGTTGGATGAACCGTATGACTTTGCGCTGGTGTTGGCTGTGCCTTTGGTGACGTTTGTATTGGCACAAATGATTCATGGCAATGGTTTCTTGGCTGCGTTCATCGCAGGCTTGCTGGCCAACTTCAACCACGGCACGCATTACTTTCATGGCTTGCTGCACAGCCTCGAAGTGAAGCTTGAAAGCGTGGCCAAGCCCACCATCTTCATGATGGTGGGGCCGTTCGTGGCCCTGCAACAGTTGGCTGATACGGCTTTGTTGGGCTTGCTGGTGTCTTTGGCCTTCATTGTTTTGGCTCGGCCTGTGGCGGTGTTCGTGTCCTTGCTACCCACATCCATCAGCCGCCAAGAAAAATTATTCCTGTGTGCCGTGCGCGAGACCGGGGTGATTCCCGTCGTCTTGGCTGTAGTCACGGTGGCCCAATTTCCAGAGATGACCCAACTCATGCCCTTGACCGCTTGGGTGGTGATTTGGACCTTGACCTTGCTTCCTGCGCTGACCCCTTGGTGGGCCAAAAACTTAAACATGATTGAGTAACTTATGAAATCCAAAATCATCATCGCCCGTCCCATTTTTGAAGCAACCTTGGCGCGCTTGCGCGAGCATTTTGAGGTGACCGATAACCAAGCTGACACGCCATGGACCAAAGCTTCTTGGACCCAAGCGTTGTCGCAGCACGTGGGTGCACTCACCACCGGTTCTGACCCAGTGGACGCAGAGGTGCTCAAGGCGTGCCCTCAACTCAAAGCCGTGGCCAACATGGCTGTGGGTTACAACAACTTCGACGTACCAGCCATGACCGCCCAAGGCGTGCAAGCCAGCAACACACCCGATGTGTTGACCGAAACCACGGCCGATTTTGGCTTTGCGTTGTTGATGGCTACTGCACGCCGCATCACCGAGAGCGAACACTACCTGCGCCGTGGCGAGTGGACGCAGTGGCGCTACGACATGTTTGCCGGTGCTGAAGTGCACGGCAGCACCATTGGTATTTTGGGCATGGGGCGTATTGGTCAAGGCATTGCGCGCCGCGCCGCACACGGCTTTGGCATGAAGGTGATTTATCACAACCGTTCACGCCTGAGTGCTGAGTCTGAAGCCGAATGCAAAGCCACGTATGTGAGCAAAGAAGAACTGCTCAAAACTGCAGACCACGTGATGTTGGTGGTGCCTTACAGCGCCGCGTCGCATCACACCATTGGCGCGGCAGAGTTGGCGCAAATGAAGCCCACGGCCACGCTCATCAACATCGCACGCGGTGGCATCGTGGACGATGCTGCTTTGGCGGTGGCCTTGCGCAACAAGCAAATTGCAGCCGCTGGCTTGGATGTGTTTGAAGGCGAGCCCAAAGTGCATCCCGATTTGTTGACCGTGCCCAATGTGGTCCTCACGCCGCACATTGCCAGTGCGTCGATTCCCACACGCATGGCCATGGCGAACTTGGCAGCAGACAACCTCATCAGCTACTTCACCCAAGGCAAATCGTTGACGCCTTTGAACACGGTGGCTGCGTGATGGAAATTTGGATTGCAGTTGGTGTTGGCGCGTTCAACGCCTTGCTGTTGGTTTTGCTGTTGCGCCGCCCCAGTGGCAACAACGAAGCCGCCGCTTTGGCTTTGCAGCAGAGCCTGCAAAGCATGCATGAAAAGCTAGAGCGCATCGAGCGCGAGCTGCGCACAGAAATTACCGAATCCTCACGCGGTGGCCGCCAAGAGCTGACGCAAAACCTCGCGCTGTTTCAGCAAAGCCAAGTGCAGCAACTCACGCTCATGCAAAAAAGCATTGGCGACACGCTGAACCAACAGCTCCAGCAGCTGCAAAAAAGCAATGCCGACAAGTTGGATGAAATGCGTCGCACGGTGGATGAGAAGCTGCAAACCACGCTTGAGAAGCGTTTGTCTGAAAGCTTCAAACAAGTGGCGGAGCGCTTGGAGCAAGTGCACAACGGCCTCGGGCAAATGCAAAAACTGGCTGACGGTGTGGGCAGCTTGCAGCGCGTGTTGACCAACGTCAAAACACGCGGCATGTTTGGCGAGGTGCAACTCGAAGCCTTGCTGGAACAAGTGCTCACGATTGAGCAATACGCCAAGCAAGTCGAAACCAAACCCCGCAGCAACCAACGTGTGGACTTTGCGATTCGCTTTCCAGGCCGAGGCGGTGCAGACGGCGAACCCGTGTGGCTGCCGATTGATGCCAAGTTTCCCCGTGAAGACTACGAGCGCTTGCTCGACGCGCAGGACCGCGCGGATGGTGTGGCTGCTGAAGTGGCAGCCAAAGCTCTGGAAGTGCGCATCCGCACCGAAGCCAAGAGCATTGCCGAGAGCTACCTCGCGCCGCCGCACACCACCGACTTTGCCATTTTGTTTTTGCCCACCGAAGGTTTGTATGCCGAGGTGTTGCGCCGCCCCGGTTTGATGGACAGCTTGCAGCGCGACTACCGCGTCACCCTGGCTGGCCCCACCACCTTGCTGGCCATGCTCAACAGCTTGCACATGGGCTTTCGCACATTGGCGTTGGAGCAGCAAGCCTCTGAGGTGTGGAAAGTGTTGGGCGCCGTCAAAACCGAGTTCGAACGCTACGGTGATTGGGTGGAGAAGGTGCGCGAGCAAGTGCAAAAAGCCGCTGACACCTTGGACCGTGCCGACACGCGCAGCCGCCAAATGCGCCGTGCTTTGAAAAACGTCGAAGCCTTGCCCGAAGGCGAAGCGCAAGCCTTGTTGCCCAAGTTTGACGATGCCTTGGAAGAATCGGACGTGAAAGCGGACGCCAAAGTTTGAAACGTGAACTCGCCAAGTTGATTGCAGGCCAGGTGTGCTTGCATGCTTGCATGGCGGGCATGCGCATGGCCGCACCCTTGATGGCCTTGCGCAATGGCCAAAGCGAAGCTGCCGTTGGTTTTTTGCTGGCTATGTTTGCTTTGACCCAAGTGTTCTTGGCTTTGCCTGCAGGCCGTTATGCCGACTTGCACGGCTTGAAGCGCCCCGTGATGTGGAGTGTGCTCATGGGGGCTACGGGTGCAGGTGCTGCGGCGTTGTGGCCCACTTTTGCGGTGCTGTGTTTCAGTGGGTTGATGACGGGCGGTGCCACGGGCATTGCCATCATCGCTTTACAACGCCATGTGGGGCGTGCGGCGCAAGGTTTGACGCAAATGAAACAAGCGTTCAGTTGGCTGTCGATTGCGCCTGCGTTCTCTAACTTCATTGGCCCGTTCATGGCCGGTTTGCTGATTGACCATGCTGGCTTTCAATGGGCGTTTGCCGCCATGGCTGCGTTGCCTGTGATGGCCTGGCTGTGGATACGCCAAGCACATGAGTTGCCCAAGGTGGTCAAGCCCGAAGGCCATGAGAACAACAGCGCTTGGGATTTGTTGAACGAGCCCATGTTTCGGCGCTTGTTGATGGTCAATTGGTTTTTGTCGGCGTGCTGGGATGTGCACACCTTTGTGGTGCCCATCTTGGGTCACGAACGCGGTCTGAGTGCTTCGGCGATTGGCTCTATCTTGGGCGTGTTTGCCTTGGCCGCCGCCTTCATTCGCATGATGATGCCCTTCATTGCGGCGCGCTTGCATGAGTGGCAAGTGGTCACCGGTGCGATGCTGATCACTTCGTTCATGCTGGCGGTGTACCCCTTCACTGAAACAGCTTGGTTGATGGGCGTATGTTCGGTGTTGGTGGGCTTGTCGCTAGGGGGCGTTCAGCCCATGATCATGAGCACCTTGCACCAAATCACGCCAGAGCATCGGCATGGCGAGGCTTTGGGTTTGCGTTTGATGGGCATCAACGCCTCCAGCGTGCTGATGCCCATGGTGTTTGGTGCAGCAGGCACCGTCATTGGCATCAGCGGGGTGTTTTGGTGTGTGTCGGCGGTGGTGGGCTTGGGCTCACGCAGCGCGTATCAGCTCAGAGTTCATAAAAAGCACGGATAAATTCCCATGCTTCTTCGACGCTGTCGCTGTATTTGAACAACTCTGCATCTGCCGCAGAAATCACGCCTTCTTCAATCATCACCGAGATGTTCAGCAAACGCTTCCAATAACTGCTGCCAAACAAAACAATCGGGACGGGCTTTGCTTTTTTGCATTGCACCAAGGTCAGCGTTTCAAAGAGTTCATCCATGGTGCCGAAGCCGCCAGGAAATGCCACCAAGGCTTTGGCGCGCATCATGAAGTGCATCTTGCGCAGCGCAAAGTAATGGAATTTAAAACTTAGTCCTGGGGTGATGTACGGGTTGGGTACTTGTTCGTGCGGTAAGGCAATGTTCAAACCAATGCTCATACCGCCAGCTTCGGATGCGCCACGGTTCGCGGCCTCCATGATGCCGGGGCCACCGCCTGTGCAGATGTAAAACTTGCGGCCATTGAGCCGGTCTGCACTGAATTTGGTAATGAGGTGCGCCAGTGCCCGAGACTGCTCATAAAAGCGGGCGTTACGAACCAAGGTTTCAGCTTCGGTGATGGCTTGCGCGTCGTCGCTTGTACGCGCTTTGAGCAAGATGCGATGGGCTTCCTCTTCGCTTTTGAAGCGCGCACTGCCAAACACCACCACGGTGTGTTCGATGCCCAAGGCCTGTTGAGCCAAGTCTGGTTTGAGCATCTCGAGTTGAAAACGAATGCCACGCGTTTCACGGCGCAGCAAAAATTCAGGGTCTCCAAAAGCGAGTCGGTTTGATTCCGGGGCGAGCGTGTCACCTGCAGGGGTTTGCGCTTTGAGCGTTTCCCAAGCTTCTGCAATTCTTCGGTCGTGAGGGTCAAGCATTCCATCCATAGCGCTATGTTAGCGGCTCGCTTGATGTGACCATGAAAAAAGGCTCCCGAAGGAGCCTTGATTTGCTAAACCGTTGAAGGCTTAGACGCGCTTGCGGTATTCGCCGGTGCGTGTGTCGACTTCAACTTTATCGCCTTGGGCCACGAACAAGGGCACAGCCACTTCGAAGCCTGTTGCGAGTTTGGCGGGCTTCAACACTTTGCCTGAGGTGTCGCCTTTGACGGCTGGCTCAGTCCAAGTGATTTCGCGCACGACGTTGGTAGGCAATTCGACAGAGATGGCTTTCTCGTCGTAGAACACCACTTCGAGTTCCATGCCGTCTTCGAGGTAGTTCAAGGCGTCGCCCATGTTGCTGGCTTCGACTTCGTATTGGTTGAAGTCAGCGTCCATGCACACGTACATGGGGTCAGCGAAGTAAGAGTAGGTGCAGTCTTTCTTGTCCAAGATGACTTGGTCCATCTTGTCGTCGGCCTTGAACACGACTTCGGTGCCGAAGTTAGCGATCAAGCTTTTGAGTTTCATGCGAACGGTGGACGAGCCACGACCGCCACGTTGGTATTCGGTGCGCAGGACAACCATCGGGTCCTTGCCGTGCATGATGACGTTGCCAACGCGGATTTCTTGAGCGGTTTTCATAGTTTGGATGTTTTCTAAGAGGTATGTGGCCCATGCAGCTCAAGCTGCGCTGGGATTCGCAAAGCCGTCTATTTTAGCGTTTTTGGGCCACAAAACCTAGCAAAGTGGTGGTGAGGTCGCTTTGACTTTGTAAACGGTGCTGCGTTCGGTTGCTCCAATCATGCCAATCCTCAAGGATGGCGCGGGATAGCGTCGGAAGTGGGCCGGTTTCCACACCATTCCAAACCGCATGAAATTTCCTCAAAAGTAGTGGCATGTCGAGCGCGGCTTCGAAGGCATGTAGCTTGTCATGGTGGGCTAAATCGTCTTGAGGGTAGATGTGCCACACCAACGGCTGGCCCGCCCAAAGGGCGCGTACCAGTGAGTCTTCGCCACGGACGAAATTCAGGTCACAGGCCCACAGCAGGTGGTCAAAGTCGGTTTGGCTGAAATAGGGCAGTTGGCTGATCTGCAACTGATCTGTGCCTGTAGTGGGCATGTTCAGCGCTTGTGTGGCTGCCGTCACCGCTGCACTGGGGCGGCCTTGGGCCACCAGTAGGCGCGTGGGTTCATCGGTTTGGCTTAGTTGATTGAGCAGCGATGGCAAGGCGGCTGGTTCGTAGCAGAAGAGGCTGATGAGGCGTTCGTTGCTTGCTATCGGCGTGTCCAGCGGCAGGGCGTTGAGCCATTCCGTGCGGTCAAACGCGGCTTGGCGTGCGGCTAAGTTTGGCTCGCGCAGCAAGCCGCCCGTGTCTGGCGTGAAGCCCGGAAAGAAAAACCATTTGGTCATGCCGCGTGCAGGGCCGCTCATCACGGGCGAGGCTAAGCCGTGCGAGCGCGCCACATAGCGCTCGGCGCTGAGGTATTCGAGGTTGATCCACACGGACGGCGGGCCTTGGACCATGAGGGTTTGAAACGCTTCCGGCAGTTCGCAGCCAAAGGCTTCGATCACCACATTGCCCACTTGGAATGCGGCATCTTGAGCCAAGGCTTGAAGCGCTGCCTCCGTCGGCCAAGCGCGCACCTCAACGCCCGCACAACCTTGCGGCGCCATCCATACCAAGGCAGAGGCGTCGTCGACCCACAAGCGCACGGCGTGACCGCGCTGCGCCAAGTCAGCGCACAGCCGCCAGCACACGCCGAGGTCACCGTGGTTGTCGATGACGCGACAAAAAATATCCCAGTGCAGAACGGGTAATGAAGAGGTGTCTGGTTTCACGCCTCAGATTGTCCACAATACAGACATGTCCAAAACTTCTTCAGACGCTACGCCAGAAAACACGGCTCCGCGCCACCCGCCCGAGCTGTTAGAGCTGGTGGCCAGCTTGCCTGCGTTGCCCGGCGTGTACCGCTACTTTGATGCGCAAGAGCAGGTGCTGTACGTGGGCAAGGCCATCAACCTGAAGAAGCGGGTGTCTAGCTATTTCCAAAAGGACCACGGCGGCACACGCATTGGCCACATGGTCAGCAAGATTGTGCGCATGGAAACCACGGTGGTCCGCTCTGAGGCCGAGGCCTTGCTGCTGGAAAACAACCTCATCAAAACGCTCAAGCCCAAGTACAACATCTTGTTTCGCGATGACAAGAGCTACCCGTATTTGAAAATGACGCGCGGCGTGCCAGTGAAAATCAATGACGCTGCAAAACCGGCTGCATCGCCAGTCGGTTTGTCCAGCCCCGACATGGCCAACTCCAACACGGGCAATCACCTGAGCGTGAACCCCCAACAAGTGCCTCGCGTCGTGTATTACCGCGGCGCCGTGGACAAACGCCACGACTACTTTGGCCCATACCCCAGCGTGTGGGCGGTGCGCGAAGCCATTCAGCTGTTGCAAAAAGTGTTTCGCTTGCGCACCTGCGAAGACACGGTGTTCAACAACCGCACGCGCCCCTGTTTGCTATTTCAAATCAAGCGTTGCTCGGGGCCATGTGTGGGCCTCATTTCTGTGCCTGATTACCAGCGCGATGTGGACAGCGCCATGCGCTTGCTGCGCGGTGAAACCCAAGAGGTGATGGGCAGCATCGAAGCGCGCATGATGGCGCACGCTGAGAAGCTGGAGTTTGAACAAGCTGCCGAACTGCGCAACCAAATGAGCGCGCTCTCCAAAGTGCTGCACCAACAAGCGGTGGACACCGTGGGCGACCAAGACGTGGACATCCTCGCCGTCAAAGTGCAGGGTGGCAAAGCCTGTGTCAACTTGGCCATGGTACGCGGTGGCCGCCATTTGGGCGACCGACCTTACTTTCCTGTGCATGTGGACGATGCTGAGCCTGCAGAAGTGTTGGAAGCGTTTTTGAGCCAGCATTACTTGGATGTGCCTGTGCCGCCCGCACTCATCACCAGCCATGCGGTGGACAAAGAGCTGCTGCAAGCGTTGACCGAACAAACGGGCGTCAAGATCACCGCCGTGCACAACCCGCGTGAGCAACGCCGCGTGTGGCTAGAAATGGCGCAACAAAACGCGGACATTCAACTGGCCCGCTTGTTGGCTGAAGAAGGTTCGCAACAAGCGCGCACGCGTGCGTTGGTGGACGCGCTGGATTTAGCGCCCGAAGATTTAGAGCAGTTCCGCGTGGAGTGCTTTGACATTTCGCACACCTCGGGCGAGTCCACCCAAGCCTCGTGCGTGGTGTTCCATCACCACAAAATGCAAAGCGCGGAATACCGCCGCTACAACATCGACGGCATCACCGGTGGTGACGACTACGCCGCCATGCGCCAAGTACTGGTGCGTCGCTACAGCAAACTGGCCGAGGCTGTGCGTGCGGGCGAGGGCAAGTTGCCCGACCTCGTGCTGATCGATGGCGGCAAAGGCCAAGTCTCGATGGCGCGTGAGGTGTTTGAGTCGCTCGGGCTCGACCTCTCGCGCATCGTGGGCGTTGAAAAAGGCGAGGGCCGCAAAGTGGGCTTGGAAGAACTGGTGTTTGCTGATGGCCGCGAGAAGGTGTACCTTGGCCGTGACTCGGCTGCCTTGATGTTGGTTGCGCAAATTCGCGACGAGGCCCACCGCTTTGCCATCACGGGCATGCGTGCTGCACGCGCCAAGGTGCGCGTGGGCGGCAGCAAGCTCGAAGAAATTCCGGGCGTGGGTCCGAAGAAGCGTGCCAAGTTGTTGCAGCGCTTTGGCGGAGCACGCGGTGTGGGCGATGCCAGTGTGGCAGACCTGTGTACCGTAGAAGGTATTTCAGAAGACTTGGCACAAACGATTTACAACGCGTTGCGCTAAGCGTGAATACGTGTGCCGTTTATGCGTGTGCCGTACAGGCACGCGCTTGTAGCTTATGGCTTTACGACTTCCAACAGTCGGTCTAAGCCGCCTTCATTGATCGCCACCATCGCTTGCTCGCGTACCTTGGGTTTGGCGTGATACGCCACCGACAAGCCAGCTTCGCCCATCATGGGTAAATCGTTAGCGCCATCGCCCATCGCAATCGCCTGTTTGGGGCTGATGCCCATTTGCGTGCAGATGTGCAGCAGCATCTTGCGCTTTTCTGCGCCGTCACAAATGTCTCCCCAGTCTTGCATCACCACTTGACCCGTCAGGTGACCGTCGGCAATGTCGAGCAAGTTGCTGCGTGAAAAATCGATGTTCAACATCTCGCACACGCGGTCGGCAAAGAAGGTGAACCCACCGCTGACCAGCAGCACTTTCATGCCGTGGGCTTTACAGGTATCTACCAAGTTTTTTGCACCAGGGTTCAAACGCAAACGCTGTTCAAACACCTCTTGCAAAGCCGACTCTGGCGCACCTTTGAGCAGCGCCAAGCGACGGCGCAAACTGTCTTTGAAGTCGGTGATTTCGCCGCGCATCGCCGCCTCAGTGATGGCCGCCACTTCGGCTTTGCGACCGGTGGCGTCGGCAATTTCGTCAATGCACTCGATGTTGATGAGCGTCGAGTCCATGTCAAACGCGATGAGTTTGAAGTCTTGGAGTTTCAGGGGGGCGGTGAAGCCTTGGATGACTAAGCCAGGAGCGAATTCTTGTTGCATAAATGAATTAAGACTTGAGATACAGATGGTCTGACCAAGTGGCCAACCAATAAGGCTTGAACGCCACAAAGATGGCGCACATCATGCCCGTGATGAACGCGTCACCCCAGGCCATGAGCCAAAACGCGATCAGCGACAAACCACTGGTCACATTGGGCAGTTCGTGGCCGGTCCACTGGGCCAGCAGGCTGGCTGAAAAGATGCACAGCACCGAGCCTAAAAAGCCTCGGCCCAGCACATACACAAACGGGTGGTGCGCTACCCAACGGCGCAACGCAGCGCCCAACAGCAGCGCAAAGGTGGCGGGCAGCAAACCTTGCCACACGATGAGGGCTGCAGCGGTGTCGATCGAGGTGGCCGATATCAAGGTGGTGGTGATGCCCACCGCCACAAGGGCCAGCACGGCCAAGGGCCAACCCAGCATGAGCGTGACAAAGGGCGCACCCGACCAATGCAGTTGCAGCGGCATGTGGTGCAAGCTGGGCAGCGCCCACAGCCACGGCAGCAGCACCAAGGTGGCGAGCAAGGGTGTGAGCAGTTCAGTGCCCACCAGCATGCGCCACGGCTTGAGCCACAGCGATGCAGTCAAGCAAGCCAAGATGACGGCGATTTCAAAGTCCATGCTTACGACTGGGCCTCTGCCGCTTTGGCCACGGGGGCGGTGGGTGTACCGAGTGAGCGCAACACATCGCGCACCATTTGTGCACGGGCTTGTGGCTCGGGCAGCTCGCGCTCGATGCGCAGGCGGTCGTTGCCTGCCAGTTTGATGTGCTTGTTTTTTTGCACCAACTCGATGATGCGCATGGCGTCAAACGGTGGGTTGGGCTTGAAGCTGATGTGGGTCACGCCCGGTGCCGCGTCTACCTTGGTCACGCCATAGCTGCGGGCTTGCACGCGCAGACGGTGCACGTCGATGAGGGTTTGCGCTTGCGCGGGCAGTTTGCCAAAGCGGTCCACGATTTCTTCTAGCAGTGCGTCGATTTGATCGCCTGTTTTGGCAGTGGCCAATTTTTTGTAGAACGACAAGCGCAGGTGCACATCGCCGCAGTAGTCGTCGGGCAGCAGGGCGGGGGCGTGTAGGTTAATTTCTGTCGTGGCACTCAACGGGCTGAGCAAGTCAGGCTCTTCGCCGTTCTTCAAGGCACGCACGGCCTCCGACAGCATTTCGTTGTAGAGCTGAAAGCCGACTTCCAGCATGTTGCCGCTTTGGTTTTCGCCCAGCACCTCGCCTGCGCCACGAATTTCAAGGTCGTGCATGGCGAGGTAAAAGCCTGAGCCCAGCTCTTCCATTTGTTGAATTGCATCCAAGCGTTGAGAGGCTTGCTTGGTCAGGCCTTGGGTGTCGGGCACCATGAGGTAGGCATAGGCTTGGTGGTGGCTGCGGCCCACGCGACCGCGCAACTGGTGCAGCT
Source organism: Limnohabitans sp. INBF002 (assembly GCF_027924905.1). Taxonomy (NCBI): domain Bacteria; kingdom Pseudomonadati; phylum Pseudomonadota; class Betaproteobacteria; order Burkholderiales; family Comamonadaceae; genus Limnohabitans; species Limnohabitans sp. INBF002. Next base: position 1,058,716 of record NZ_AP027055.1, read on the forward strand.
GTGCCAAACCAAACTTGTCGGCACGGCTCATGATGATGGTGTTGGCGCTGGGCACGTCAATGCCGGTCTCGATGATGGTGGAGCACAGCAGCATGTTGTAGCGCTGGGCCACAAAGTCGCGCATCACGCGCTCGAGTTCACGCTCAGGCATTTGGCCGTGGGCGACTGCAATGCGTGCTTCGGGCAGCAGCTCTTCCAATTGCGCGCGGCGGTTCTCGATGGTGGCCACATCGTTGTGCAAGAAATAACACTGGCCACCACGTTTGAGTTCACGTAACACGGCTTCGCGAATCACGCCATTGCCTTCGTTGCGCACAAAGGTTTTGATGGCGAGGCGGCGTTGGGGTGCGGTAGCGATCACGCTCAAATCGCGCAGGCCTTCGAGGGCCATGCCCAAGGTGCGTGGAATGGGCGTGGCGGTGAGCGTGAGCACATCTACCTCGGCGCGCATGGCTTTCATGGCCTCTTTGTGGCGCACGCCAAAGCGGTGCTCTTCGTCGATGATGAGCAAACCCAGGTCTTTGAACTTGACCGATTCGCTGAGCAGCTTGTGTGTGCCCACCACGATGTCAACTTGCCCCTCGGCCAAACCTTTGGCGGCGGCGGTGATTTCTTTGGCCGAACGAAAGCGGCTCATCTCGGCAATCTTGATGGGCCATTTGCTGAAGCGGTCCACCAGTGTTTGGTAATGCTGCTCGGCCAGCAAAGTGGTGGGTGCCAAGAAGGCCACTTGTTTGCCACCGGTCACGGCCACGAAGGCAGCACGCAAGGCCACCTCGGTTTTACCAAAGCCCACATCGCCACACACCAAGCGGTCCATGGGGCGTGGGCTGATCATGTCTTGCATGACAGCGTGGATGGCGGCGCGTTGGTCGGCGGTTTCTTCAAAGCCGAAGTCGTTGGCGAAGGTTTCGTAGTCTTGCGGCGAGTAGCGGAAAGGGTGGCCTTGACGCGCTGCGCGGCGGGCGTAAATATTGAGCAACTCGGCGGCGGCATCGCGCACTTGCTCGGCAGCGCGGCGTTTGGCTTTGTCCCATTGGGCGGAGCCGAGTTTGTGCAACGGTGCTTCGTCGGCACTCACGCCGGTGTAGCGGCCAATCAGGTGTAGCTGACTGACGGGCACATAGAGCACGGCGTTGTCGGCGTATTCGAGGTGCAAAAACTCTTGCAGCGCGGGTGAGCCATCGGCGTTCTTCTCGCCTAGGTCCATGTTGATGAGGCCACGGTAGCGGCCAATGCCGTGTGCGTTGTGCACCACAGGGTCACCGAGGTTGAGCTCGGACAAGTCTTTGATGAGCGCTTCGACATCGCTGACTTGTTCTTGTTTTTTGCGGCGGCGGGTGGTGGCACCGACAGCGAACAGCTCGGTTTCGGTAATCAGGTCGAGGCCCGCTTCGGTCCAGCTAAAGCCCACTTGCAGTGCGGCGGTGGCGATGCCGATTTTTTCTGCGCTGCCTTCGAACTCGGCCAACGAATCAAACGCAGGCGGGCTGACGTTGGACGAGCGCAAGAAGTCGAGCAAGCTTTCACGGCGGCCATCGCTCTCGGCCAAGATGAGCAAGCGGTTGGCGGTTTTGCCAGCGTGGGCTTGCAGCTTTTGCAGCGGGTCTGCCGCACCACGCACCACAGTGAGGTCGGGCAGGGTTTGGGCAAACGCGTTGTCGATCACGTCGGTGACGTGCGGGCGCAGCGCAAACTGCGCATAGCTGTTGGCCGAGGCGTAAAACTGCTCGGCGCTTAAAAACAAATGGGTGGGTGGCAGCGCAGGACGTTCGGGGTCGCCTTGCACGAGCCGGAAGCGGTCTTGCGTGTCTTGCCAAAAGCGCTGGAACACGGGCTCTAAATCGCCGTGCAACACCACCGTGGCTGAGGTGCCAAGGTAGTCAAACACCGTGGCCGTTTCTTCAAAGAACAAAGGCAGGTAGTACTCAATACCAGCGGTGGCCACGCCGTTGCCAATGTCTTTGTAGATGCGGCTCTTGGTCGGGTCACCATCGAGCATTTCGCGCCAACGGTTGCGAAACAGCGCACGCGCGGCATCGTCCATCGGGAACTCGCGGCCTGGTAGCAAGCGCACTTCGGGCACGGGGTAGAGGCTGCGTTGGCTGTCTGGGTCGAAGGTGCGGATAGAGTCGATTTCGTTGTCAAACAAATCGACGCGATAGGGCACCAGCGAGCCCATCGGGAAGAGGTCAATTAAGCCGCCACGCACTGCGTATTCGCCAGGGCTGACCACTTGGGTGACGTGGGTGTAGCCCGCCAATGTGAGCTGTGACTTGAGCTTGGCCTCGTCCAGCGCCTGCTTGACTTTGAAGTGGAAGGTGTAGCCCGCCAAAAACGCAGGCGGTGCCAAGCGGTACAGCGCGGTGGTGGCTGGAATCAGCACCACATCGGCGTCACCCTGCGAGATGCGCCACAAGGTGGCCAAGCGCTCGCTGATGAGGTCTTGGTGGGGCGAGAAGCTGTCGTAGGGCAGTGTTTCCCAGTCGGGGAAGAGCACGCAGCGCAAGTCGGGGGCGAAGAACGCCATTTCGTCTTGCAGGCGCTGGGCATCGACCGCATCGGCGGTGATGATGGCCACGCGTTGTTGTTTGGCTTTTTCGCGAATGCCCAACTGTGCGAGCAGCAATGCGTCCGCAGAGCCGACAGGGCGGGGCATGGCAAATCGTTTGCCGGGACTCAATGAGGGCAGATGCATTGGCGTAATTCTAGAATGGGGGCTGAGCTTTCTATTTGCTGAGGCTCAAACCTACTCAATGCCCTTACACACCCACCGTCCTCTTCGTTTTTTTGCCGTCATTCCTTGCGCAGGCTTTGGCAGCCGCGCGGGCACGGCCACGCCTAAGCAGTATCAAACCATTGCAGGCTTGCCCATGGTGGTGCATACGCTCAGGGCCTTTGCAGGCGTGGCACGCATGGCAAAAGGCGTGTTGGTGCTGGCACCTGATGATGTGCACATGGCGGGTGTGTTGGCTGCGCATCCACAGCCTTTGTTTGAAACCTCCCGCACAGGTGGTGCGACGCGGGCTGACAGCGTGCTGGCGGGCTTGCGTGAGCTGGTGAAGCAGGGCGGACAAGATACCGATTGGGTTCTGGTGCACGATGCAGCGCGTTGCTTGGTCACACCCGAACAAATCAATGCATTGATGGATGCTTGCCAAGACGATGCCGTGGGTGGTTTGCTGGCTCATAAATTGGCCGACACGTTGAAAGCCGAGATTCATGGCCGTGTGGCCCAAACGGTAGACCGCTCTGACAAATGGTTGGCGCAGACGCCGCAAATGTTTCGCTTAGGCGTGTTGCTGCAGGCCTTAGAACACACAGGTGCTGCAGTGACGGATGAAGCGAGCGCCATTGAGGCGATGGGTTTGAGCCCGCTGCTCGTGCCTGGCAATGCGCAAAACTTCAAGGTGACCTATCCCGAAGACTTTGCCTTGGCTGCTGCTATTTTGAATTCGCGTCGTTGACGCTTGATGGAAAGAACACACGATGACCGTACCCTCATTTCGAATTGGTGAAGGCTGGGATGTGCATGCCTTGGTGGAAGGCCGCCCGCTCATGTTGGGTGGTGTGCGTATTGAACACACGCATGGCTTGCTAGGTCACTCAGATGCCGATGTGTTGCTGCACGCCATCACCGACGCCTTGCTGGGAGCAGCAGCTTTGGGGGACATTGGCCGACACTTTTCGGACACCGATGCGGCTTACAAAGGCGCAGATTCGTGGGTGCTGTTGCAAAAGACGGCTGAGATGGTGCGCGCTGCTGGGTTTCAGATTGGCAACATCGACAGCACGGTGATTGCACAAGCGCCTAAGTTGGCGACACACATGCCCGCGATGTGCCAGCGCATTGCGCAGGCCTTGAATGTTGAGGTTTCTCGTGTGAACGTCAAGGCGAAAACGGCCGAAAAAATAGGCCCTGTGGGACAGGGCCTAAGCATGGAAGCTCGCGCAGTTGCGCTGATTTATTGATTGCTGGTAGGTTTGGGGCCTAAAGCAGCCAACCCTTCGACGACTTCGCGCACCACGCGGCGATGTTCTGGCTGAAGTGAGAAGTAGCGAGAAATCAACTGCTGATCAACCAGGTTGATGCGCTCGTCTTTCAGGCCTTCGTCGGTAGGGCGTGGTGGCGGTGTGCCGAACAACAGACCTTCTGGTGAAATTTTGAGCCACTTAGACAAAACCAGGAGTTTGTCTTGTTTGGGTATGGACACACCCATGAGCCAATTACGTGCAGCGTGGGAAGAGATGCCCTCGCCCCAGTAGCGCAAGTTGAACTCGTTTGCCACGACGGTTGCAGAGACTCGAATGCCTGCATCTTTGAGCGCGGCACGAAAACGGTCTGCAAATTTGCTGGTTTCTTTAGGGTAGGTTTGTGTCATACCTCTAAGGTAAAAGAGATTCAGGTTAATGTTGTAATTGTAAGTAGAAAAATACTCTTATTTAATTAATAAGAACTACAAATATCGCTGAATCTCTTTCGGTTTTTATTGCGCGACCCAGCCACCATCCATGTTCCAAGCAACGCCGCGGACGTTGTTGCCAGCTTTGGAGCAGAAGAAAACAGCCAACTCACCCAGTTCTTCGGGGGTGGTGAACTGCATTGAGGGCTCTTTTTCACCCAACAACAACTTAATGGCTTCGTCATTTGAAATGTTCAAAGCTGTGGCTTTGGCATCGACTTGTTTTTGAACCAGCGGCGTAAGCACCCAGCCCGGACAAATGGCGTTGCAGGTCACGCCTGTGGTGGCGTTTTCAAGCGCTGTGACCTTGGTCAAGCCAACGATGCCATGCTTGGCCGCCACATAAGCAGACTTTTGCGCTGAACCAACCAGGCCGTGAATCGATGCCACGTTGATGATGCGGCCCCAGTTTTGTTTTTGCATGTAGGGCAAAGCCAAGCGAGAAGTGTGAAAAGCGCTGCTGAGGTTGATGGCGATGATTGCGTCCCAACGTTCCACAGGGAAGTCTTCCACCGAGGCCACGTGTTGGATGCCCGCGTTGTTGACCAAAATGTCCACGCCACCAAAGGTGTCGGTTGAAAACTTCATCATGGCTTCGATGTCCGAGGCTTTGCTCATGTCTGCGCCGTGGTAAGCCACTTTGACGCCCAGTGCGGCCACTTCGGCCTTGGGGCCTTCGGCGTCGCCAAAGCCATTGAGGATGATGTTGGCGCCTTGGCGAGCCAATGATTTGGCGATGCCAAGACCAATGCCACTGGTGGAACCGGTGACCAAAGCTGTTTTACCGATGAGTGTGCGTTCAGACATTTTCAAAACTCCATGCATTACGATGAGAAACCTATAGACATTATGCGGTTCAGCGGCTTACATGAAACATAACGGAGAAACGCAGCGCGCTTCGCTCTTGAGCGCGTCGTTGCAAGACTTACCTGATCAGCCTGAGGCGTTGACGCGGGCGCGTGCCTTTGCGCAGCCTTTGCTGATGGGCGCCACGCTGGACACCGGTGAAGATGTGCTGGCGCATGCGGATGCTGTGGCTCAAATTTTGAGTGTGATTGGTGGCTCTGAAGCCATGCAAGCTGCCTGCTACTTGGTCTATGCCGCAGAGCACTTGCAAAAGCCAGAAGAAGTCATTGCCAAAGCCTTTGGCCCAAGCTATGCCGAGCTGGCTTTGGAAACCACGCGTTTGATTCGCGTGCAACGCCAAGCACGCGCTGTGGCGGCCGAATCGCAAGTGGCAGCTTTGCAAACCGAAAACGTGCGCAAGATGCTGCTGGCGTTCTCGCGCGATTTGCGCGTGGTGCTGTTGCGCTTGGCGTCGCGCTTGCAAACTTTGCGCTACTACGCCGCCAGCAAGCAGCCTGTGCCAAACAGCTTGGCGTATGAGTCCTTGCATGTGTTTGCGCCATTGGCGAACCGTTTGGGCATTTGGCAGATCAAGTGGGAAATGGAAGATTTGTCTTTCCGTTTCCTTGAGCCCGAAACCTACCGTGAAATTGCCAAGCTCCTCGATGAAAAGCGTGTGGAGCGCGAGAACTACATGGTGCAGTTGCGCGAAGACCTAGAGGCCGAACTCAAAACTCAAGGCATCACGGCGCAAGTGGCAGGGCGGCCCAAGCACATTTACAGCATTGTCAAAAAGATGCGTGGCAAGTCGCTCGATTTTTCACGCGTGTTTGACGTCCGTGCCTTGCGCGTGGTGGTGCCTTCGGTGCCCGATTGCTATGCTGCCTTGAGCATGGTGCACAGCAAGTTCTCGCCGATTGATTCGGAGTTTGACGACTACATTGCCAAACCTAAATCGAACGGCTACCAATCGTTGCACACGGTGGTGCGTGACGCGCAGGGGCGCCCGATTGAGATTCAAATCCGAACCCAAGAGATGCACGACCACGCCGAGCATGGCGTGGCGGCGCATTGGGCGTACAAAGAGGCTGGCACCAAAGGCTACGCGGGTGTGAGCGCCTCCGGCGACTACGACGCCAAGATTGCGGTGCTGCGTCAGCTCTTGGCTTGGGAGCGCGAGCTCTCAGCTGGCGCCCAAAGCCAAGCCACCACCGATGCCTTGAGCGACCGCATTTATGTGTTGACGCCAGACGCGGCCGTGGTCGAGCTGCCCCAAGGTGCAACGCCCATTGACTTTGCCTACACCTTGCACACCAACCTCGGCCACCGTTGCCGGGGCGCGCGCGTGGATGGCGCGATGGTGCCGCTGAATACGCAGCTGAAAAACGGCCAAACGGTGGAGGTGACCGCCATCAAAGAAGGTGGCCCCTCGCGTGATTGGCTCAACCCAGAGTTGGGCTTTTTGGCCAGCTCGCGGGCGCGTTCGAAGGTGCGCGCTTGGTTCAATGCCCAAGCCATGCAGGAAACAGCGGCCAAGGGGCGTGAGGCCGTAGAAAAGCTCTTGCAACGCGAAGGTAAAACAGCGGTGAAGCTGGATGACTTGGCATCTCAACTGGGCTTTAAATCGGCTGAGGCTTTGTTTGAGCTGGTGGGCAAGGACGAGTTTTCGCTGCGCAACATCGAAACGCTGCTGAACCCACCCGCCACGGTGATGGTGGCAGACGACTATGTGCGTTTGAAGAAAGCCAAAACGAGCGACAAAGCCTCTAAGAGTGGTGTCTTGGTGGTGGGCATTGATTCTTTGCTCACGCAACTCAGCAAATGCTGCAAGCCTGCGCCGCCTGATGAGATTCGTGGTTTTGTCACACGCGGGAAAGGCGTGAGCATTCACCGGGCTGATTGCGGCAACTTCCGTCAAATGGCACTGCGCAATGGCGACCGTGTGATTGAGGTGGACTGGGGGCAATCCGCTTCGGCGCAGGCCTTGGTGTATCCGGTGGATGTGAACATCGAAGCTTTAGACCGCCAAGGCTTGTTGCGTGACATCTCAGAAGTCTTTGCCAAAGAAAAAATGAACGTGATTGGCGTGCAAACCCAGTCTGTGAAAGACCTGGCTTGGATGACCTTCACCGTGGAAGTGGGCGATTCACGTCGCTTGCAAAAGGTGTTGGGCTTGGTGAAAGAGGTGCGCGGCGTCCGCATGGCAAAACGTCGCTGAAGTCTGCTATACTTTCAGCTTCGAACAATGTAGGCGCGTAGCTCAGTTGGTTAGAGCACCACCTTGACATGGTGGGGGTCGTTGGTTCGATTCCAATCGCGCCTACCATATTGTTCCCCGTCAAGCCCGGCACTGTTTGAACAGTACTGGGCTTTTCTCTTTCAACGGGAGCTGACTTCATGAGCAGCAAAAAATCGACCGCTTCAGATGACACGCAAGACCGCGTGATCAAGAAATACCCCAATCGCCGCTTGTATGACACCGCGTCATCCAGCTATGTGGCCTTGGCAGATATCAAACAACTGGTGATGCACAACACCCCATTTCGGGTGGTGGACGTCAAGTCAGGGGAAGACTTGACGCGCAGCATTCTGTTGCAAATCATCTTGGAGCATGAGTCGGAAGGCTCACCCATCTTGACCGAGCAGGTCTTGGCCAACATCATTCGCTTTTATGGGCATTCGATGCAAGGCTTCATGGGCTCTTACCTTGAGAAGAACGTGCAAACGTTCATGGACAACGTGCCACAGCTGCCCATCGTGCCCACACTGGTGAGCAGCTATGCCGAACAATTGCAAAAACAAACCGAACACATGATGGATGTGATGGGGCTGAAACGTAAATGACTGAAGTAACCACACCTAAAGTTGGCTTCGTGAGCTTGGGCTGTCCCAAGGCTTTGACCGACTCCGAATTGATCCTGACGCAACTCAGCGCCGAGGGTTATCAAACCTCTAAAACTTTTGCTGGCGCCGACTTGGTCATCGTCAACACCTGCGGCTTCATTGATGACGCTGTGAAAGAAAGCTTAGACACGATTGGCGAAGCCTTGGCTGAAAACGGCAAGGTCATCGTGACAGGCTGCTTAGGCGCGCGACAAGGCGAAGGTGGCTCTAACTTGGTGATGCAAATGCACCCCAGCGTGTTGGCGGTCACAGGCCCACACGCCACGCAAGAGGTGATGGACGCGGTGCACGCACATTTGCCCAAACCGCATGACCCATTCATCGACTTGGTGCCCAACAGCTTTGGTGAAGCAGGCGTCAAGCTCACACCCAAGCACTATGCGTATTTGAAAATCAGCGAAGGCTGTAACCACCGTTGCACGTTTTGCATCATCCCGTCCATGCGTGGCGATTTGGTGAGCCGCCCGATTGGCGATGTGCTCAAAGAAGCGCGCGCTTTGTTTGAAGGCGGCGTGAAAGAGTTGTTGGTCATCAGCCAAGACACATCGGCCTATGGTGTGGATGTGAAGTACGTCACCGGTTTCTTTGATGGCCAACCCATCAAGACGCGTACCTTAGAGCTGGCGCAAGCCTTGGCCAAGTTGGCTCAAACCTATGGCGCTTGGGTGCGACTGCACTATGTGTACCCATACCCGAGTGTGGATGACATCATTCCTTTGATGGCCACAGGCCATGTATTGCCGTATTTGGATGTGCCTTTCCAGCACAGCCACCCCGATGTGTTGAAGCGCATGAAGCGCCCAGCCAGTGGCGAGAAAAACCTTGAGCGCATTGCACGCTGGCGCGAGCTTTGCCCACAAATCGTGATTCGCAGCACTTTCATTGCTGGCTTTCCTGGCGAGACCGAAGAAGAGTTTGAGCATTTGCTCAACTTCGTGCGTGAAGCTGAGATCGACCGTGCGGGTTGCTTTGCCTACAGCCCTGTGGACGGCGCTGCGGCCAATGACATTCCAGGCATGCTGTCGCAAGAGGTGCGTGAAGCTCGCCAAGCGCGTTTCATGGAAGTGGCAGAAGAAGTGTCGATTGCCAAGCTCAAGCGCCGCATTGGCTCGACCATTCAGGTGTTGGTCGATTCAGCACCTGCTGGTGGCCGCAAAGGTGGTGTGGGCCGTAGCTACGCCGATGCACCTGAGATTGATGGCGTGGTGAAGTTGTTGCCACCTGAGAAGCTCAGCAAAGTATTGAAAGTGGGCGAATTCACCCGCGCCAAAGTGGTGGCGACAGATGGTCATGACCTTGTCGCATTACCGATTTAAATTCACAAAAAACAAAAGCCACCTAAAAGGTGGCTTTCATTTAACTTATATTGGTGCCCAGGAAGGGACTCGAACCCCCACGATGTTACTCGCTAGTACCTGAAACTAGTGCGTCTACCAATTCCGCCACCTGGGCATTTCAGGAAAGAGAGGCATTGTATCAAGAATTCCGCACACACCAGTGGTTTACTGGAAGAGTTTGAAGGAACCGTCTCGGGACACCGCGATGGACACGGTTTTGTGCAACGAGATGATGGCTCGCCAGACATCTTTTTGCCCCCCAATGAAATGCGCGCGGTACTGCACCGTGACCGCGTCAAGGCACGCGTTGTGCGGTTTGACCGCAAAGGCCGCCCAGAGGGGCGCGTGGTTGAAATTTTGGAGCGTTCGCCACAACCCATCATTGGTCGTTTGTTGCAAGAAAGTGGCGTTTGGCTCGTGGCGCCTGAAGACAAACGTTATGGTCAAGATGTCTTGATCAACAAAGGTGCGACCGCCAACGCGACGGTCGGCCAAGTTGTGGTGGTCGAGTTGACAGAGCCACCAAGCCTGTACGGTCAGCCCGTGGGCCGCGTCAAAGAAGTATTGGGCGAGGTCGATGACCCCGGCATGGAAATCGAAATTGCGGTGCGCAAATATGGCGTCCCCCATGAATTTTCAGACGCTTGTTTGGGCATGGCGCGCGGTTTGCCTGACAAGGTGCGTGCGCAAGATAAAAAAGGCCGCGTCGATTTGACGGACGTGCCCTTGGTCACCATTGATGGTGAAGACGCGCGCGACTTTGACGATGCCGTCTATTGCGAACCCGCCAAAGTGGGCAAAGGCAAAGGCTGGCGCCTGTTGGTGGCCATTGCCGATGTGAGCAGCTATGTGGAAACGGGCAGCGCGATTGACGTGGATGCCTACGACCGCGCCACCAGTGTGTATTTCCCACGCCGCGTGATTCCCATGCTGCCCGAAAAACTCTCGAACGGTTTGTGTTCCTTGAACCCCGATGTCGAGCGCCTGTGCATGGTCTGTGACATGATGATCAACGCTTCAGGCGATGTCGAGGCGTACCAGTTTTATCCTGCGGTGATGTTCAGCCATGCGCGCTTCACGTACACCGAAGTGGCAGCAATTTTGTCAAACACACGCGGACCAGAAGCAGCCAAGCGCAAAGAGCGCATCGACGATTTGCTCAATCTGCACGATGTGTATGGTGCGTTGCTCAAGGCTCGCCGTGCACGGGGTGCTGTGGACTTTGAAACCACCGAAACACAAATTGTGTGCGACGACAGTGGACGCATCGACAAAATCGTGCCACGTGTGCGCAACGATGCGCACAAGTTGATTGAAGAGGCCATGCTCGCCGCCAACGTGTGTAGCGCCGACTTTATTTTGCAAAGCAAGCACCCAGGTTTGTTCCGTGTGCATGAAGGCCCAACGCCCGAAAAGATCGACTTGCTGCGTGGCTACCTCAAGGCCACGGGTGTGGGCTTGACTGTGGGCGATAACCCAAAGCCCGCTGAATTTCAAGCGATTGCCGAAGCCACCAAAGAGCGCCCAGACGCACAGCAGATTCATTCGATGCTGTTGCGCTCCATGTCGCAAGCGGTGTACACGCCTGACAACAACGGTCACTTTGGTTTGGCGTTTGAGGCTTACACCCATTTCACCAGCCCCATCCGTCGCTACCCGGACTTGTTGGTGCATCGCGTCATCAAAGCGATTTTGTTTAAGCGCAAATACCAATTGCCGACGCTACCCACCCCCGGTGAAGCGCATGCCAAATTGGCACGTCGTTTGGCCTCGCGGGTGCGTGAGCCTGAAAACAAGTTGGAGCAAAAAACCAAACCAACGCTAGACCAACAAGCGTGGGAAGCCGCAGGTTTGCATTGCAGCGCCAATGAGCGCCGTGCCGATGAGGCCAGCCGTGATGTGGAGGCTTGGCTCAAGTGCAAGTACATGCGCGAGCATTTGGGCGAGGAGTACAGCGGTGTCGTGACTGCGGCAACCGGTTTTGGCTTGTTCGTCACTTTGGACGCCATGTACGTCGAAGGTTTGGTGCACATCACCGAGTTGGGTGGTGAATATTTCCGCTTCGACGAAATGCGCCAAGAGCTGCGCGGTGAGCGCACGGGCATTCGGTATGGCATTGGGTCGCGTGTGCGCATTCAGGTGAGCCGTGTCGACTTGGATGGTCGCAAGATTGACTTCCGCTTGGTGCGTGAGGCTGATGAGTTGTTGCCACGCGGCGCGAAGGATGCCAATGGCTCACCCATGCAAAACTTCAAAACGGCAGTGAAAAAAGCATTCACCAACATGAGCGGTAAAGCTGGGCGAGGTGAACCTAAATCAACCTCGGGTGCTGCTCGTAAATCGGGCGATAAAAAAACCAGCGCCAAGAGTCGCCGCTCGCGCAAGTGATGCGCACAAGCTAAGCGACTTGTGCCTTTAGCGCACCGATGCCGCCAACGACGCGGCATCGAGTGCTGGCGCATCGCTCGGCCAAGCATTTGCCACGTGACCGTGTCTAAACACCGCTTGGCAGGTTGCGGCGAATAGATCTTCGCTGCACGCCAGATAGGCCCCGATTAACCCCGCCAGTACATCACCTGTGCCCGCTGTGGCGAGCAAGGCATTGCCAGACGCGTTGATGACGGGGGTGTGGCCGGGGCTGGCAATGATGCTGCCAGAACCCTTCAGTACCACCACGCATTGAAACGTGTTTGCCAGTTGTTGCGCGGCGTGCAAACGGTTTTTCTGAATCTCTTTTGCTGAGCAGTTCAAGAGCCGAGCTGCTTCGAGCGGGTGGGGGGTGAGGACGGTGGGCTTGTGGCGGGGGCTGCGTTTTTTCAACAAAATTTGCAGCGCTGTGTCACGTGCGATGGCGTTCAAGGCGTCTGCGTCCAACACCAATTGCTGAGACGACGACAGCACCTGTGGCATCAAGGCATGCACGGCATCGCCGCCACCGCAGCCGCACACCACCGTGGATTCATTCAGGGCCAGGTGTGTGATGTCGCGCACCATCAAGGGTGGGTGTGCGGCGGTCATCGCATGTTTGGCGTCTTCATCCAAGAGTCCAACAAATACGCGGCCAGCTCCCCCGTGTAAAGCGGCCAATGCAGCCAACATGGCTGCACCAGACATGCCCGGCGCACCGCCGATGACGGCCACATCGCCAAAGCTGCCTTTGTGGCTGCTGTGTGCGCGTGGCGCGTGAGCTGGCTGGCTGTGTTGCAGCCAGGCGGTTGGCGTTTTTTGGGCGGTCACACCTAGGTCGTTGAACCAAATACGACCAGCTGCATCGCGGCCATTGGCTGTGAATAGCCCGGGTTTGAGTGTGAGCAAGCTCAGGGTGTGACGCTGGGCTTTGACGTGATGCTGTGGCGATGTGTCTAACCACTCGCCTGTGTCTGCCAACAAGCCTGTGGGCACATCCACGCAGAGCACAGGCACATCGCTGCGTTGTATGGCGCCTAACCATTGCGCCATCAAGCCTTCGGGCGCGCGTTGTGCGCCTACGCCGAGGAGGGCGTCGATGGCAAGGTCAAACTGCACAGGAGCTTGTTCAGCAAATGTGACGCCTGCGTCTTTCGCGCGCAGCCATGATTGCTTGGCATCTGCTGGCATGTGGCGGTCTTTGCCTAACCATGTGACGATGGGGTGTTTGCCCCACGCTTGCAAATGCATGGCGGCTTCTAAGCCGTCGCCACCGTTGTTGCCGGGGCCGCAGGCAATCCAAATTTTTTGCGCGTGAGGTGCAATCGCCAAGGCCAGTTGCGCTGTGGCCAAGCCTGCGCGTTGCATCAGCGTGTGAACGGGGAGAGCGGCTTGCGCTTCATGTTCAAGGGCTTGGGTCTGTGCAACGCTGTGCAGCGGCCAAGTGGCTTGGCTGCTCAGTGTTTGTGTCAGACCTTGTGTTTTCATCGTTGGAGGTGCAGGCGTTCAAGGCCTAGGCCTTGCAAATCAATGTCGGGGGTTTTGCCGTTGATGCTGTCTGCCACCGCGCGAGCGCTGCCACAAGCCAACGTCCAGCCGCTGGCCCCGTGACCTAGGTTCAGCCATACGCCAGAGATGCCGCTGGCACCCAAGATCGGTGGTCCGTCTGGCAGCATGGGACGCGAGCCTTTCCAGACCTGCACGCTGTCTTGCGTGCGTGCAGCCCCCGGAAACCAGTCGTCCAAGACGCGGTACAGCGTTTTGATGCTGGCCGCATCATGGCGACTGGCGTTGCCACCGATTTCAGAGCCACCCGAGACGCGCACGCGCTGCCCAAGGCGGCTGATGGCAACTTTGTATTGTTCGTCCATCACGCCGCTGCGTGGGGCATCGAGGGGCTCACGCACCGATGCGCTGATGGCGTAGCCGTGTACCGCCGCCAATGGAATCCGAAGCCCCAAAGGACGCACGAGTTGCGCGCTTGCCAGGCCTGCGCAAACCACCACCGCATCAAACTTTTCGCCAAGGTCTTGTTTGGCGATGCGAATGGTTTTGGGCTGTGCGCTTGACAGTGGCTCAATGGCGGTGTTGAAGTGAAATTTCACGCCCAACGATTCAGCTTCATTTTTCAGCAGCAGGGCGAATTGACGGCAGTTGCCCACTTCATCTTCAGGAAAATGAATGGCTTGTGCCAAAGCAGTTTCAGGTTTGAGCGCAGGTTCGATATTTCTGGCTTCTTCAGCACTCAATGTTTTGAAACTCAGCCCTGCGTCGCGCATGACTTTTAAGGAGTCTTGCATCAGGCGGCTTTCACGCTCACTGCGCAGCAACACCATGAAGCCTTGGCTGCGTTCGTGCTCCAAGTTCAAGGTGTCAGTGAGCGTGCGCATGCGGTGGCTGCTGTACTCGGCCAGGCGCAACATGCTTTCGCGGTTGCGTGCAAAGGTGGTGCTGTCGCAAGCTTTGCGCATTTGCCATAGCCAGCGCCAATCGGCCATGCTGAGTTTGGAAAGGCGAAGCGGTGTATCGCGCTGCCACAAATGTGTCAGCACGTGTTTGAACATACCGGGCCGAGCCCATGGCGCGGCATAACCGGCAGAGGCCACGCCGGTGTTCGAAAAGCTGCATTCTTCGGCCGCTGCCCCGTTGCGCTCAAAAACGCTGACCTGGTGGCCTTGTGTTGCCAATTCGTAGGCGGTGGTGATACCAATCACGCCCGCGCCAATCACGGCGACCTTCATGCGTAAATCCTTGCTGAAGGCGGCTGGGTGGGGGTAGGGGGCATGTACGGGTGTGCTAGAATCATTGGGTTTTTCCGAGGTTGAGGCTTTGTCTCAAGTTCGGACAAACATCACTCGCAAACCAGTCCAATCAAGGTGTTGCCAAGAGTTTTTCAAGAATGAAAACTTGCGGTGATGATGGGCTGGATTTTAGACCCAACCTTTGGAGTATCTCTATGTCAGTCACTATGCGCGATATGCTGGAAGCCGGCGTCCACTTTGGTCACCAAACTCGCTTCTGGAACCCCAAGATGTCCCCGTTCATCTTCGGTCACCGCAACAAAATTCACATCATCAACTTGGAAAAATCGTTGCCGATGTTCCAAGACGCCATCAAGTTCGTCAAGCAGTTGTCTGCGAACCGTGGCACCGTGTTGATGATCGGTACCAAGCGTCAATCACGCGAAATCGTCGCCGCTGAAGCACAACGTGCTGGCGTGCCTTATGTTGACCAACGTTGGTTGGGCGGCATGTTGACCAACTTCAAAACCGTCAAGACATCGATCAAGCGTTTGAAAGACATGAAAATCCAGCAAGAAGCTGGCTTGGACGCTTTGTCTAAAAAAGAACAACTGATGTTCAAGCGCGAAATGGAAAAGCTTGAGAAAGACATCGGCGGCATTCAAGACATGGCTGTGTTGCCTGATGCGATCTTCGTGATCGACGTTGGCTACCACAAAATCGCCATCGCTGAAGCCAAGAAATTGGGCATCCCATTGATCGGTGTGGTGGACTCTAACCACTCACCTGAAGGCATCGACTACATCATCCCAGGTAACGACGACTCGTCGAAGGCCGTGACTTTGTACGCTCGCGGTATCGCTGACGCGATCATCGAAGGCCGTGCCAACGCCACCAACGACTTGGTCAAAGCCGTGACCGAAGGCGGCGAAGAGTTTGTTGAAGTCGCTGCTTAATCACGCGACCCACGCTTGAAAAGGGGCTTGTGAAGCCCCTTTTTCACACCCAAATTGTTTTGAACTGAATACGGAGAATTTAAATGGCTGCAATTACCGCAAGCATGGTCGCTGAACTGCGCGCAAAAACTGACGCTCCCATGATGGAGTGCAAAAAAGCTTTGACTGAGGCCGATGGCGACATGGCCAAAGCAGAAGAGTTGTTGCGCGTCAAGCTCGGCAGCAAAGCTGGTAAAGCTTCTAGCCGCGTGACTGCCGAAGGCGTCGTGACCAGCTTCATCAGCGGCAACACAGGTGCTTTGTTGGAAGTGAACTGCGAAACCGACTTCGTGACCAAGAACGACAGCTTCTTGGCGTTGGCACAAGCTGCTGCTAAGTTGGTGGCTGAGCACAACCCAGCTTCGATCGAAGCCTTGGGCGCTTTGCCTTACGAGCAAGACAGCTTCGGCCCTACGCTCGAAGACGTGCGTAAGGGTTTGATTGGCAAGATCGGCGAGAACATGAGCTTCCGCCGCTTCAAGCGTTTCGACGGCGCACACAAGTTGGCTTCTTACTTGCACGGCACACGCATTGGTGTGTTGGTCGAGTTCGACGGCGACGAAACAGCCGCCAAAGATGTGGCCATGCACGTGGCTGCGATGAAGCCTGTGGCTTTGACCAGCGCTGACGTGCCTGCTGACTTGATCGAAAAAGAGCGTTCAGTTGCTGCAGCCAAAGCGGCTGAGTCTGGCAAGCCTGCTGACATCACCACCAAGATGATTGAAGGTTCTGTGCAAAAGTACCTCAAAGAGGTGTCTTTGTTCAACCAAACTTTCGTTAAGAACGACAAGCAAACCGTTGAGCAAATGCTCAAGGCTGCTAACACCAATGTGGCTTCTTTCACCCTGTACGTGGTGGGCGAAGGCATTGAGAAGAAGGTCGACGACTTTGCCGCCGAAGTGGCCGCCCAAGTCGCTGCCGCTAAGCAGTCTGCTTAAAACAAAGGGGGGCTTAGGCTCCCCTTTTGATATCCCCGTACATCAATTCAACTGCACACATCAAGGAGCCTTTTCATGACCTCACCAAAGCCAGCCTACAAGCGTATTTTGCTCAAGCTGTCGGGGGAGGCCTTGATGGGCGACGATGCGTTCGGTATCAATCGCGCCACCATCGTTCGCATCGTGGACGAAGTGACTGAGGTCATCAACCTCGGCGTCGAGGTGGCCATCGTCATTGGTGGCGGCAACATCTTTCGCGGTGTCGCGGGTGGTTCAGTCGGGATGGACCGTGCCACGGCTGACTACATGGGTATGTTGGCGACGGTGATGAACTCACTGGCTTTGGCCGATGCCATGAACAAGACCGGTTTGACCGCACGCGTCATGTCTGCCATTGCGATTGACCAAGTGGTCGAGCCTTACGTGCGCCCCAAAGCTTTGCAATACCTCGAAGAGGGCAAAGTGGTGGTGTTCGCTGCCGGTACCGGCAATCCTTTCTTCACCACAGACACCGCTGCTGCATTGCGCGGTGCCGAGATTGGTGCAGAGATGGTGCTCAAGGCCACCAAGGTGGACGGTGTTTACTCGGCCGATCCCAAGAAAGACCCCAACGCCACGCGTTACACCGAAATCAGCTTTGACGATGCCATTGGCCAAAACCTCGGCATCATGGACGCCACCGCTTTTGCGTTGTGCCGTGACCAAAAGTTGCCGATCAAGGTGTTCTCAATTTTCAAGAATGGCGCGCTCAAGCGCGTCGTCATGGGCGAAGACGAAGGCACGTTGGTGCACGCCTAATTTCCCCGTTTTTCCGAACCTCACACTGCGCTGCCTCAGGAGCTCAACATGACCATCGCTGACATCAAAAAAACCACCGAAACCAAAATGGGTCAATCCATTGCGGCCTTCAGCCACAGCTTGTCCAAAATTCGCACGGGCCGTCCTAGCCCTGCATTGCTTGATTCGGTGCAAGTCGATTACTACGGCTCGATGGTGCCTATCAGCCAAGTGGCCAACGTGTCTTTGCTGGACGCCCGCACCTTGAGTGTGCAACCTTGGGAAAAGCCCATGGGCGCCAAGATTGAAAAAGCCATTCGCGACAGCGATTTGGGTTTGAACCCCTCGTCCATGGGCGAGTTGATTCGCGTGCCTATGCCGCCGATGTCGGAAGAGCGCCGTAAAGAGTTGACCAAAGTGGTTCGTACCGAAGGCGAAAACGCCAAAGTGGCAGTGCGCAACTTGCGCCGTGATGCCAACGAATCCGTGAAGAAATTGGTGAAAGACAAACTCGCGTCTGAAGACGACCAAAAACGCGCAGAAGCAGACATCCAAAAAGTGACTGACAGCCACATTGCTGAGATTGACAAGCTCATCGCCAGCAAAGAACACGAAATCATGTCGGTCTAAACCAGATGTTGAAGCAACGCGTCATCACTGCGCTGGTTTTGTTGGCGCTCCTTCTGCCAGCGTTGTTGGCGGACACGGCTGAGCCTCTGGCTGGACTTTCACTGGTTCTCATTGCTGCAGGTGCATGGGAATGGGGTCGATTGAATGGCTTTGCCATGCGCGGTTCTTTGCGCGTAGCGGCGCTGTGTGTGATGTTGTGTTTGTATGCTTGGTCTGCGGGCTGGGCTTATGCAGCGCCTGCGTATGTTTGGTCGATCGCTGGTTCCGCGTGGGTCTTGGTTGCTGGCTGGTTGATTCGCCACGGCGTAGAGCGCTGGGCTACGATTTCGCGTGTGGTGCGGTTGGTCGTGGGCGTGTTGGCTTTGTGGCTCACATGGGTGGCTATGTACCAAGCCAAGGTCATTGGCGTGAACTTCTTGTTGTCTGTGTTGTTCCTCGTCTGGATGGCCGACATCGCTGCTTATTTTGCTGGCCGTGCCTTTGGTCGACACAAGCTGGCCCCGGCCATCAGTCCTGGCAAAAGCTGGGAAGGTGTGTGGGGTGGCATGGTGGGCGTCTTGCTCATGGCCTGCGTTTGGATTTGGGTCGACACGCAATACGCGGTAGACAGCCAAAGTTTGTACACACGTTTATACAGTCGTGGCGCACCGTTCTTGGTGCTGGCTACGTTGTTTTTGACCTTGATGAGTGTGGCCGGTGATTTGGTGGAGTCATTGGTTAAGCGCAGCGCGGGTATGAAAGACAGCAGCCAGTTGTTGCCAGGCCATGGTGGGGTGTTAGACCGTGTAGACGCTTTGCTGCCAGCTTTGCCTTTGGCCATGATGTTGGCGCAATCGGTGTGACAAGCATGCTCGCCGGCGCAAAGCCACAACGCATCACCGTGCTGGGCTCGACGGGCTCAATTGGCACCAACACTTTGGACGTGATTGCGCGTCACCCTGAACGATTTCAAGTTTTCGCTCTCACAGGTGCCACCCAAGTCGATTTGATGCTGCGCCAGTGTGCGCAGTTCAAGCCGCGCTTTGCGGTGATGGTGCATGCGCAAGCCGCGCAACAACTCAAAGACAAAATTCAAGCCGAAGGCTTGAACACCGAAGTGCTGAGTGGTACTGCCGCTTTAGACGAGGTGTCTGCGCATCCGGATGTCGAAGCAGTGATGGCTGCCATTGTGGGCGCTGCTGGTTTGTCGCCATGTTTGGCTGCCGCACGCAGTGGTAAGCGTTTGCTTTTGGCCAACAAAGAGGCTTTGGTGGTTGGCGCAGAAGTGTTTTTAGATGCGGTCAAACAAGGCGGCGCAACGCTGTTGCCGATTGACAGCGAACACTCAGCCATTTTTCAGTCGTTGCCAGAAGATGCTTCGACATGGGATGCGCGCGTTGAAAAAATCATCCTCACCGCGTCAGGTGGGCCTTTCCGCACGCGCGACTTAGCCACACTGAAAGACGTGACGCCTGAACAAGCGTGCGCCCATCCCAACTGGGTGATGGGACGCAAGATTTCAGTGGATTCGGCCACCATGATGAACAAAGCGCTCGAAGTGATTGAGGCGCGTTACTTGTTTGGTCTGCCGCCCGAGCGCTTGGAGGTGGTGATTCATCCCCAAAGTATCATCCACTCGATGGTGCAGTACCGAGATATGTCGGTGGTAGCGCAGCTCGGCACGCCTGACATGCGCGTGCCCATCGCCTATGGCTTGAGCTGGCCTGAGCGTATGGCCTCTGGCGCGCAAGCCTTGGACTTTCATGCGTTGTCTGCGATGACGTTTGAAGCCTTGGACGACAACGGTCATCCGGAGCGTTTTGCGGGCATCCATTTGGCCTGGGATGCTTTGCGTGGCCCACGTGGCACCACGGCGGTGCTCAATGCCGCCAACGAAATTGCCGTGGCCGCTTTCTTGGAGCGTCGCATTCGCTTCGATCAAATTCACGACGTGAATCAAAACTGCATGG
Source organism: Limnohabitans sp. INBF002 (assembly GCF_027924905.1). Taxonomy (NCBI): domain Bacteria; kingdom Pseudomonadati; phylum Pseudomonadota; class Betaproteobacteria; order Burkholderiales; family Comamonadaceae; genus Limnohabitans; species Limnohabitans sp. INBF002. The sequence continues at coordinate 1,078,702 of NZ_AP027055.1, forward strand.
CGCAGCTGTCGCCATCCGCACCGCACAACTTGGACGATTTGTTGGCCCTGGACGCGCAAGCCCGCGCTGTGGCTGAAGATGCTGTCCGCTTCTTGGCTAAATAAGCCATGACCCTCTTGGCCTTTTTGCTCGCACTGGGTGTGCTCATCACCGTGCATGAGTGGGGCCACTACCGCGTGGCGGTGGCATGCGGTGTCAAAGTGCTCACGTTTTCAATCGGCTTTGGCAAGCCTTTGCTGCGTTGGAAATCTCGCCAACCACACGCAGGGCAAGACACCGAGTTTTTAATCAGCCTCATTCCTCTCGGTGGCTACGTCAAGATGCTCGACGAGAACGAAGGCGATGTGGCGCCGCAAGATGCACCCATGGCCTTTAATCGTCAACCGTTGCGGGTCAGAGCGGCGATTGTGTCTGCTGGACCTTTGGCCAATTTGGCGCTCGCCGTGTGTTTGTATGCGGCCACTTTTTGGGTGGGGCAATACGAAACCCAAGCCACCTTGGCCGCGCCTATTGCGGGCTCTGTGGCAGAAGCTGCTGGCTTACGCAGTGGTGACACCGTGTTGCGTGCTGGAACTTCAACCGAAGATTTGCAAGGCATCGCTTCTTTGGATGCGCTGCGTTGGTGGTTGCTTCAGCAAGATGCGTCAGCTGTGTATTTAGAAGTGCAGCCGCAGGGCAAGTCAAGTACCCGTGTTTTGAGTTTGCCTGCGCTTGCCGAGGATGCGCTCACCAACACCAGCGATGCTTGGCAGGCCCGTGGCTTCGCGGGGGCTTGGAGCCGTGCGGTGTTGGCTGACGTTCACGCAGGTGGTGCGGCGCACGCGGCAGGGTTGCAACGCGGCGACGAGGTGTTGCGCATCGATGGCCGTGTGGTGTCAGATGCCAGCACACTGCGAACCATGGTGCGTGTCAGTGGGCAGCATGAAGTGCCTCAGCCACAAATGTGGGACGTGTTGCGTGCCGGGCATCCGCTCCACATTGAAGTTCAACCAGAACAAATCACCGAAGCGGCCCAGCACTTTGGCCGCATTGGCGCGCAAGTGGGCGAGCCACCTGCCAAGGTTTGGGTTCAGTACGGCATGTGGGATGGGGTTGACAAAGCCATGGTCAAAACATGGGAGGTTGTCGTGATGACGCTCGACATGTTGGGCCGCTTGCTCACCGGCCATGCGTCGTTGGATAACCTGAGCGGTCCGCTGACCATGGCCGACTACGCGGGGCGTTCTGCAAGCCTTGGCATAGGTGCGTATTTGAGTTACTTGGCCCTGGTGAGTGTGAGCCTGGGGGTGTTTAACCTGCTGCCTCTGCCTGTCCTTGATGGGGGGCACCTGTTGTATTATCTTTACGAGGCCTGCACAGGGCATCCTCCTTCGCCGCAATGGCTTGACACCTTGCAGCGCGCGGGTTTGGCGCTGCTTGTGGCACTGATGGTTTTTTCTATTTTTAACGATCTGGTTCGCCTGGGCTGGCTGCCATGAGTCTCACTATTCACCCCATGAACATGCAACTTTCTCAATTTCGTCGCACCACACTGGCTCACACGGCTGCTTTCATTGCCGGTACGTTGATGGCGTTCAATGCGCTGGCTGCGGCCCCATTCAATGTGCGCGATATTCGTGTGGAGGGTTTGCAACGTGTGGAGCCCGGCACTGTGTTTGCCTCGATTCCATTTCGTGTGGGTGACGACTACACCGACGAAAAAGGCGCAGCGGCCATTCGCAGTTTGTTTGCCTTAGGCTTGTTCAAAGACGTGCGCATCGAAGTCAATGGTGACGTGTTGGTTTTGATTGTTGAAGAGCGCCCCAACATCGCTCAGGTCGAATTCATTGGCACCAAGGAGTTTGACAAGGACGTGTTGCGCAAGGCTTTGCGTGACATCGGTTTGGCCGAAGGCCGTCCGTTTGACAAAGCCTTGGCTGACCGCGCTGAACAAGAACTCAAGCGCCAATATGTGAACCGTAGTTTGTACGGCGCAGAAATCATCACGACCATCACGCCCAGTGACCGCAACCGTGTGAACTTGTCGTTCACGGTGGTGGAGGGTGATTTGGCCAAAATCAAAGAAATGCGTGTGGTCGGAGCCAAAGCGTTTGATGAGTCAAAACTGTTGGACCAATTCGATCAAGGCACAGGCAACTGGTTGAGCTGGTACACCAAGTCGGATCGCTATTCGCGCAGCAAACTGAATGCAGACTTGGAGACCTTGCGTGCTTGGTATTTGGCACGTGGTTATTTGGAATTTCGCATTGACTCCACGCAAGTGGCGATTTCACCCAACAAGCAAGACATCAGCATCACCATCAACGTCACCGAAGGTGACCGTTTCGTGGTCTCTGAAGTGGCCATGGAAGGTTACTACCTCGGTAAGGATGAAGAGTTCAAGTCGTTGGTCGAGATCAAGGCTGGCCAAGCCTACAACGCGGATGACGTTGCTAAAACCACCAAAGCATTCAACGAGTACTTTGGCAACTTTGGTTTTGCGTTTGCCCGCACCGATGTGCGTCCTGAAATTGACCGCACAACCAATCGTGTGAAGCTGGTTCTTGTTGCAGACCCCGCGCGTCGTGCGTATGTGCGTCGCATCAACATCGTGGGTAACAACCGCACGCGCGATCAAATCGTGCGTCGTGAATTCCGTCAAACCGAATCTTCTTGGTATGACGGCGAGAAAATTCGTTTGTCCCGCGACCGTGTGAACCGCTTGGGCTACTTCAAGGATGTCGAAATCGATACCCAAGAAGTGCCATCGTCTCAAGATCAAGTGGATTTGAACGTCAACGTGGTTGAAAAACCAACGGGTATGTTGACCTTGGGCGCAGGTTTCTCAAGTGCCGAAAAAGTTACCTTTTCTTTCGGTATCCAGCAAGACAACGTTTTTGGTTCCGGGCATAACCTGGGCTTGCAGGTCAGCACGAGCAAGTACAACCAGTATTACGTCATCAACACCACAGATCCTTATTTCACAGAGGATGGCGTGTCCCGCACGTTTGAGTTCTACCACCGAGCCAGCAAACCATACGTGGAGCAGGGTGGTAACTACAGCATGGTCACCTCGGGTTTGGGCGTGCGATTTGGTCTGCCATTCAGTGAGCTAGATCGTGTGTTTATCGGTACCTCTGCGGAGCGCACAGAACTTGTCAAAGGCACCAACATGCTTGGTGTGCATGAAGATTTATGTGCTCACTTTGGCTGCGTTGCCCAAAACGTGCCGATCACGGCTGGTTGGGCTCGTGACAGCCGTGACAGTTATTTGAATCCAAACAGCGGCAAGTTCATTCGCTTGAACAGTGAGCTGGGCGCGATTGGTGATGCACGTTATACAAAATTGGGTGGGCAATATCAGCAGTATCTGCCTATCACCAAGCAATACACGTTTGCGTTCAATGCCGACCTGGGCTTGGGCAAAGGCTTGAATGGTCAAACACTGCCGTTTTATAAAAACTACTACTCAGGCGGCTTGGGTTCCGTGCGTGGTTTTGAGCAAGGTACTTTGGGTCCTCGCGACGTGACAGGCCCCAAAATTGGTGGTGCCAAAAAGATCACGATCAACACAGAATTCTTGATGCCATTTCCAGGCGCTGGCAATGACCGAACCTTGCGTTTGTATGGCTTCTACGACATGGGTAACGTCTACGGCGAGCTCGAAAGGTTTGACGTGAGTCAGTTGCGCAGCGCCTACGGCGTGGGCTTGAGCTGGGTGTCGCCGATGGGGCCTTTGCGTTTTGCATGGGCACGTCCAGTCCGTACATTCCCAGGCGATAGAATCCAACAATTGCAATTCCAAATCGGGACATCCTTCTGATGAACATGTTTACTCGTCAAATTTCCTTAGCAGTTGTGTTGGGCTTGGCCGCGTTCTGCGCGCAAGCTGAAGAAATTCGCATCGGCTTTATCAACACCGATCGCATTTTCAAAGAAGCCAATACAGCCAAACAAGCGCAAGCCAAATTGGAACAAGAATTTTCCAAGCGCGAAAAAGAATTGAATGATGCAGGCAATGCGTTGAAGTCGTCTGTTGAAAAGTTCGAACGCGAAGCGCCCACGTTGTCTGAGTCACAACGTGCGTCTCGTCAAAAACAATTGGGCGAACAAGACCGCGACTTTCAACGCAAACGCCGTGAGTTCCAAGAAGAACTCAATGCACGCAAAAACGAAGAATTTCAACAAGTGCTTGAACGCGCCAACCGCGTGATCAAACAAGTGGCTGAAGCTGAAAAATATGACCTGGTGTTGCAGGAAGCTGTCTACATCAACCCCAAGCACGACATCACTGACAAAGTGCTCAAGGTCATCAACGCCGCCAAATAATCTGCCGTGGCACTGAGTCTCGGCCAAATTGTCGAAAGTCTGGGTGGTCGCCTCATCGGTGATCCTCGGCACCTCATTCAAAAACTCGCGCCGCTTGACACCGCTCAAGCCGATGCGCTGAGCTTTTTAAGCAACCCCAAATACCAATCGCAGCTCGCCACCACGCAGGCTGGGTGTGTCATTGTCTCGCCCGCTGTGGCGGATGCAACGGACGCACGAACAGCATTGATCGTGGCGGACAACCCGTATCACTACTTTGCGCGCCTCACGCAGTTGTGGCGTCAACACACACGCGTGAGTGATGAGCCTTTGATTCACCCCAGTGCCGTGATTCATCCGCAAGCCCATGTCGATGCCACGGCACGCATTGGCCCGCTGTGTGTGGTCGAGCGAGGCGCACACATCGGTGCAAACACGTGGCTCAAATCGGGCGTCACCGTCGGTGAAGATTGCCGCATCGGTGAGCGCTGCATCGTGCATGCAGGCGTGGTGATTGGTGCGGACGGTTTTGGTTTTGCCTTGTTCGAAGGGCGCTGGGAAAAAATTGAGCAACTGGGTGCTGTGCGCATCGGCAATGATGTCGAAATCGGTGCCAACACCTGCATTGACCGTGGCGCTTTGGATGACACCGTGATCGAAGACGGCGTCAAGCTTGATAACTTGGTGCAAATTGGTCACAACGTGCACGTGGGTGCGAATACAGCCATGGCCGGTTGTGCTGGCGTGGCGGGCAGTGCGCGCATTGGCGCGAACTGCACGGTCGGCGGCGGCGCCGTGGTGCTGGGGCATTTGCAGCTTGCGGATGGCGTGCATATTTCGGCTGCTTCGGTGGTCATGCGTTCGATTCGCCAGCCGGGGCAATACAGCGGTGTGTTCCCAATCGACGACAATGCGTCGTGGGAGAAAAATGCCGCCACTTTGCGCCAATTGCATCGCTTGCGCGACCGCATCAAATCTCTTGAATCAGCTTTAGAAAGTCAAAAAAAATGAGCATGGATATTCACCAAATCTTGAAGCAATTGCCACACCGTTACCCCTTTTTGCTGGTGGACCGTGTGTTGGAGCTCGAAAAAGGCAAGAGCATCAAGGCGCTCAAAAATGTGACCATGAACGAGCCGTTTTTCGGCGGTCATTTCCCACACCATCCTGTGATGCCTGGCGTGTTGATTTTGGAAGCCCTGGCACAAGCTGCAGCCTTGTTGGCGTTTGACACCTTGGGCGCTGCACCCGATGACAAGACGGTGTATTACTTTGCCGGTATCGACGGTGCGCGATTCAAGCGTCCTGTTGAGCCAGGCGATCAACTCATCTTAGAGGTTGAGCTGGACCGCATGAAGGCCGGTATCTTTAAATTCAAAGCACGTGCCAAAGTGGGCGATGTGGTGGCCACAGAAGCTGATTTGATGTGCACGATGCGAGCTATCGCCTAAACACCCACAAGTCCAAACAGCAAACGATGAGCCTCATTCACGCCACCGCCATTGTGGACCCCAAGGCCGAGCTCGACAGCTCGGTGCAAGTGGGGCCTTACACCATCATTGGACCCAACGTTCGCATGGGTGCAGGCACGACTGTGGGCCCGCATTGCGTGATCGAAGGTCACACCACGATTGGCAATGACAACCGCATTTTCCAGTTCAACTCGTTGGGCGCGATTCCGCAAGACAAGAAGTACGCAGGCGAGCCTTGCGAGCTGATCATCGGCGACCGCAACACCATTCGTGAGTTTTGCACCTTCAACATTGGCTCTCCTGGCGACACAGGTGTGACGAAGGTCGGCAACGACAACTGGATCATGGCTTATGTGCATCTGGCGCATGACTGCGTCGTGGGCAATCACACCATCTTCGCCAACAGCGCCCAGCTAGCTGGGCACGTGCATGTGGGTGATTGGGTCATCTTGGGTGGCTTTACCGTGGTGCACCAGTTTGTGCGCATCGGTGCGCACAGTTTCACAGCCATGCATTCGCTCTTGTTTGCGGATGTGCCACCGTTTGTGATGTGCCAAGGCCAACCCGCTGAGCCTCGTTCTATGAACTTCGAAGGCTTGCGTCGTCGCGGTTTCTCTGCTGAGCGCATCAGCGCGGTGAAGGCCATGCACAAAGCTTTGTATCGCGATGACTTGACGCTAGAGCAAGCCAAAGAACGCATCGCCGCCTTGACCCAAGAAAAACCAGAGGCCGCACCTGATGTGGCCATGATGCTGGGCTTCTTGAACCAGACCTCGCCGCAACGCGGCATCATCCGCTAAACACCATGGCCGAGGCCCTGTATTTCTCGCTCGTCGCAGGCGAGGCCTCGGGCGATTTGCTTGCTGGCCTTTTGCTCGGCGGCATGCGCGACAAATGGCCCGACATGCACAGCGCAGGCATTGGTGGTCCGCGTATGGCCGCCCTTGGTTTTGAGCCTTGGTGGCCTTATGAAAAACTCGCGGTGCGTGGCTACGTGGAAGTGCTGCGTCATTACCGAGAAATTGTGGGCATTCGCCACCAACTGCGCGAACGCTTGCTGGCCAATCCGCCAAGTGCGTTCATCGGTGTGGATGCACCAGACTTCAACCTTGATTTAGAGCGCGACCTCAAAGCCCACGGCATTCCCACAATTCATTTTGTGTGCCCCTCCATTTGGGCGTGGCGCGCAGACCGTGTGGAGAAGATTCGCCAAAGCGTGGACCACGTGTTGTGCATCTTCCCGTTTGAAACCGATTTGCTCGCGCAGCACGGTATTGACGCTACCTATGTGGGTCATCCGCTCGCCAAAAATATTCCCGATGTGCCAGACCGTGCCGCAGCACGCACGGCGCTTGGCTTGCCGCAAGACGCCACGGTGGTGGCGTTGCTACCGGGTAGCCGCAGTTCTGAAATTGAGTATTTGGCGCACCGCTTTTTGCAGGCAGCACAACGCATGGCCAAGCAGCAACCGGGCTTGCACTTTGTGTTGCCGGCCATGCCAGCCTTGCGTGCGCGCATCGAAGCCATCGTGAAGGAGGTGGGCGAGGTGCCCAATCTCTTGGTGCTCAATGGTCAATCGCACGCCGCATTGGCAGCTTGCGATGTCACGCTCATTGCCAGTGGCACAGCCACCTTAGAGGCGGCGCTGTTCAAACGCCCCATGGTGATTGCGTACAACATGAATTGGCTGAGCTGGCAAATCATGCGCCGCAAAAAATTGCAGCCTTGGGTGGGCTTGCCCAACATCCTGTGCCAAGACTTTGTGGTGCCCGAGCTGTTGCAAGACGCCGCCACCCCAGACGCGTTGGCACACGAGGTGTTGCAATGGCTGGCCAACCCTGCTGCGGCTGCCTCGGTTCAACAACGCTTTGCGACGCTGCACGACACGCTGCGCCGCGACACCCCCGCACTGGCGGCCCATGCGATCGAAAAAGTTCTTGCGCGCTGAACAAGCTGCGCTCATTTGGGATGCCCCAGGCTTGATAGCTGGGGTGGATGAAGCTGGTCGTGGCCCGTTGGCTGGGCCTGTGGTGGCCGCCGCCGTCATCTTGGATGACTTGAATCCGATTGCGGGCTTGGCCGATTCCAAAAAGCTCACCGCCTTGAAGCGCGAACGTTTGTACGACGAGATTCGTGCCAAGGCTTTGTGCTGCTCTATCGCCGAGGCAACGGTCGAAGAAATTGACGAGTTGAACATCTTGCAAGCCACCATGCTCGCCATGCGCCGCGCTGTGGAGGGCTTGCGCCTGAAGCCCAGCAAAGTCTTGGTGGATGGCAACCGTTTGCCTGTGTTGGATGTATTGGCCGAAGCCATCGTCAAAGGCGACAGCAAAGTGCAGGCCATTTCAGCGGCGTCTATTTTGGCCAAGGTGCACCGTGACCGTTGGTGCCAAGAGCTGCATGCGCAGTACCCGCAATACGGCTTTGATGCGCATAAGGGTTACGGCACGGCTGCGCACTTGCAAGCACTGAAAGAACACGGCGCCACACCTTGGCACCGCACATCGTTTTCGCCTGTGGCTGAGGTTTTGAAATGAACTTGATCACCTCACGCGACAACCCCTTGGTGAAAGACCTGCGCCGCTTGTCGCAAGACAGCACGGCGTATCGCAAACTCGGCCGTGTTTGGTTAGAGGGCGACCATCTGTGCCGCGCTGCGCTTGCGCGTGGCGTTAAGCCTGAACATGCGGTGTTTGCCGAATCTCTGTGGGCCACCGCCCCGCGTGAATGGACGCAAGCGGCAGAGCGCAACACGGTGTTGCCCGATGCGCTGTTTGCCGAAATCAGCAGCCTAGAGTCACCCGCCAAGATGGGCTTTGTGTTGGCGGCACCCACCTCGCAAGAGGTGCAGCCAACGACACCTACCGTGGTGCTGGATCGCGTGCAAGATGCGGGCAACGTGGGCTCGATTCTGCGCAGTGCTTCGGCCTTTGGCTTCAAGCAGGTGCTGGCCATCAAAGGTTCTGCCGCTTTGTGGTCGCCCAAGGTTTTGCGGGCAGGCATGGGCGCGCATTTTGGGCTCCACTTGGTCGAAGGTTTGAGTGCCGATGATTTGAATGCCTTGGACATGCCTTGTGTTGCCACCAGTTCTCACCAAGGCCCGTTTTTGCACACCTTGCTGGCCGAGACCAAGCTGCCCATGCCTTGTGCTTGGCTCATGGGTCATGAAGGGCAGGGCGTGTCTGCCGCGTTGGCCGAGCGTGCCACCGTGCATGTGCGCATTGCGCAGCCTGGCGGGGAAGAGTCGCTCAATGTGGCCTCGGCTGCTGCTATTTGCTTACACGCCAGCGCTACCTGCCATTTGGGTTAATTCACCTGTTTTGATTCGGGAAAACCAGTGCCTCGGATATAATGAGAGGCTTTCCCGCATCAACCTGTACGCCCCAGCTCAAACCTAGGCAAATTCCTCGAACAAAGCAGCCAAAGAGACACGTTCTCTTGTGAGCGCTGAGGCGTACCCGAACTATTCCGGAGAACCCAGTGCTTTTGTCTCTTCAGGGAACCTTCCCGCCCGCCATCTTGGCGCTCGCAGACGGCACGGTCTTTATCGGCAACTCGATCGGAGCCTCTGGCTCTACCGTCGGCGAAGTGGTGTTCAACACCTCACTCACCGGCTACCAGGAAATCCTCACTGACCCCAGCTACTGCCAGCAGATCGTCACTTTGACGTACCCGCACATCGGTAACTACGGCGTCAACGTGGAAGACATCGAAGCTGACAAAGTCCATGCTGCTGGCTTGATCATCAAAGACTTGCCTTTGGTCGCAAGCAACTTCCGCTCTAGCCAAACCTTGTCGGCCTATTTGGCCGATGCAGGCACCGTGGCCATTGCCAACATCGACACACGTCAACTCACACGCATCTTGCGCACCAAGGGTGCCCAAAACGGTGCCATCGTGGGCTTGGCCAAAGGCCAAGAAGTCACACAGGCCTTGATCGACCAAGCCGTGGCAGCCGCCAAAGGCGCGCCCAATATGGCCGGCCTCGATTTGGCGCAAAAAGTCACAGTGGCCAAATCGTACGAGTGGACGCAAACTGAATGGACACTGGGCGAAGGCTACGGCAACTTGACCGCGCCTAAGTTTCATGTGGTCGCGTATGACTTCGGCGTCAAGAAAAACATCTTGCGCATGTTGGCTGAGCGTGGCTGCAAAATCACGGTGGTGCCTGCGAAGACGCCTGCGGCAGAGGTGCTTAAGCACAAGCCAGACGGCATCTTCTTGTCCAACGGCCCTGGCGACCCTCAGCCTTGCGACTACGCGATTGCGGCAGCTGCTGAGCTGATTGAAACCGGCATTCCCACATTCGGCATTTGCTTGGGTCACCAAATCATGGCTTTGGCCAGTGGCGCGAAAACCTTCAAGATGAAGTTTGGCCACCACGGTGCCAACCACCCCGTGAAAGACCTCGACTCGGGTCGCGTGTCCATCACCAGCCAAAACCACGGTTTTGCCGTGGACGAAAAATCATTGCCCGCCAACTTGCGTGCCACGCACGTGTCTTTGTTTGACGGCACTTTGCAGGGCTTGGCCCGCACCGACAAACCCGCGTTTTGCTTCCAAGGCCACCCCGAAGCATCGCCCGGCCCGCACGACATTGCTTACCTCTTTGACCGCTTCATCAAACTGATGGAGGCGAAATAATCATGCCAAAGCGCACCGACCTAAAAAGCATTCTCATCATTGGCGCAGGCCCGATCATCATTGGTCAGGCGTGTGAGTTCGATTACTCCGGCGTGCAAGCTTGTAAAGCTTTGCGTGAAGAGGGCTACAAAGTCATCTTGATCAACAGCAACCCTGCCACGATCATGACCGACCCTGCCACGGCAGACGTCACCTACATCGAGCCCATCACTTGGCAAACGGTTGAGAAGATCATTGCCAAAGAGCGTCCCGATGCCATCCTGCCCACCATGGGCGGCCAAACAGCGCTGAACTGCGCGTTGGATTTGTGGCACCACGGCGTGTTGGCCAAGTACAAGGTTGAGCTGATTGGCGCAACGCCTGAGGCCATCGACAAAGCCGAAGACCGCTTGAAGTTCAAAGACGCCATGACCAAGATTGGTCTGGGCTCTGCGCGTTCAGGCATTGCCCACAGCATGGAAGAAGCGTGGGATGTGCAAAAGAGTTTGGGTTTCCCCACCGTCATTCGCCCCAGCTTCACGCTGGGTGGCACAGGCGGCGGCATTGCCTACAACCCCGAAGAATTCGAAATTATCTGTAAGCGCGGCTTGGAAGCCTCGCCCACCAACGAGCTGTTGATTGAAGAATCTTTGCTCGGTTGGAAAGAGTACGAGATGGAAGTGGTGCGCGACAAGGCGGACAACTGCATCATCATTTGCTCGATTGAAAACTTGGACCCCATGGGCGTGCACACCGGTGATTCCATCACGGTGGCGCCTGCACAAACCTTGACCGACAAGGAATACCAAATTTTGCGTAACGCCTCTTTGGCTGTGTTGCGCGAAATCGGTGTGGACACGGGCGGTTCCAACGTGCAGTTCTCGATCAACCCCAAAGATGGCCGCATGGTTGTCATTGAGATGAACCCACGTGTGTCGCGTTCATCGGCGTTGGCTTCCAAAGCCACGGGTTTCCCGATTGCAAAAGTCGCTGCCAAGTTGGCGGTGGGTTACACGCTCGACGAGTTGCGCAATGAAATCACAGGCGGTGCAACGCCTGCGTCGTTCGAGCCCTCGATTGACTACGTGGTCACCAAAATTCCACGTTTCGCGTTCGAGAAATTCCCGACTGCTGACAGCCGCTTGACCACCCAAATGAAATCGGTCGGCGAGGTGATGGCCATGGGCCGTACCTTCCAAGAGTCCTTCCAAAAAGCCTTGCGCGGTTTGGAAGTGGGCGTGGACGGTATGAACGAAAAAACCCAAGACCGCGAAGTGCTCGAGAAGGAATTGGGCGAGCCCGGCCCCGAGCGCATTTGGTACGTGGGCGACGCGTTCGCCATGGGCATGAGTGTGGACGAGGTGTTTGCCTTGACCAAAATCGACCCTTGGTTCTTGGTGCAAATCGAAGAGATTGTGAAGATTGAGCTTGAGCTCGAAACCACATCCCTCGACGCCATCACTGCACACGAGTTACGCGCTTTGAAAAAGAAGGGCTTCTCAGACCGCCGTTTGGCCAAGTTGCTCAAAACCACTGAACACGTGGTGCGTGCACGCCGTCATGAACAGGGAATTCGCCCCGTCTACAAGCGTGTGGACACCTGTGCAGCTGAGTTCTCGACGGACACGGCTTACATGTATTCGTGTTACGAAGGTAATGGCGACGCCTTCGGCGTGGGTGCTGCTGAATGCGAAGCAGAGCCTACCAACAACAAAAAAATCATGGTGCTCGGCGGCGGTCCTAACCGCATCGGCCAAGGTATTGAGTTTGACTACTGCTGCGTTCACGCCGCGCTCGCCATGCGCGAAGACGGCTATGAAACCATCATGGTCAACTGCAACCCAGAGACCGTGTCGACCGACTACGACACGTCTGACCGTTTGTACTTTGAGCCATTGACACTTGAAGACGTACTCGAAATCGTGGACAAAGAAAAGCCAACCGGCGTCATCGTTCAGTACGGTGGTCAAACGCCTTTGAAATTGGCTTTGGGCCTGGAAGCGGCTGGCGTGCCGATCATCGGCACCAGCCCAGACATGATTGATGCGGCCGAAGACCGTGAGCGTTTCCAAAAGTTGTTGCAAGACCTCGGTCTGCGTCAACCTCCTAACGCCACAGCGCGTACCGAGCCAGAAGCTTTGGAAAAAGCCGCAGCTTTGGGTTACCCCTTGGTCGTACGCCCCAGCTATGTATTGGGTGGCCGCGCCATGGAAATCGTGCACGAGCAACGCGACCTCGAGCGCTACATGCGCGAAGCGGTCAAGGTGTCGCATGACTCACCTGTGTTGCTCGACCGTTTCTTGAACGATGCGATTGAGTGCGATGTGGACTGCTTGCGCGACCCAGAAGGCAAGACCTTCATCGGCGGCGTGATGGAACACATCGAACAAGCAGGTGTGCACAGCGGTGACTCGGCTTGCTCGTTGCCGCCTTACTCGTTGTCGGCCGAAACCGTGAACGAACTTAAGCGCCAATCTGCCGCCATGGCCGGTGCCTTGAATGTGGTCGGCCTGATGAACGTGCAGTTCGCGATTCAACACGTGGATGGCAAAGACGTCATCTATGTGCTGGAAGTCAACCCACGCGCGTCACGCACCGTGCCTTATGTGTCCAAAGCCACGGGCATCCAGTTGGCCAAGGTCGCTGCACGTTGCATGGCCGGTCAAACTTTGGCATCGCAAGGCATCACCAAAGAAGTGACACCCCCTTATTTCAGTGTCAAAGAAGCGGTGTTCCCCTTCGTGAAGTTCCCAGGTGTCGACACGATTCTCGGCCCAGAGATGAAGTCCACCGGCGAAGTCATGGGTGTGGGCAAAACATTTGGCGAAGCCTTTGTGAAGAGCCAACTGGGCGCAGGCACCAAGTTGCCTCGTCCTCGCGATGCGGATGGCCGCTCGACGGGTAAGGTGTTCATCTCGGTGAAGAACAACGACAAAGCACGTGCCATCGAAGTGGCGCGCCAGTTGTCTGTTTTGGGCTTTGAGTTGATTGCAACCAAAGGCACAGCATCTGCCATTGTGGAGGCTGGCGTGCCTTGCGATGTGGTGAACAAAGTGACCGAAGGTCGCCCACACATTGTGGACAGTATCAAAAACAACGAAGTGGTGTTGGTCATCAACACCGTGGAAGAGCGTCGCAATGCAATTGCCGATTCGCGCCACATCCGTACCTCGGCATTGCTCAACCGTGTGACCACTTTCACAACCATCGCAGGTGCAGAAGCGGCTGTGGAAGGTATGAAGTACATGGACAAGTTGGATGTCATTTCTGTGCAGGAAATGCACGCTCAACTGACGGCCTAAGGACACACGATGAGTACAGTTCCCATCACCAAACGCGGTGCAGAAAAGCTCAAGGACGAGTTGCACAAACTCAAAACCGTTGAGCGTCCCTCGGTCATCGCGGCAATTGCCGAAGCGCGTGCGCAAGGCGATTTGAGCGAGAACGCCGAATACGACGCAGCCAAAGACCGTCAAGGTTTCATCGAAGGCCGCATTCAAGAAATTGAAGGCAAGCTGTCGGTGGCACAAATCATTGACCCTGCATCGCTTGATGCAGGTGGTCGTGTGGTGTTTGGCGCTACTGTGGCGTTGGAAGACGAAGGCACGGGGGACAAAGTGACCTATCAAATCGTGGGCGAAGACGAAGCCGATTTGAAGCTCGGCCTCGTCAACATCAGCAGCCCAATTGCCCGTGCCTTGATTGGCAAGGAAGAGGGCGATGTGGCTGAAGTGCAAGCACCGGGCGGTGTGAAGCACTACGAAGTGGTCAAGGTCTCTTACCTCTAAACCCCTCACATGGCGCGGCTACACCTCTTTTTAGCAGCGCTGTGGTGGGGTAGTTTGTGTGCGGTCGGATTTATGGTGGTGCCGATGCTGTTCATGCATTTGGAAACACCGGCCATCGCAGGGCAAATGGCTGCCAAGCTGTTCACTGCTCAGTCGTGGCTGTCACTGATGTGTGGTTTGCTGCTTTTGTTGGCGGCCAAACGCCTTAGCCAAGATGAATCTCACACACCATCACCGTGGGTGATTGCAGGCATGTTGTGCGCCTTGTTGATTGAAGTGGCTGTGAAGCCCCACATTGTGGCCCGTGACAACATGGCTTTGTGGCACAACTTGGGCACTGCGCTGTATGTGTTGCAGTGGTTGTGCGCTGGCAAGACGCTGTGGGCGTTGAGCCCTGCGCAGACTGAACTTGCTGTTGCAGCAAGTTCAGAGCAAAACGTTTAACCCAAGGTGCGTTTTTTGACCGAAATCTTTTTCGGTTTGGCGCGTTTGACTTGGCCGCCAGAGGTCAGGCGTTGGTTGCCCAGCACGCGCAAAGTTTTCACTTCGGGGCGTTGACCGCCACGGCTGCTGTACTTGAGCACTTTCACATCGCGCGGGCCAGCCATGCGCTCTTCGTCGACGGTGCGTTCTTTTTCAGCGCGAGGACGCCACAACACAAACAGCTTGCCGATGTGTTGAATGGGGGCTGCGTTGAGTTGGTCGGCCAAAGCCACAAACATGGCTTCGCGTGCTTGGCGGTCATCGCCCAACACACGGATTTTGATGAGGCCGTGTGCGTTCAGTGCCATCTCGGCTTCTTTGAGAACGGCAGGTGTTAAACCATCGTTGCCAATCATGACGACGGGGTCTAAATGGTGCGCTTCGGCGCGGTGAATTTTGCGTTGAGCAGGTGTGAGTTGTATTGCGGACATGCGGGTATTATCCCCGCTCGCTCAAAGGTATGAATTGAAAGCTAAAACTAAAAGCAAAAAGGTCAATAAAACATGGTTGAACGACCATGTGAACGACACCTACGTCAAGCTGGCCCAAAAAGAGGGCTATCGCGCACGTGCGGCTTACAAGCTCAAGGAAATTGACGAGCAGCTCAGCCTCATCAAGCCGGGCAACGTGGTGGTGGACTTGGGTTGTGCGCCGGGTGCGTGGTGCCAATACCTGCGCCGCCGCATGTCGCCCGCAGGCGCTGCCACGGGCACTTTGAACGGCACCATCATTGGTTTGGATATCTTGTCCATGGAGCCCGTCGAGGACGTCACCTTCATTCAGGGCGACTTCCGTGAAGAAGAGGTCTTGGCGCAGCTAGAAGCGGCCTTGCAAGGCCGTATCGTGGACGTTGTGGTGTCAGACATGGCGCCCAACCTCACAGGCATTGAATCGACCGATGCCACCCGCATTGCCCATTTGATTGAGTTGGCCGTGGACTTCGCACAAAAACACCTCAAAGACGATGGCGCTTTGGTGGTCAAGCTGTTTCATGGGAGCGGTTACAGCGATTTGGTCAACTTGTTTAAAAGTACGTTTCGCGTGGTCAAGCCCATCAAACCCAAGGCCAGTCGCGACAAATCAAGTGAAACCTTTTTGGTTGGTATGGGCGTGAAAAGTCGCGTTTCAGTAAATCCTTGATTTTTCTAAGGCTGCTTGCGGTGAATAAAGCGGGCCCAAGCGCTTGAAACGCCTAAAATCAGGCCCATCTCAGTACATCTCGTACTCTTTTTATTTCGGAGCCCACATTGAATAATCAATGGTTCTCAAAAGTCGCTGTTTGGTTGGTCATCGCTTTGGTGATGTTCACCGTGTTCAAACAGTTTGAAACTCGTCCCGGCGCAGGCTCTGGTTACCTTGGCTACTCGGACTTCCTTGAAGAAGTCCGCGCCAAGCGCATCAAAACCGCCACCATCCAAGAAGGTCAGGGCGGTACAGAAATTACCGCCGTCACCAATGATGAGCGCAAGATTCGCACAACAGCGACTTACCTCGACCGTGGATTGGTGGGCGACCTCATCGCCAATGGCGTGAAGTTTGACGTCAAGCCCCGCGAAGAAGGCTCGCTCCTCATGACCCTGTTGGTCAGCTGGGGCCCGATGCTGCTGTTGATTGGCGTGTGGGTGTACTTCATGCGCCAAATGCAAGGCGGCGGCAAGGGCGGCGCGTTCAGCTTCGGCAAGAGCAAAGCCCGCATGCTGGATGAGAACAACAACCAAGTCACGTTTGCGGACGTGGCCGGTTGCGATGAAGCCAAAGAAGAAGTGAAAGAAGTGGTGGACTTTTTGAAAGACCCCCAACGCTTCCAAAAACTGGGTGGTCGTATCCCACGCGGTTTGCTCTTGGTTGGCCCTCCCGGTACCGGTAAAACATTGTTGGCCAAAGGCATTGCCGGCGAAGCCAAAGTGCCATTCTTCAGCATCTCGGGTTCTGACTTCGTGGAGATGTTTGTGGGTGTGGGCGCGGCCCGCGTGCGCGACATGTTCGAAAACGCCAAAAAGAATGCACCTTGCATCATCTTCATTGACGAGATTGATGCTGTGGGCCGTCAACGTGGCGCCGGTGTGGGCGGCGGTAACGACGAACGCGAACAAACCTTGAACCAAATGTTGGTCGAGATGGATGGTTTTGAAACCAACCTCGGCGTCATCGTGGTGGCTGCCACCAACCGTCCCGACATTTTGGATGCCGCTTTGTTGCGCCCTGGTCGCTTTGACCGTCAGGTCTACGTGACCTTGCCGGACATCCGTGGCCGCGAACAAATCTTGAACGTGCACATGCGCAAAGTGCCAATTGGCCAAGACGTCAATGCCAGCGTGATCGCACGTGGCACACCTGGCATGAGCGGTGCCGATTTGGCCAACCTGTGTAACGAAGCTGCTTTGATGGCTGCACGTCGTAATGCCCGTGTGGTGGAGATGCAAGACTTCGAAAAGGCCAAAGACAAAATCTTGATGGGACCTGAGCGCAAGAGCATGGTCATGCCAGAAGAAGAGCGTCGCAACACGGCGTACCACGAATCTGGCCACGCTTTGATTGGCAAGTTGTTGCCCAAGTGTGACCCTGTGCACAAAGTCACCATCATTCCGCGTGGTCGCGCTTTGGGCGTCACCATGAGCCTGCCTGAAAAAGACCGTTACAGCTACGACAAAGAATTCATGCTCAATCAAATCAGCATGTTGTTCGGTGGTCGTATTGCTGAAGAAGTGTTCATGAACCAAATGACCACGGGCGCGAGCAACGACTTTGAGCGTGCCACATCCATCGCCCGTGACATGGTGACGCGCTACGGCATGACCGATGCTTTGGGCCCGATGGTGTATGCCGAAAACGAAGGCGAAGTGTTCTTGGGCCGCTCTGTCACCAAGACCACCAGCATGTCTGAAGCCACCATGCAAAAGGTGGACGTTGAAGTGCGTCGCATCATTGACATGCAGTACAACTTGGCCCGTCGCTTGATTGAAGAGAACTCAGACAAGATGCACACCATGGCCAAGGCTTTGCTCGAATGGGAAACCATCGACAAAGAGCAAATCGACGACATCATGGAAGGCCGTCAGCCACGTCCACCGAAAGATTGGACACCACGCACCCCTTCGGGCGGTGACAGCAGTGGCGGCACCCCAGCGGTGCAAGCAGACCCATCACCCAGCGCGGCTTAAGCGATTGGGTTGAATCAAGAACGGGGCGAAAGCCCCGTTTTTCATGGAGCATTTATGTTTTGGCAAACCACACGTTTTCGCATTGACCTCAGCCAACCGCAGGTGATGGGCATTGTCAATGTCACGCCAGATTCTTTCTCGGACGGTGGCCAGCATGCCAACACGCGTGCTGCTTTGGCGCATTGCGAACAGTTGCTCAAAGACGGCGCGCATATTTTGGACATTGGTGGCGAGTCCACCCGTCCTGGCGCGCCTGCGGTGTCACTCGAAGATGAGTTGGCGCGGGTGCTGCCCGTGGTGCGCGAAGCGGTGCGTTTGAATGTGCCGATCTCGATTGACACCTACAAAGCGGGCGTGATGCAAGCTGTGTTGGATGCAGGTGCAGACATCATCAACGATGTGTGGGCACTGCGTCAGGCTGGTGCGCAGCAGGTGGTGGCTGCGCATGCGAACTGCGGCGTGTGCTTGATGCACATGCATGGCGAGCCACAAACCATGCAGACCTTGCCAATGCAAGGCCGCTCAATTCAGGCTGTGGCTGCGTTCTTGAAAAATCAGGCGCAAGCGTTGCAAGCCCTAGGCGTGGCGGACGAACGCATTGCCTTAGACCCCGGTGTGGGCTTTGGCAAAACCGTGGCGCAAAACTTTGAACTGCTCGCGCATCAAGACCAGTTGTTGGCTTTGGGTTACCCCTTGCTCGTGGGCTGGTCGCGCAAATCATCCATAGGTGCCGTCACGGGTTGTGCGGTGGGCGAACGCATGGTGCCTAGCGTGGCTGCTGCACTCTTGGCGGTGGAGCGTGGTGCACATATTGTGCGTGTGCATGATGTGGCGCAAACTGTGCAGGCGCTTCAAGTTTGGCAAGCCGCTCAAGTTTGAGACAATGGACTCAAATTGATAGCAAAAAAATAACGACCAAGGCACAACAACATGACACGCAAATATTTCGGCACAGACGGCATTCGCGGCACCGTGGGCCAAGCCCCCATTACCCCTGACTTTGTGCTGCGTTTGGCCCACGCCGTCGGCCGTGTGCTCAAACAAACCGAAGCACATCCCACGGTGTTGATTGGCAAAGACACCCGTATTTCTGGTTACATGTTGGAGTCGGCCTTAGAGTCTGGCTTTAACTCGGCGGGTGTCAATGTGGTGTTGCTCGGACCTTTGCCTACGCCTGGTGTTGCCTATCTCACACGCGCACAACGCGCGAGCCTTGGCGTGGTCATCAGTGCCAGCCACAACCCGTTTGCAGACAACGGCATCAAGTTCTTCAGTGCGCAAGGCAACAAGCTCAGTGACGCATGGGAGCTGGCCGTTGAAGCTGCATTGGACGAAGCACCCGTGTGGGCTGACTCGGCCAACCTCGGCAAGACCAAACGTTTGGACGATGCAGCGGGTCGCTACATCGAATTTTGTAAGAGCACTTTTTCGAACGACCTCACGCTCAAAGGTTTGAAAATTGTGGTCGATGCGGCGCATGGTGCGGCGTATCACATTGCCCCCAAAGTCTTCCACGAGTTAGGTGCAGAGGTGATTGCCATTGGTTGCAGCCCTGATGGGTTGAACATCAACCACGAGGTCGGTGCCACGCACCCTGAGGCGTTGGTGCGGGCGGTCAAGGCCAACCATGCTGATTTCGGCGTTGCGCTGGATGGCGATGCGGACCGCTTGCAAATGGTCGATGCCCAAGGCCGTTTGTACAACGGCGACGAACTCCTTTACTTAATGGCCGACGACCGGTTGGCGAATGACGAAGTGCTGCCTGGTGTGGTGGGCACCCTGATGACCAACATGGCCGTTGAAGTTGCCTTGAAAAAACGTGGTGTGCAGTTTGTGCGCGCCAAGGTGGGTGACCGCTATGTTCTGGAAGAACTGGCCAAACACCAATGGATTTTGGGGGGCGAAGGCTCAGGCCATTTGTTGGCCTTGGACAAGCACACCACCGGCGATGGCTTGGTGAGTGCATTGCAGATTCTGCAAACCTGCGTGCGCAGTGGCCGTGCGATGGCGGATTTGCTCAAGGATGTGACGCTGTTCCCGCAAACCCTGATCAACGTGCGTTTGCGTCCCGGCCAAGACTGGCAATCGAATGCCCGCATGAAAGAAGAAGTTCAAAAGGCCGAGGCTGAGTTGGGCGATACAGGCCGCGTGCTGATTCGTGCCAGTGGCACCGAGCCCTTGGTGCGTGTCATGGTCGAAGCGCGTGATGAAGCGCAAGCCCACGCTTGCGCCAAGCGCATCGCTGACACCTTGTCAGCTTAAGGCGTAGGCAAGATATCGAGCACCAGCTCTGGCGGTCGACACAAACGTGTGCCTTTGGGCGTGATGACGATGGGGCGGTTGATTAACACAGGGTGTGCCAGCATGGCGTCCATCAACGCGCCTTCTGTGAGACTGGGGTTGTCTAAGCCCAGCTCGGCATAAACAACTTCTTTGCTGCGCATCAACGCACGTGCAGAGCCGCCCGTGGCTTGGATGATGGCTTGCAACTCTGGGCACGTGGGCGGTGTTTCTAAATACAAAACGACTTCTGGCTCATGTCCATGCGCACGAATCAGTGCCAGCGCGTTGCGTGAGTTGCTGCATTTTGGGTTGTGGTAAATCTTGATGCTGTGCATAGGTTTCTTCATGCAATGTCTGGCGTGTGTGTCTTTGGCTGACGATAGGCGGCACGCCACAACACGGGTAATAAAACAGCGACGGTGACATACAACGCCAAGCTGCCTGTTTGCCAAAACGCAATGGGTGACTGCGGTGCCAGCCATGAGAAACCCGACAAATCAATGTCTACACCATAGGCCACCACATAGCCGCCAGCCAAGCCTAAGCCCCACAGCAAGACGGTATAGGTGATGAGCGGCAACACAGTGATGCCATAGCAACGCAGCGTGAACACGGTAAAGACTTGAACCGCATCGGCCACGTGGTAAATCATGAGCCACAACAACAAGGTGGCGGCCAGTGTTGCGACCTCGGGCGATTGTGTGTAGAGGCTGGCAATGGCCTCACGCTGCCAACCGATCAAGGCGGCCAAGCCCATGCTGAGCAACACAATCAAACCGAGGCCTGTGCGCAAAGCGTGTCGCGCGCGATGTATGTGTCCTGCACCAATCCAATAGCTCACACGTGAGCTGCTGGCAATGGAGAGCGAGAGGGGAACCATGTAAAGCACAGCGGTCATGTTTGACACAATTTGATGGCTCGCTGTGGCCACCACGCCCAAGCGTGCAATGAACAAAGACATCAGGGTGAACGATGTGACTTCTACGCCAATTGCCAGCCCACTGGGCAAGCCCAGTCGCACAAAGCGAAGCAGGTTGGTTGCGTGGGGTTTCTCCATGGGTGCCCAGATGCGGTAGGGCTTGTAAAAGTCTTGGGTGCGCAGCAACCACAAGGCCAGGCCCAGCATCATCAGCATCACAGCCAAGGTGGCCCATGCGCATCCGGCTAAACCCAGCGGAGGCAAAACGCCGGGAATGCCCAAAACCAGGGCAATCGACAAGGGCACTTTCACGGCCAAGGCCCCCACCTGCACCCAAGTCACCAATTTGGGTTTGCCCAAGCTTTGATTCAAGGTGCTGTACATGCGAAACAGCAAGGAGGCGGGTAGTCCAAAGGCCACGATGTTGAGGTAGCCGCGGACCTCTTCTTGCAAATCAGATGGCACTTGCGTCCAGTTGAGCAAAGGCCCCGGGCAAAACAAAGCCCACATGCCAATCGCCGCAGTGAAGGCACACAGGTACAGCGCCTGCCGTACGGATCGACCGACTTCTGCATGCCGTTGTGCACCATGTAATTCAGCCCACACAGGCAACAAGGCTTGCAGCATGCCCATGAGGGAAATATGAACGGTCACGTAAGTCGCAGCGGCCACCGCAAGCGCTGCCAACGCGGTGTCTGCGAAATGACCGGCCACCAAGGTGTCTGTGATGCTGAAGGCCATGACAGCCAGCTGACCGACCATCACGGTGCCAGCGTGCCGCATGATGGTGGCGCGTTCGGTGCTCATCGCGCCATCACGGTTGACGGCGGTGATACAGCGTCACATCTTCGTTGTTGTCAGAGGGGCGGCGAATGGTCCGCACGCGGGTCCACTCATTCAGGCGAACCACATTGCCTAAATCAGGGCGCAAGTCGTTGTCGACCAACAGCCATGGGCAAGTGCTTTGTTGTGCGATGGGCGTGATTTCAGCGGGCTTCACGTCAAAGCCACCGTGGTAATGAAAAGCGGTCATCTGACCCACATCCAATCCGTAGCTCAGCAAGCAAACGTCTCGTGCTTCACGTGCTTCACGTGCTTCTTGTTTGGCCATCACCCCTTGAATCTGTTGAACCCAGGGTTTGTAGCTGCGCGCATAGTCGAGCAGCGGCAGCCACAACGTCAGTAGCAGCAGCCAGCAAAGTGCAGCGCCACCTGCGGGCAGCACCAAGCTCTTCCACAAGGCATGGCGGTGTTTGGCTGTGCGCCACATGACCAGCCAAACCCACACGGCCGTCGCACCGAGGGCCACGATGAAAGCGACCCACCCAAAGCTGGGCTCAAAGCCTGGAAACAACCGTGCGACGTTGGCTGCGGGTTGTGCGGGCCATCCCGTTTGCATGGCAATCCAGATGACCCAAATGATGAAGGCACAGCCAGAGAAAAACAGCAGGGTGAACCAGTCAATCAATGCCGCGACGCTGCGACGCAGCGTGGGCAAAGCAAACGCGGCCAGGGTTGCAAATGCAGGCAGAGCCAGCAGCAAAGTTTGGTCTGATGATTGGGTCAGCATGGCCGTGCTCACCGTCAGCGCTATGAACCACATGGGAAGCACCAAGTGGCGGCTCCAATGCAAGCTTGTCCATTGACGACGCCAGCGCCAGAGGGTCCAAATGGCCAAAGGCCACGCTGGCCACGTGAACCAAGCAAGCAGCCGCAGCAGATTGCGCCAAGCTTGCCAATCGTTGTGCAGGGGCAGCAGGCGCCAATGCCAGACCTCCAGTGCGGTGGCTACGCCTGCCACGCACAAGCCCATGGCCAATAGCCAAAGTGCGTGCTGGCGACCGGTTTGCGGTGATGTGCTTTCGCGATCCAATACACATAGGAAACCACTGCCGATGGCCATCAGCACTGCCAGGCTTGGGGCACCGCTTAAACACAAACCCAGCAACCCGATACTGAGGGCGCTTAAGCTGTAACGTGGGTGGTAAGGCAACGCCGCCACACCGTAAAACGCGCAGCTGACGAATGCCAGCTGCGTCAAGATGGGACTGGCTTCGTGAGAAAGGAGTGTCAAGCCTAGGCAGGCGATCAGTGCGAGTACAGCACCGTCTGCAATGGTGCGCGCATAGTCTTTGGGTTTGGCTTCGCCGCCAAAGGCAAAAGGCACGGGCTGGGCTTGTGGGCTCAAGGCCAAGTAATACACGCCATGCCAGGTACTGGTCAACGTCAGTCCCAGAAGCAGTGCAAAAGGAATGCGCGCTGCAAATCCTGCCGACAACCAGCTGGGTGCCATTTGGATGGCCCAAGCGCCCAACCAATAGGGAAGCAAGGCATCTAGCTCGGGTGTTTGGCCCCAGACGCTGGGGTTGAACCAGTCGCTGGCACCTTCAGCCAGTGCGAGCATGTGACCAAAGGCTGTGAATTCATTACCTTTCCAAGGTTCGCGGCCAAACAAGCCGGGCAGCACATAGGCGGCGCAGAACAGCCATAGGGCAATGCGCGGCAGGCGTCGCACGGCACTCTGAGGAACGATGGCGGGGGTAGGTTGAGTCACAGCTTTGAAATAAAAAAGGCAGCGCGGAGAGCCGGGCTGCCTTTTGAGAAGTGAGCGAGTTGCTTACTTGGCGGCAGTTTTGCCGTACTTGTTGCGGAAGCGCTCGACGCGGCCGCCCATGTTGTCCACAGATTTTTGTGTGCCTGTGTAGAAGGGGTGTGACTCGCTGGTGGTATCCAGCTTGTACAACGGCAGTTCGCGGCCGTCTTCCATCTTGATCATTTCCTTTGTGCTAGCGCATGAGCGCGTCACAAATTTGAAACCGTTAGACATATCCATGAAACAGATTTCACGGTAGTTAGGGTGAATGCCTTCTTTCATCGCTTTTCCTTGAGCAGCTGCGGTAGCCACGCCGACCTATTTCGACACACTTTCCGCAAAACGCGTCATTATGCCACGAAAGAAAAGTCTTTTACCGCAAAACACCCAAGGCAAATGGCAGGCTCAGCATGCCCAACACGGTGGACAAGGTCACCAAACCCGCCACAAAAGCCCCGTTGTAGCCCATGCGGGCTGCCAGCACATAGCAGCTCGACGCGGTGGGCAATGCCGAGAAGGCCAGTAGAACGCTGGTTTGGGTCTTGTCTAGCTCAAACATGCCTGCCAGCCACCAAGCCAGCAGAGGGGTGAGCAAATGGCGCACAGTCAAAAGGGAGACGGCCAAACTTTTGGCTTTCATCAAGTGGCCAAATTGCATGCCTGCCCCCGCAGCCATCAAACCCAAAGCCAGGGACGCAGCGCCAATGCGTTGCAGAGTGGGCTCGGTCCAGCTTGGGATGTGCAGGCCCACAATATTGGCCAGCAGTCCCAACCCGGTCGCCAAAATCAAGGGGTTGCGAATCAGTTCGCGCCCAAAGCTGCGTTGGGCGTGGCGCGCCATGGGCCACACGGCTGCCACGTTGAACAACGGCACGCACACGCCAATCAGCACCGCAATCAACAACAAGGCTTGCGGGCCTGCAATGCGTTCTGCCAAAGCCAATGCGATGAAAGAGTTGAAACGAAAAGCGACTTGCGCACTGGCCGCGTGCAAGCGTGTGTCAATGTGCTTGTGCAAAAACGGCAGTTTCGGGATGGCATAAGACAGGCCAATGCTGCTGAGCCCCAACAACAAGCCCGCCATGATGAGATGGGAGGCCGCTTGCAAATCCAAGGGCGTGCGCACGATGGAGTGAAACAGCAAGACGGGGAACAAAAAGAAATAAACCAAGCTCTCGACTTGCTCCCACACGGTGCGATTGAGTGCCGTGTATTTGCATACTAAATAGCCACAGAGGATGAGCGAGAAGTCAGGAAAGAGGAGTTGAGCGTAATTCACGCGACAGAGAATAACCGCACTTGAATTCTTGAGTCTTCTTAAAGCGTTTAGGATTGAACGACAGGTCTTTTGATTGAATCGTGATTAGGAGAAATATCCATGCACCGTCGTCATTGTTTTGCGCTGTCTCTTTTTGCCATCGCTGGTTCAGCCTTTGCGCAAGGTTTTCCAAACAAGGCAATTCAATTGCAAGTGCCCTTCGCCCCGGGCGGTACCACGGACATCATTGCCCGCACCATTGCCGACCCTTTGGGTAAAGCGCTTGGCCAAACCGTGGTGGTGGTCAACAAAGCCGGTGGGGGTGGCGTGGTCGGTGCGAATGAAACCGCCAAAGCGGCACCAGACGGTTATTCGCTGGGCATGGCCACCGTGTCCACAACCGCGGCCAATCCCGCCATCAACGCCAAGATCCCCTACAACCCGCTCACAGATTTTTCGCCCATCATCAACGTGGCGGCAACGCCCAACATCATTGCGGTGCATCCAAGCTTCCCGGCCACAGATTACAAAGGTTTTGTGGCCGAGGTGAAACGTTCGCCTGGCAAGTATTCGTATTCATCTTCAGGCACAGGCGGTATTGGCCACTTGCAGATGGAGCTGTACAAAAACTTGAGCAGCATATTTGTGACGCACATCCCTTATCGGGGTGCAGGCCCTGCTTTGAACGACACAGTGGCCGGTCAAGTGCCGATGATTTTTGATAACTTGCCATCGGCTTTGCCCTTCATCAAAGACAACCGCTTGGTACCCATCGTGGTGGCCGCACCGCAACGTTTGGCCGTGTTGCCCAATGTGCCTACGTTCAAAGAGGTCGGTCTAGAGCCGGTGAACCGCATGGCTTTTTATGGCATCTATGGCCCCAAAGGAATGCCCAAAGACGTTGTGGACAAAATCAACGCAGGGGTGCGTAAAGCGTTGGAAGATCCTGCCGTACGCAAGCGCATTGAAGATACAGGCTCACTCATCGTGGCCAATACGCCAGAGCAATTTGCCGCACAAATCAAAGCTGAGTATGAGGTTTACAAACGTGTGGTGGTCGAACAAAAACTCACCTTGGATTGAGCGCATTGATTGCCATCGAGGCGTCTGCACCAGACGCCAACATTGACATCTTCATTGATGCGCTCTGGTTAGAGCATGGTTTGGCGGCCAACAGCTTGGCCGCCTACCGTCGCGACTTGAATTTGTTGTCTGTCTGGCTTCAAGCCCAAGGTACGCATTTGTTGAATGCGCAAGAGTCAGACTTGCAGCAGTACTTTGCGCACCGCCACGCCGAGACCAAGGCCACCAGCGCCAACCGTCGTTTGACGGTGTTTAAGCGCTTTTACCGCTGGGCTTTGCGAGAGCGTATGTTGGTGGCCGATCCAACGCTCAAATTGCTCACAGCCAAACAGCCCGTGCGTGCGCCCAAAAGCTTGACTGAGGCGCAAGTGGAAAGCTTGCTCAACGCACCTGATGTGTCTACCGGTTTGGGCATGCGTGACCGCGCCATGTTGGAGTTGATTTACGCCAGTGGCTTGCGCGTGAGCGAGTTGGTGGATCTCAAAACTTTGCATGTGAGTCTGAACGATGGCGTGCTGCGCATCATGGGCAAGGGCAGCAAAGAACGCTTGGTACCGTTTGGTGAAGTGGCCCGCGATTGGCTGCAACGTTATTTGAGCGAAGCGCGTCCCGCGTTGTTAGCAGGCCACCAAACCGAAGCTTTGTTTGTGACGGTACGCGGCAAAAACGCAGGCGAGGCCATGACCCGCGCCATGTTTTGGCAGCTCATCAAGCGCTACGCTTTACAAGCGCAAATCCGCATGCCGATTTCACCGCACACCTTGCGCCATGCGTTTGCCACGCATTTGCTCAACCACGGTGCTGATTTACGTGCGGTGCAAATGTTGCTCGGCCATGCCGATATTTCCACCACCACCATTTACACGCACATCGCACGTGAACGTTTGAAGAGCTTGCATGGTGCGCACCATCCGCGTGGTTGACGGCGTATTTATCCGCCTAACAAATAGTCCAGCTCAGCCTCTGTGAAGCCCGCACGTTGACGGGCTTCTGTGTTGAAAGGCGGGCGCAACTTGGGTGCTTCATAGCGTCTGGTTAACTCGCGGTAATGCGCCACGGGGTCTAAACCGCGCTGTTCGCATAACCACCGGTACCAATGGTTGCCAATCGCGACATGACCCACTTCCTCTCGCAAGATGATGTCTAGTAAATCTGCTGTGCGTAGCGCATTGACCGTGTTGGCTTTGCGCAGTTTGGCTTGAATCAAGGGCGTTGCGTCTAGCCCGCGAGCCTCAAGAGTACGGGGCACCAGCGCCATGCGGGCCAGCACGTCGTCCGCTGTTTTTTGACACATGTGCCACATGCCATCGTGGGCATCAAAGTCACCGTAGCGATGGCCCAGGCTTTGCAAGTGGGTGTGCAGCATTTCAAAGTGCTGCGACTCTTCATAAGCCACGCGCAGCCAGTCGGTGTAGTAGGGCTCGGGCATGTGAGGAAAGCGCCAAACCGCATCCAAGGCCAAGTTGATGGCGTTGAATTCGATGTGGCACACCGCATGCAGCAAAGCCGCCAAGCCTTCGGGGGTGAATGGTGTGCGCGTGGGCACATGTTTGGCTGGAATCAGGCGCGGCAGTGCCGGGCGACCGGGCAGCGTCTGGTGTGCTTCTTGGTGGAGCTGTTCATTGGGAGACAGCATGGCATCTTTTTGTGTCGCCCACAGCAGCTGAACCGCTTGAACTTTCTCAAGAGGGTCGCATATACACAGGGCAGTCAAGGCTAAACGGCGCAGGCTCATCCTTACAATTGTAGAAAACCAAAATCACGCAGGAGACTTTCATGGCTGTTTACCAACTCGATGTGCTCACCCCTCAAATTGCTGATTCGGTTTGGGTTGCTGACAACGCCCAAGTCATCGGCGATGTACAGATGGCCCCCGACAGCAGTGTCTGGTTCAGCAGTGTGGTGCGTGGTGACACGGCCACGATCCGAATTGGGGAAGGCACCAACATCCAGGACGGCAGCGTGTTGCATGCGGATGTGGGCATGCCACTGACCCTTGGCAAGCATGTGACTGTGGGCCACATGGTTCAGCTGCACGGTTGCACGGTGGGTGATGAGTCGCTGATTGGGATTGGCGCCATCGTGCTCAACGGCGCGAAAATTGGAAAGAACTGCTTGGTGGGTGCGGGCTCGCTCGTGACCGAAGGCAAAGAGTTTCCAGATGGCTCCATGATTTTGGGCAGTCCAGCGAAGGTGGTGCGTCAGCTCACGCCTGAGCAAATTGAAGGGTTGCGCCGCAGTGCGCAGCACTATGTGAATAACAAAAACCGCTTCAAAACGGGTTTAAAGAAAATTGCTTGATGTCTCAGTTGCATAAATTTTTGTTCGATGGTTTGCCCGTGCGTGGCATGTTGGTGCAGCTCACCGATGTGTGGCAAGAGGTGATCAAGCGCCGTGCAGACAACGTCGAAACAGGGCCGTATGCCGAGCCCGTGCGTCACTTGTTGGGTGAGATGACAGCTGCGGCCGTGTTGATGCAATCGAACATCAAATTCAACGGAGCCTTGGTCATGCAAATTTTTGGCGATGGTCCGCTGAAGTTGGCGGTGGTCGAAGTCAACCCGAACTTGAGCCTGCGCGCCACGGCCAAAGTGGTGGGTGAGTTGGGCGATGCCAGCACCTTGCCTGAGATGGTGAACGTCAACAACGAAGGCCGCTGTGCCATCACCTTAGACCCGCTCAACAAAATGCCAGGTCAACAGCCTTACCAAGGCGTGGTGCCGTTGTTTGACGACCATCGCAAGAAGTTGGATAAATTCAGCGACGTGCTGCAGCACTACATGCTGCAAAGCGAGCAGCTCGACACCACCTTGGTGTTGGCTGCGAATGACACCACCGCCGCGGGTTTGTTGATCCAGCGCTTGCCCATCAAAGGCGAAGGTAACTTGGCCGCGAAGGCGAGCATGGAAGACGAAGACGAAATTGGTCGCAACGAAGACTACAACCGCATCTCCATCTTGGCCTCCAGCTTGACCGCTGATGAGTTGCTGAACTTGGATGCTGAAACCATTTTGCGTCGCCTGTTCTGGGAAGAAAAGCTCGTGCGATTCGAGCCCCTCACGCCCAGCTTTGCCTGCTCGTGCAGTCGCGAACGTGTGAGCAACATGATTCGCAGCTTGGGCACCGAAGAAGTCGAAAGCATCTTGGCTGAACGCGGCGAGGTGGAAGTGGGCTGCGATTTTTGCGGTCAGCAATACCGCTACGACGCGGTAGATGCAGCGCATATTTTTACGGGCCTTGACATTCAGCCGCCCAGCCCCTCATCGCTGCAATAAAGCCCTGTTCAGGGCGTGAGCAAGCCCCTGAACAAGCGGTGTTCGCAGTCACCGTCGCCACAGGTTTCGCAGGGGCCGCGCCAACGTGTAGGCGGCTCGGGGCGTTCCAACTGTTTGGCCCATTGCGGTGCTTGGCGACCAATGCAAAACAAGGCATTTTCTAAACGTTGCTCGCCTGTGCCGTACACCACCTGATAGGGCAAATTGCCTTGTGCCAGCAAGTGTCTGATTTTTTGGTCCACGGGTTCGCGCACATGCGCACCCACGCGTTGCAGTCCATCGCTGACCCACGCCAGATCTAGCCCTGTGAGCAAGGTGATATCAAACACAGCTTGGTGTTGCAACGCGAGTGCATCAAGGCTGTGGTCGTTGAAAATCATTTGGCTGTACACCGCGGTCATGAGTGGCGTGGTATCTGCAATCACCACCGCATGCGCAGGCGCTGCCAGTACGTGGGCCATTTGCGTTTCAGCGATGTGCTGTTGTTCTTCAAACTCAGGTGTGCGGTTGTGGGTGTCGCACCATTCACGCAGGTATTCGTCTACGCGATGCACAGTTAAACCAGCGGCACGCAAGTGTGTGGTCAATGCCAAGGCCAGTTGCGACTTGCCTGTGCTTTCTGCGCCGAGCAACGCAATCTTCATGCGGGGTCTGCCTTGGTCCGCGAGGCCCAGGTGCGCCATCCCACCGCGCTCAAGGCGATGAACACCACATAGAGCAGGGTGGTGAGCCACAAGGCTTTCCATGCAAACAGCCCTGCGGCCACGATATTGACGATGATCCAAACGGCCCAGTTTTCCAAGCGCTTGTGCGCCAGCAAATACTGGCCGACCAAACTGAAGGCGGTGGGGAACGCATCCCACCAAGGTACATCGGTGTCGGTGAAGTTCAGCAGCACGCCACCTGTGGCGAGCCAAAGCAGGGTGCCCATCCAGACCAATGTGACGCGTTGACGTGAGGGCATGCGCGTGATGGGCAAGGGCTCGCCGTCCACGCCACGCAACCAGACCGACCAGCCCCACATGGCCAGCACCGCAAAAAACACTTGCAGCAACGCGTCGCCATACAAGCGCTGGGTCCAAAACAAAAAGAAATACAGGACCGAGCTGATGGCTGCCAAGGGCCAGCCCCAATGCAGCTCGACGATGTTGCACAGAATCATCGCGAAAGCCAGCAGCACAGCGATGAGTTCAAGCCAAGAAGTGTCGAGGCCCCAAAGGCTGAATGCGGTGGAGAAAAGGAATTCGGTCACTTCGCAATTTGCACGAAGACTTCGTTGGGTTTGACCATGCCAATTTCCGAGCGTGCGCGCTCTTCGACCATTTCCAGACCGTCTTTGAGGTCGTGGAGTTCGGCGCCGAGCCGGTCATTGGCCAACTGCGCTGCAACGTTTTGTTGCTTTTGGTCTTTCAAGGTCTGACGTAGACGCATCACGTCAGGGATGCTGCCGCGACCAAACCACAGCTGGCCCTGCAGCACAAGCAGCAGGGCAATCAGCACAAGGTGGAGTGGACGCAGCATCACCAGCGATTAACGCAGGTTGTAGAAGGCAGAACGGCCTGGGTACACCGCCACGTCACCCAAGTCTTCTTCG
Source organism: Limnohabitans sp. INBF002 (assembly GCF_027924905.1). NCBI lineage: Bacteria > Pseudomonadati > Pseudomonadota > Betaproteobacteria > Burkholderiales > Comamonadaceae > Limnohabitans > Limnohabitans sp. INBF002. The sequence continues at coordinate 1,109,521 of NZ_AP027055.1, forward strand.
ATGCGCAAGAGTTGGTTGTACTTGGCCATGCGGTCAGAGCGGCTCATGGAACCGGTTTTGATTTGACCGGCGTTCAAGCCCACGGCGATGTCCGCAATGGTGCTGTCTTCGGTTTCGCCAGACCGGTGGCTGATCACGGCGGTGTAGCCCGCGCGCTTGGCCATCTCAATCGCTTCGAAGGTTTCGGTCAAGGTACCGATTTGGTTGATCTTGATGAGGATCGAATTGGCGATGCCTTTGTCGATGCCTTCTTTGAAGATTTTGGTGTTGGTCACGAACAAGTCGTCGCCCACGATTTGCACTTTCTTGGCCAAGCGGTCGGTCAACACTTTCCAGCCGTCCCAGTCGTTTTCAGCCATGCCGTCTTCGATGCTGATGATGGGGTACTTGTCGCACCAAGTGGCGAGCATGTCGGTCCATTGTTGGGCCGTCAATTGCAAGCCTTCGCCAGACAAGTGGTACTTACCGTCTTTGTAGAACTCGCTCGCAGCGCAGTCCAAACCGATGGCGATTTGTTCGCCGGCGGTGTAGCCCGCAGCGGCAATCGCGTCCAAGATCATTTGGATGGCAGCTTCGTGGCTGGTGACGTTGGGGGCAAAGCCACCTTCGTCGCCCACGGCAATGCTCATGCCTTTGTCGTGGATGATTTTCTTCAAGGCGTGGAACACTTCAGCGCCGTAACGCACGGCTTCGCGGAAGGTGGGGGCGCCCACGGGGATGATCATGAACTCTTGCAAGTCCAAGTTGTTGTTGGCGTGTGCGCCACCGTTGATGACGTTCATCATGGGCACGGGCAATTGGTTGCCGTTCATGCCACCGAAGTAACGGTACAAAGGCAAGCCAGACTCTTCCGCGGCAGCGCGGGCCACAGCCATAGACACGGCCAACATCGCGTTCGCACCCAAGCGGCTCTTGTTTTCAGTGCCGTCGAGGTCGATCAAAGTCTTGTCGAGGAAGGCTTGCTCAGAAGCGTCCAAGCCCAAAATGGCTTCAGAGATTTCGGTGTTGATGTGCTCAACCGCTTTCAACACGCCTTTGCCGAGGTAGCGGCTCTTGTCGCCGTCGCGCAACTCGATGGCTTCGCGGCTGCCGGTGGATGCGCCTGATGGCACAGCGGCACGGCCCATGGTGCCGGACTCCAACAACACATCACATTCCACGGTGGGGTTGCCGCGGCTGTCCAAGATTTCACGGGCGACGATGTCGACGATAGCGCTCATTTGTGTTTTCCTATTTCAAGTTTTAAAAATCGTTTCAGGTTGTGTGCGGTGCACTCAAGCCTCAAAGTTGTTTTCTAAGAAGGGGTGTTTTTTGGTCACGGCATCGAGCTCGACCAAGGTTTCTAGCAAGGCTTTCATCTTGCTCAAGGGCACGGCATTCGGGCCATCAGACCAAGCCTCTGAGGGGCAAGGGTGGGTTTCCATGAACAGGCCAGCCACGCCAGCGGCCACGCCTGCACGGGCCAACACAGGCACCATCTCACGAGCGCCGCCACTGACCGTGCCTTGACCGCCGGGCTTTTGCACAGAGTGGGTCACGTCAAACACCACAGGGGCGCCAGACTTGCGCATCTCAGCCAAGCTGGTCATGTCGGCCACGAGGTTGTTGTAGCCAAAGCTCACGCCGCGTTCGCAGGCCAAGAAGTTGTCTTCGGGCAGGCCCGCTTCGCGTGCGGCGTCACGGGCTTTGTCGATGACGTTTTTCATGTCCCAAGGGGCCAAGAACTGGCCCTTCTTGATGTTCACAGGCTTGCCCGATTGCGCCACAGCACGGATGAAGTCGGTTTGGCGGCACAGGAAGGCTGGGGTTTGCAACACGTCGACCATGCTGGCCACGGTTTTGACTTGCGATTCGTCATGCACATCGGTGAGGATGGGCAGGTGCAGTTGGCGACGCACTTCGTCAAGAATCTTCAAACCTGCGTCCATGCCCACGCCGCGCTTGGTGCTGCCGGACGAGCGGTTGGCTTTGTCGAACGAACCTTTGTAGATCAAAGGAATGCCCAAGCCAGAGCAGATTTCTTTGAGTTGACCTGCGACCTCAATGGACATTTCCAAGCCTTCGATCGAGCAGGTGCCTGCGATCAAAAAGAAAGGTTGGTTGAGGCCAACGTCGAATCCGCAAAGTTTCATGGCTTGTCCCGTTTCTAAAGAGGTTTAGGCCTTCGCCTTGTGATCCAGCGCCGCCTTGACGAAGGCGTTGAACAACGGGTGGCCATCCCATGGGGTCGATTTGAACTCGGGGTGGAATTGCACGCCCATGTACCAAGGGTGCACGGTTTGTGGCAACTCGACGATTTCGGTGAGTTGCTCGCGCTGTGTCAGCGCTGAAATCACCAAGCCTGCTTTGCGCAGCGCGTCGAGGTAGTTCACGTTGGCTTCGTAGCGGTGGCGGTGACGCTCGGTCACCACGTCGCCGTAAATCTTGTGGGCCAAGGTGCCAGGCGCCACGTCTGAGCTTTGTGCGCCCAAGCGCATGGTGCCGCCCAGGTTGGAGTTGGCTGTGCGGGTTTGGATGCTGCCGTCCGCGTCTTTCCACTCGTTGATGAGGGCGATGACGGGGTTGGGACCGTCTGGCACAAACTCGGTGCTGTTGGCGTCTTTCAGGCCTGCCATGTGGCGGGCGTATTCGATGGTCGCCACTTGCATGCCGAGGCAGATGCCGAGGTAAGGCACTTTGTTTTCACGGGCGAATTGGGCCGAAGAAATTTTGCCTTCCACGCCGCGAATGCCAAAGCCGCCTGGCACAAGAATAGCGTCGAACTTACCGAGGTCTTTGACGTTTTCGGGTGTGATGAATTCAGAGTCCACGTACTCGATCTTCACGCGTGCATGGTTCTTCATGCCCGCATGGCGCAGCGCTTCGTTGAGGGACTTGTAGCTGTCGGACAGATCGACGTACTTGCCCACCATCGCGATGGTGACTTCTTCTTTGGGGTTGGCCACTTCGTGGACCAAGTCGTCCCAACGTTGCAAGTTGGCAGGTTGTGCGTTGATGCGCAGTTTGTCGCACACCAAGTTGTCCAGTCCTTGTTCGTGCAACATGCGTGGCACTTTGTAGATGGTGTCGACGTCCCACATCGAGATCACACCCGACTCATGCACGTTGGAGAAGAGGCTGATTTTTTGGCGTTCTTCTTCCGGAATGGGGCGGTCCGCACGGCACAGCAAGGCGTCGGCTTGGATGCCGATTTCGCGCAGCTTTTGGGCTGTGTGTTGGGTGGGTTTGGTTTTGAGTTCACCCGCTGCAGCAATCCAAGGCACGTAGCTCAGATGCACAAACGCGGTGTTGTGGGCGCCCATCTTCAGGCTCATTTGACGAGCGGCTTCCAAAAACGGCAGGGACTCGATGTCACCCACAGTGCCACCGATTTCAACGATGGCCACATCCACGGCTTCTGGTGTGTCATAGGCTGCGCCGCGTTTGACGAACTCTTGAATTTCGTTGGTGATGTGCGGGATGACTTGCACCGTTTTGCCCAGATAGTCGCCGCGGCGCTCTTTGTCGAGCACGCTTTGGTAAATCTGGCCTGTGGTGAAGTTGTTGGCCTTTTTCATGCGCGTCGTGATGAAGCGCTCGTAGTGGCCCAAATCGAGGTCGGTTTCAGCACCGTCTTCGGTGACGAACACCTCGCCATGCTGCAGAGGCGACATGGTGCCTGGGTCTACGTTGATGTAGGGGTCCAGCTTGATGAGGGTGACTTTGAGGCCGCGCGACTCAAGGAGGGCGGCGAGTGAGGCGGCTGCAATTCCCTTGCCTAGGGAAGAAACAACACCGCCGGTGACGAATACAAATTGGGTCATGCCAGATCGGGAGATGGTCTCCCGGTAGGTGGAAATCGAAATTATAGGCGCTCTGCTACATTGCGAGCCATGTCTGATCTGTCAAATAAGCACATTGTTTTGGGTTTGAGTGGTGGCATCGCTTGCTACAAAGCGGCGGAGTTGTGCCGTGCCTTGGTCAAAGCCGGCGCCACGGTGCAAGTGGTCATGACGGAGGCGGCTGCCCAGTTCATCACCCCTGTCACGCTGCAAGCCTTGTCGAATCGCGCGGTGTACGTTTCGCAATGGGATGCGCGTGAGCCCAACAACATGGCGCACATCAACCTGAGCCGCGAGGCCGACGCCATTGTGGTGGCCCCCGCCAGCGCCGATTTCATGGCCAAGCTTTTGCACGGTCGTGCGGACGATTTGCTGAGTCTCATGTGCTTGGCGCGCCCGATTGAAAGCGTGCCTTTGATTTTGGCCCCCGCGATGAATCGTGAAATGTGGCAACACCCCGCCACCCAGCGCAACATGGCGCAGCTCACCGCGGACGGTGCGCATGTGCTGGACGTGGGGCAGGGCGAACAAGCCTGCGGCGAAACCGGTGATGGCCGCATGTTGGAGCCTGAAGAAATCTTGGAAGACCTCATTGCGTTCTTCCAACCCAAAGTCTTAGCTGGGCAGCATGTGCTGGTCACGGCGGGCCCGACGTATGAGGCGATGGACCCCGTGCGCGGCATCACCAATTTATCCAGCGGCAAGATGGGCTTTTCGATTGCCCGTGCGGCCCGCGAAGCGGGTGCCGAGGTGACCTTGGTGGCTGGCCCTGTGCACCTGCCCACACCGCGCGGTGTGCAGCGTGTGGATGTGCGTTCGGCGTTGGACATGCAAGCCGCAGTGGCCAAACACATAGATGCCGCCTCTGTCTTTGTTGCGACGGCAGCCGTCGCCGATTGGCGTGTGGCCGATGTGGCTGGACAAAAAATCAAAAAAGACGGCTCAGGCCAGTTGCCCCAGTTGAGCTTTGTCGAAAACCCAGACATCTTGGCCGGCGTGGCGCAGTCTGCCCGTGCCAAAAGTGGTGCTTTGTATTGCGTGGGCTTTGCAGCGGAAAGCCATGATTTGCTCAAACACGCCACCGCCAAACGCGAGCGCAAAGGTGTGCCGCTGTTGGTGGGCAACATTGGTCCCGCGACGTTTGGCTTGGACGACAACGCCTTGCTGTTGGTCGATGCACAAGGCCACCAAGAACTGCCACATGCCAGCAAACTCATGCTGGCGCGTCAATTGGTGGGCGAGATTGCGCGTCGTTTGAAAACCGCTTGATTTCGCCAAACGACCCAAACAAACGCCGCAAAGACTTCTCTTTAAATTTTCAACATCTATCCATTTCATCTGATTAAAAATGAAACTCGACGTCAAAATTCTCGATCCCCGCATGGCCGACCAACTGCCGCAATACGCCACGCCTGGTAGCGCTGGCTTGGACTTGCGTGCATGTTTGGATGCGCCCATCACGCTAGAGCCCAACGCTTGGCAATTGGTGCCCACGGGCATCGCCATCCACTTGGCCGACCCAGCCTACGCCGCGCTCATCTTGCCGCGCTCAGGCCTGGGTCATAAGCACGGCATCGTGTTGGGCAACCTCGTGGGTTTGATTGACAGCGATTACCAAGGGCAGCTGATGGTCAGCGCTTGGAACCGCAGCGATGTGGCGTTCACCTTGGAGCCTATGGAGCGTTTGGCCCAGTTGGTCATCGTGCCTGTGGTGCAAGCCCAGTTCAATGTGGTGAACGAATTTGCTGGGCCGACCGAGCGCGGTGAGGGCGGTTACGGCTCGACCGGTAAGAAGTAAAACGCTTCACGCGCGAAGCTAAGACCCATCAAAAAAGCAGCCCGCGGGCTGCTTTTTTGATGTGCGGAGATAGATCTCAGTGCAGCAAATCGTTACCAGGCGCTTGAGCTTCAATCTTGAAAAAGCCTGTACCCAAAGTGCCGCGCTCTTGCTCTTCTTGCGTGGCTTCGCGCACCGATTGCACATCAAGGTGAATGCGAATCGCAATACCTGCCAGTGGGTGGTTGCCGTCTAACACCACATGTTCGGGGTAGAGCTCGGTCACGGTGTAGAGCAAGTCTTGCGGTGCGTCTGGGTTGCAGCCAGCAGGTAGCGCGTGGCCTTCGACGGTGTGGCCTTCTTCCAACTCTTTGGGAAAGCTTGAGCGCGCCTCTAAAAATACCAAGTTTTCGTCGTAGTCGCCAAAGGCTTCTTCGGGTTCGAGTTGCAAGTCGAGGTGGTCGCCCACGCTGTGGCCTTGCAGAGCCTCTTCAATCTTGGCCAGCAAGTCATCGCCGCCCACCAAAAATTCAACGGGGCTGTCCAATTCGTCCAGCACCTCGCCCAAAGTGTCTTTCAAGGTCCAAGTTAAGCCGACCACGCAGTGTTGAGTAATTTCCATAAGGCAAAATTGTCGCACGATGCATGTGAACAAACCCCTGACCCTGCTCGGCGGCATCAGCCCCGCCGAATTTATGAACACTTATTGGCAGCGCAAGCCCTTGTTGGTGCGCCAAGCCATCCCTGAATTCAAAGCTTTGCTGAGTCGCCCTGAGCTGTTTGACTTGGCCGAACAAGCGGAGGTTGAGTCCCGTTTGGTCATGGGGGCGAATGGCGGCCAACGCGATTGGCAGATGCAACGCGGCCCGTTCAAGCGCCGCGCCATCCCCAAGCTGACCGAGCGCGACTGGACCTTGCTGGTGCAAGGCGTGGATTTGCACGACGACCGTGTGGCCGCTTTGATGCAGCAATTTCGTTTCATCCCAGACGCCCGTTTGGACGATGTGATGATCAGCTACGCCACCGAAGGCGGCGGCGTGGGCCCGCACTTTGACAGTTACGACGTGTTTTTGTTGCAAGCCCAAGGGCAACGCCGCTGGCGCATTGGCCGACAAAAAGATTTGTCGCTGGTGCCCGACATGCCGCTGAAAATCTTGGCCAATTTCAAACCCGAGCACGACTGGGTGCTCAACCCCGGTGACATGCTGTATTTACCCCCGCGTTATGCCCACGATGGCATTGCACAAGGTGAGTGCATGACTTACTCCATAGGTTTTCGCGTGCCCCAAGTAGGGGATTTGGCCCGTGAGTTGTTGGTGCGCTTGAGCGAAGGTGCGGAAGAGGCCGCTGGCTGCGATTTGTACAAAGACGCCGCTCAACCTGCGGTGTCTAAACCCGCCGCCATGCCCGAAGGTTTGGCTGAATTTGCGAAATCTGCTTTACAAAAAGCGCTAAAAGATCCTAAAGCCCTACAACGCGCTTTAGGTGAGTATCTGACCGAGCCCAAAGCCAATGTTTGGTTTGAGATCGGCGATGTGCTAAATAAGCTCAAATCACTGCGTTTAGACCGACGAAGCAAGATGATGTACGACGCACATCACATCTTTTTGAATGGCGAAAGCTGGCGTGCGGCTGGCAAGGATGCCGCCTTGATGCGTCAATTGGCCGATGCACGTGAGTTGACCCAAGTGGATCTATTGAAGGCCAGCCCTGAAGCGCTCAACTTGTTGATGGAGTGGTGTGACGATGGCTGGCTTCATTCAGGGGCTTGAAATGAGCCAAGTTGACGCGAAGCTGACGTGGTTTTTTGTCATGCATAGGATTTACCCTATAATGAGAGGCTGAGTTGGCGGGCTCGAGTCCATCAGCTCGGTTGTGGTGCAAACCACAGCAATTTCCGGAAATTGTTTTCATCCCCTTTAAGGAATATCGAAATGAACAAGTCAATCCTGTTGGCATCTTTGTTGGCTGCTGCCGCTCTCGTCGCTTGCGGCAAAAAAGAAGCTCCTGCTGTTGAAGCCGCTCCTGCTGCTTCTGCTGCTGTTGAAGCCGCTTCTGCTGTGGCTTCTGAAGCCGCTGCGCCAGCTTCTGACGCTGCCAGCAAGTAATCAGTTTTCGAACTGACTGCAAAAGCCACCCATTGGGTGGCTTTTTTCATGGGTGTTTGATAAGTGCTTAGACCGTCATCCAGTCAGAGCCTTGAATTGGGTCTGCTACGGCGATGTCCAAAGGTGCGCATCCCATGGGCTCACACAAGCTGGTGCGCGCCAGTTCGGGGGTGTTGTTGCGTTCGCTCAAATGTGCCGCCAAGATGCAACTTAAGTCGTCGTGCTTGACACGGGCCAATAGGTCGGCCGCGGCGTGGTTGGCCAAATGCCCCCAAGGGCCTGAGACGCGTTGCTTTAAAAAAACAGGGTAACCCGAGGCTTGCAGCAAATCAGGATCGTGGTTGGCTTCTAGTAGCAGGGCATGGCAGCCTTGCAATGACGCCACCACATGAGAAGACACGTGACCTAAATCGGTGATCACACCCAAATGCCGATGGCCATCGGTGCAGCGCAGCTGCAAGGGCTCGCGCGCATCGTGCGGTACCGTAAACGGCATCGCTTGCAAGTCGCCCAATTCGATGGCGCTGCCATCGCGCGCCACATTCAGCAAATGTTGATAAGGTGTCCATGCACCACCGTCACTCACGGCCAGCCATGTGCCTTGGCTCATCCAAAGAGGTGTTGAATAACGTTTGATAAAGCTGCGTGCACAGCCAATGTGGTCGCCGTGTTCGTGGGTGATGAAGATGGCGTCAAGATCCTCGGCGCAGGTGCCCGCTTCGATGAGGCGAGCCTCTAGATCACGCAGGCGAAGGCCGCAGTCGATGAGCAAGCGAGTGGTGTGGGCGCCACTCTGGGCTTCAACCAAAGTGGCGTTGCCTGAGCTGCCGCTGCCCAGGCTTTTAAAGCGCAACATGGCGCAAGGTCAGGCCGGCGCCAATTAGCGCAAATCGTCAGCCAGCAGCTTCAAGATGCGCTGTGAAACAGGGCTGTTCTCTGTGGTACCTGCTGCGTTTTGTACCGTGACTTCGGCTGTGTTGTCTGTTTTACGCACAGCAATGCGGTACTTCACAGGGCCTGCGTCAGGTGTTGAGCCACTGAACATCTTGCTGAAGAAACCTTTTTCTTCTTTGGATGAGGTGTCCACATAGCGAACGAAGTAAATGCCTTGTGCGCGGTCGCGGTCTTCCACAGTGAAGCCTGTGCGGTCCAAAGCCAAGCCAACGCGACGCCATGCGACGTCAAACGAGTCGGGGATGTTCAGCAGTGTGGCACCGCCCTTGGTTACCAAAGTGGTTTTATTCGCCACGGTTTCTGGTGGCGTGATGCCAGCTTTCGCTTGTTCAGCGGAGACGCCAAGCTTGATCATCAAGCGGCTCAAGAATTCGGCTTCCAACTCAGGGTCATTTGGGCGCGGGACCCAAATCGTGCCAGATTTAGATTGGTCTTTGTATTCTTCGCTCATGCCACGGTGGGTCACGAAGATGTCAACGCCGCCAGCGTTGTTGCGCTCGATGCGGGTGCGGAACTTGTCACGCTCGCCAGACGAATACAAACCATCAATCACTTTGCCCAAGGAACGGCGCAGAAAGTCTTGTGGAATTTTGGCGCGGTTTTCTGCCCATTCGGTTTCGAGCAAGCCAATTTGTTGCTGCTCAATCACGTACTCAAAACCATTTTCTTTCCAAAACCCTTGCACGATGGGCCACACCACGTCGGCTGAACGGTTGACCACCAGCCAGCGTTGCTTGCCGTCGCGTTCAATACGCACGTCGTTCACTTGCTTGGCTGCTGTTGCCGCCACAGGCGCTACAGGACGCACGCCCATGCTGCTGGCTGTGACAGGACCGCCAGGAACAGCATAACGCGTGTCGCGTGTGAGTTGGGTCAGATCGGGTGGAATATCCAGGGCCACAACCTTGGTGCCACCTTCTGTTTTGTAGTTGACCTTGTCACCATCCATGATGGAGGAGCAACCGCTGAGCACCACCAAGGTGGTCAACGCAACTGCTGCACGATTCGAAGCAAAAGAAATTTTCACAGCCAAGGCCTTTGTAACAATCAGATCAAACCAGCGGCGCGCAAAGCGCCTTCCACCACGGGTTCGTTGGCGGGGGTGAGTTCGGTCATGGGCAAGCGCAAGGTGGGGCCAGCGAGGCCCATGCGCTTCATTGCCCATTTCACGGGAATGGGGTTGGCTTCCACAAACAACTGCTTGTGAACAGGCATCAATTTGAATTGAATGTCCATGGCGCGTTTCACGTCGCCAGCGATGGCAGCCATGCACAGCTCGTGCATCAAGCGGGGGGCCACGTTGGCCGTCACGCTGATGTTGCCTTGGCCGCCGCACAGCATCAAAGCCACGGCGGTGGGGTCGTCACCCGAGTACACCGCAAAGCCTTTGGGCACATCGCGAATCAGCCACTCGGCGCGCTCGATGTTGCCTGTGGCTTCTTTGATGCCCACGATGCCTGGCACTTGGGCCAAACGCAGCACGGTGTCGTGCGCCATATCGGCCACTGAGCGGCCGGGCACGTTGTACAAAATCACGGGCAAGTCCACGGCTTCGGCGATGGCCTTGAAGTGCAGGTATTGGCCCTCTTGCGTGGGCTTGTTGTAGTAGGGCACCACTTGCAGTTGGCAATGTGCGCCAACTTTCTTGGCGAACTTGGCCAGCTCAATCGCTTCAGCGGTCGAGTTAGCGCCGCAGCCCGCCATGATGGGCACATGACGTTCGGTGTGTTTGGCCGCTTGCTCCACAGACACGCGGATGATTTCGCAGTGTTCTTCCACATTGACTGTCGGCGACTCGCCGGTGGTGCCCACAACGCCGATGCAATCGGTGCCCTCGGCAATGTGCCAATCAATCAGTTTGCGCAGGGTGGGGTAGTCGACGCTGCCGTCTGTGTGCATGGGGGTGGTCAGAGCCACGATGCTGCCGGTAATGGGTGTCATGTCCGTTGGTTCGGTCAAGGAAAAACGTTCATTCTAGCGATTGCCAATGACGTTTTTAATGGTGAAGTGGGTAACGCGCAGGCGTTTGTGTTTCGAGGCTCTCGCGCACGGCAACGATGCGTTGCACAAAGCGCTCGGGCTGATCTAGAAAACCTTCCTCAAACGCCACAACCCGTAGGTCTTTGCACGCGGTCAGAAGCTCAGCGGGCTGCAGTAAAAAATCTGGGCGCGAGGGTTTGCCCACGCTTTCGTTGCCCGCAGAGAAGGTTTCGTAAATCAGCACGCCCTTGGGGGCCAGGCTGTCCAAGATGTGTGGCCAGAGCGGGCGCCAGAGGTAGTTGGTGACGACCACGCCGCCAAAGGTGCGGCCTTGCAGCGGCCAAGGGCCATTTTCGATGTCCGCACACATGGCTTCGCCCAAGGGGCTGACGGCGGCAATCGCGTCTGGGTTGCGGTCCACGCCAGTCACCGTGTGACCCAACGCTGCAAAGTGGCGCATGTGGCGGCCGTGTCCGCAGGCCAAGTCCAGCACAGTGCTGCCAGAAGGCAAGAGGTGCGACCAACCGGCCACCCAACTAGACGTGGGCTCTTGCCCGTGAAGCAGTGCACTCATCTCAGAAGCATCCCCAAACCTGATTCGCCAAAGTCAGCAAAAAATCAGGCCTTAAATACATGGACAGCACACCCAAAAGAATGGCCACGCACACCAAACCGATCAGGGTTTGGCGCAACATCGGATGCGAAAGGATGTTCATTTCAAACTTCAAGCGGCAACCGTCTTAGGTGCGCGTTCGATGGCGTTTTCTTTCACGGGCAAGTTCACCAAGGCGGCAAACACGCCCAACGCAATCGAGATGTACCAAACGATGTCGTAGCTGCCGGTCTTGTCATACAAGTAGCCGCCCAGCCACACGCCCATGAAGCTGCCAATTTGGTGGCTGAAGAAAACAAAGCCGCCCAGCATCGACAAATGCGCCACGCCAAAAATCTGCGCCACCACCGCATTGGTGGGCGGCACGGTGGAGAGCCACAAAAAGCCCATCACAGACGAGAAGATGTACACGCTCATGGGCGTGAGCGGCGCCAACAAGAACAACACAATGGCCACCGAGCGTGAGAAGTAGATGAACGACAAAATCTTGCGCTTGGCCATGCGCTGGCCCAAGCTGCCAGCGATGTAGGTGCCAAACACGTTGAACAAACCAATCAACGCCAAAGCAATGCTGGCCACCTCGGGCGACAAACCGTGGTCTTTCAAATAGCTGGGCATGTGCACGCCGATGAACACGACTTGAAAACCACATACAAAGTAGCCCGCCATCAGCAGCTGGAAGCTACGGTAATTCATGGCTTCGCGCAGTGCATGCATGATGGATTGGTCGCGGTTGGGCGTGGCACCACCGCCAAAACCAGGTTCGCGCAGACCGTAGGCGAGGGGGATGATGAGCATGGTCGATAAAGCCAACCACACCAATGCTTCTTGCCAGCCAAAGGTGCTGATGAGATAGCCCTCCGTGGGAACCATCAAAAACTGCCCAAATGAGCCCGCTGCCGCCGCCACGCCCATAGCCCATGAGCGTTTGGATGCACTCACATTTCGGCCAATCACGCCATAAATCACGGCATAGGTGGTGCCTGCTTGGGCCACGCCAATCAGTACGCCAGCCGTGGCGGTAAACAACGCTGGCGTGGACGAATAGGCCATGCCTGTCAATCCCAACGCGTACAACACGGCACAAGTCACGATGACGCGGAAGGCGCCAAATCGGTCGGCCAACATGCCCGAGAAAATGCCTGCGAATCCCCAAGTCAAGTTTTGAATGGCGATGGCCATGGCAAAGTTTTCGCGGGTCCAGTCTTGGGCTTGGGTGATGGGTTGCAGCCACAGGCCAAAGCCGTGGCGCACGCCCATAGACAAAGTGACAATGGCTGCCCCGCAGGCGAGCACTTGCCACATGGGCAATGTTTTGTTGGTGTGAGTCATGGCGTGACTTTAACCAATGCGGGCGAGGGGCGCAGTCACAAGGTTGCCAGGGGGATGTCCATGCAAAATTTTTTGATCTGTTGTTTTATACAGTGTTGCATTTGAATCTGTCTACAATGCCGGCCCATGGCTACAAAGCAACCCACTACACCGCCCCAGTACTCGGAAGGCTCGATTCGCGTTCTCAAAGGACTCGAACCCGTCAAGCAGCGTCCGGGCATGTACACCCGCACCGACAACCCGCTGCACATCATCCAAGAGGTCTTGGACAACGCGGCTGACGAGGCCCTCGCCGGACACGGCAAAAAGATTGGTGTCACGCTGCACAGCGATGGCTCGGTCAGCATCGAAGACGATGGCCGTGGTATTCCGTTTGGCATGCACCCCGAAGAAAAAGCCCCCGTGATCGAGCTGGTGTTCACCCGCTTGCATGCGGGCGGCAAGTTTGACAAAGGCTCGGGTGGCGCTTACAGCTTCTCAGGTGGTTTGCACGGCGTCGGCGTGAGCGTGACCAACGCGCTGGCCAAGCGCATGGAAGCCACCTCGCACCGCGAAGGCCAAGTGGCCCGTTTGGTGTTTTCAGCTGGCGACGTGGTGGAAAAGCTCACCACCCGCAAACAAGAATCAGGAGACCGCAAGCAGGGCACCTCGGTGCGCGTGTGGCCTGACGCCAAATACTTTGAATCGTCAGCCTTGCCAATGAACGAGCTGGTGCACTTGCTGCGCAGCAAAGCCGTGCTCATGCCCGGCGTGAGCGTGACGCTCACAAATGAAAAAACCAAAGACACGCAAAACTGGCTCTACAAAGGCGGCCTGCGTGACTACCTGATGCAGACCCTGCACGGCGACCCCGTCATTCCTTTGTTTGAAGGCGATGGCTATGCCGACAGCAACCACGACAGCTTTGCCGAAGGCGAGGGCGCAGCATGGGCTGTGGCCTTCACCGAAGACGGCGCACCTGTGCGCGAGAGCTACGTCAACCTGATCCCCACCAGCGCTGGCGGCACGCACGACAGCGGTTTGCGCGATGGCTTGTTCACGGCCGTCAAGAGCTTCATTGAGCTGCATGCCTTGCTGCCCAAGGGCGTCAAGCTCATGCCGGAAGACGTGTTTGCGCGCGCCAGCTACGTGTTGAGCACCAAGGTGCTGGACCCGCAGTTCCAAGGCCAAATCAAAGAGCGCTTGAACTCACGCGACGCCGTGCGTTTGGTGTCGAGCTATGTGCGCCCCACCATGGAGTTGTGGCTCAACCAGCATGTGGAGTACGGCAAAAAGCTGGCTGAACTCGCCATCAAGGCTGCGCAAACGCGCCAAAAGGCGGGCCAAAAAGTCGAGAAACGCAAGGGCTCGGGCGTGGCTGTGTTGCCCGGCAAGTTGACCGATTGCGAAAGCAAAGACATTGCGCACAACGAAGTGTTTTTGGTCGAGGGCGACTCTGCCGGCGGCAGCGCCAAGATGGGCCGCAACAAAGAAAACCAAGCCATTCTGCCGTTGCGCGGCAAAGTGCTGAACACGTGGGAAGTCGAGCGCGACCGCTTGTTTGCCAACAACGAAATTCACGACATTTCGGTGGCCGTGGGCGTGGACCCACACGGCCCCAACGACAGCCCCGACATGAGTGGCCTGCGCTACGGCAAGGTGTGCATCCTGAGTGATGCGGACGTGGACGGCTCGCACATTCAAGTGCTGTTGCTCACGCTGTTCTTCCGCCACTTCCCCAAGCTCATCGAAGCGGGCCATGTGTTTGTGGCGCGCCCCCCATTGTTCCGCGTGGACACGCCCGCGCGTGGCAAAAAGCCAGCGGCCAAGGTGTATGCCTTGGACGAAGGCGAGCTGACCGCCATCCTCGACAAACTGCGCAAAGACGGCGTGGCCGAAGGCAAATGGAGCATCAGCCGATTCAAGGGTTTGGGCGAGATGAGTGCCGAACAACTGTGGGACACCACCCTCAACCCCGACACCCGTCGCCTCATGCCCGTGCAATTGGGCTTGCTGGACTTTGCAACCACCGAAGGTTTGATCACACAACTCATGGGCAAAGGCGAAGCCGCCGCACGCCGTGAGCTGATGGAACTGCATGGCGATTCGATTGAGATTGACGTATGACCGATTTGTTCACCCCTGGACTGCCCACCGCCAACAATAACAATGATGGCGACGGCGACATCGCGCTGGGCCACTACGCCCAACGCGCCTACCTTGAGTACGCGCTCAGCGTGGTCAAAGGCCGCGCCTTGCCCGATGTGTGCGATGGCCAAAAGCCTGTGCAGCGCCGCATTTTGTATTCGATGTCCCGCATGGGCCTTGGCTTCAGCGGTCCCAACAACAACACGGGTGCTAAGCCTGTCAAGTGCGCCCGCGTGGTTGGTGACGTGCTGGGTCGTTACCACCCTCATGGTGACAGCGCCGCCTACGAAGCCCTCGTGCGCATGGCGCAAGACTTTGCGCAACGCTACCCGCTGATTGATGGCCAAGGCAACTTTGGCTCACGCGACGGCGACGGCGCTGCGGCCATGCGATACACCGAAGCACGCTTGGCCAAAATCACCACGTTGTTGCTGGATGAGATTGACGAAGGCACGGTGGACTTCCAGCCCAACTACGACGGCTCCACCGAAGAGCCCAAGCAGTTGCCCGCCCGTTTGCCATTTGCCTTGCTCAACGGCGCAAGCGGCATCGCGGTGGGTATGGCCACCGAAATTCCAAGCCACAACCTGCGCGAAGTGGCCGATGCGTGCGTGGCACTCATCAAGTCGCCCAAGCTGAGTGACGAAGAACTGTTGCAAATCTTGCCCGCGCCCGATTACCCCGGTGGCGGCCAAATCATCAGCAGTGCGTCTGACATTGCCGATGCCTATCGCACAGGCCGTGGTTCGCTCAAAGTGCGCGCACGTTGGGTGATTGAAGACTTGGCCCGTGGCCAATGGCAATTGGTGGTGAACGAACTGCCGCCCGGCGTGAGCAGCCAACGCGTGTTGGAAGAGATTGAAGAACTCACCAACCCCAAGGTCAAGACGGGCAAGAAGGCGCTGAGCGCTGATCAAACCCAACTCAAAGCCACCGTGCTGGCCGTGTTGGACGTGGTGCGCGATGAGTCGAGCAAAGACGCGCCCGTGCGTTTGGTGTTCGAGCCCAAGACCCGCACGATTGAGCAACAAGAACTCATCACCACTTTGCTGGCGCACACCAGCTTAGAAACCTCGTCGTCCATCAACCTCACCATGGTGGGCATTGATGGCCGCCCTGTGCCTAAGTCGCTGCGCGACATGCTGACTGAGTGGATTGAGTTCCGCTCTGCCACCATCCTGCGCCGCTCGCAGCACCGCTTGAACAAAGTGCTGGACCGCATCCACATCTTGGAGGGCCGTCAGTTGGTGTTGCTCAACATCGACGAGGTGATTGCCATCATCCGTCAGAGCGACGAGCCCAAGCAGGCGTTGATGGAGCGTTTCAAACTCAGCGAACGCCAAGCCGAAGACATCTTAGAAATTCGCCTGCGTCAGCTGGCGCGTTTGGAAGCCATCAAGATTGAGCAAGAGCTCAAAGAGCTGCGCGACGAACAAGCCAAACTCGAAGACATCGTGGGCAACCCATCGGCGCTGCGCCGCTTGATGGTGAAAGAAATTGAAGCCGACGCCAAAACCTTTGCCGACCCACGCCGCACGCTCATCCAAGAAGAGAAAAAAGCAGTGGCCGAAGTCAAGGTGATTGACGAGCCCGTGACCGTGGTGGTTTCTGAAAAAGGCTGGGTGCGCGCACGCACTGGCCACGGCCACGAAGCCAGCGCCTTTGCTTTCAAGTCGGGCGACGGCTTGTACGGCACGTTTGAGTGCCGAACGGTGGACACCTTCATCGCGTTTGGCTCGAACGGCCGCATCTACTCGGTGCCCGTGTCGGCCTTGCCTGGCGCGCGTGGCGACGGCCAACCTGTGACCACCTTGATTGATTTGGAATCAGGCACCCAACTGCTGCACTACGTAGCTGGCCCTGCGGGCGCCACATACTTGCTCAGCAGCTCGGGTGGCTATGGCTTCATGGCCAACATTGAACACATGATCTCGCGCAACAAAGGCGGCAAAGCCTTCATCACCGTGGGCGAGGGCGAAACCGTGTGCCGCCCATCACCTGCCAGTGGTGGCTCGGGCGCGCAGCCTGTGGCACCTGCCACGCATGTGGCTTGTGCCTCTACCGGTGGCCGCTTCTTGACCTTTGAGTTGTCTGAACTCAAAGCGATGGAAAAGGGCGGTCGCGGCTTGATGCTGATCGACCTAGAAGCCAAAGACACCTTGGCCGGTGCGGCTGCGTACACACGCAGTGTGCGCATCGAAGGCATTGGCCGTGGCGGCAAAGTGCGCGAAGAAACGCTGGAAATTCGCAGCTTGAACAACGCCAAAGCCGCACGCGCCAAGAAGGGCAAAGTGGCGGACTTGGGCTTTAAGCCGAATGCGGTGGTGCGGGTGGAGTGACCACCAGTGGACGCTACGCGAGTGGCGTCTTCGAAATAAAAAAGCGGCTCAATGAGCCGCTTTTTTGTGGGTGCCAAGATTTAAGCTTTGGCTTTTTCTTTGGTTGCTGCCACTGGGGTCGCCGCTGCGGCTGCTGGGTCAGCCTCTTTCTTGGGAGGGCTGCAGTCGAAGCACACAAACATGGATGAACCCAAGATGCGTTTGAAAGAACCGTTGTTGCGGGGCTTGTGAACGCCGCACTTGATGCAGCTCATGGTGTCGCCAGTGCGGCCAAGGCCTTCGAATGGTGAACCGCCCTTTTTTGACTTGTAGCGCAAACCATCGTTGGAGATTTCTGTTTTTTCTGGGCGTGACATTCGTTTTAGTTCTCGGGGCAAAGACGGTATTTTCGCAAATTTATCAACCGATCCGCGCAGCCGCCCTTAAAAACCTCAAAATTCACTTCAAAAAACGCTTCGAGAGCCGCAAAACGCCTGGTCCAATGCGCCGAGAGATGGCTTGGCGGTGTTTGGCGAACAACACATAGGCCGGCTGCAGCACGGGCATGAGCCAGTGGCGCGATAAAACCCAGGCCAAAACGGGTAGCTTGGCGAGTTTGTAGGCGGTGGCAAACACGGGCACGCCCACCAGCACTTGTCCATCGGCGGTGCGGCCATGAATCTGCGCCATGGCGGCTTCGCATGAGATGTTGTGGCCTGCGGCTTCAAAACCGGTTTGGGTTACGTCTACAAACGCCAACTGACCTTGCGCGTTACGGCTTTGCAAAAATTCCACTTCGGCCACGCACAGCGGGCATTGGCCGTCGTAATACAGCGTGAGTTCAGGGGCGGCGCTGGCGTGTGTCTGTTGCATGGATGTAAGGCTAGCACGGCTGCGTCGAGGAGGGCTGATCAAAGGGTAATCGGGCAGAATTCACCGCATGATCCAAACGAGTTTTGACACACACACACCCGCCGCGCAACGCGTGGCGCAGGCGTTAGAAGCTGCAGCCAGCCCCGCCGCACAACACGTGTTCACGCAGCGCTACGCCGACGTGGCGCGTGCCACTGCCGAGCACTGTGATGCGCAAACACAAGCAGGTCGCAGCCTAGGCGCATTGCACGGCGTGTGCATCACTCTCAAAGACAATTTCGACGTGGCGGGCGAAACCACGATGGCGGGTGGTGTGGTGTGTGCTGGTGAAGCGCCTGCACAGCACGATGCACCCGTGGTGCAACGCTTGCGCGATGCAGGCGCCGTGGTGCTGGGTAAAACCAACATGAGTGAGTTTGCTTTTTCGGGTGTGGGCATCAACCCGCACCACGGCACGCCGGTGAACCCCGCTGACCCAGCGCATGCGCGCGTGCCCGGTGGGTCGTCGTCAGGTGCGGCCGTGTCGGTCGCGTTGGGTTTGGCTGAGGTGGGCATTGGCACAGACACGGGCGGCTCTATCCGCATCCCCGCAGCTTTGTGTGGTTTGGTGGGCTACAAAAGCACACAAGCGCGCATTCCCTGCACGGGTGTGATGGAGCTCTCGCGCACGCTAGACACGGTGGGCAGCATCGCCCGCTCGGTGCGCGCGTGTTTGGCGGTGGACGCGGTGATGTCGCAGCAGCCATTACCTACGGATGCCGTCAACTTGCGCGGACTGCGCTTTGCCGTGCCGCAAACTTTGATGATGGACGATGTGGATGCCACCGTGGCCCAGGCCTTTACACGCACCTTGCGCCGCATTGCCGAGGCGGGCGCACACGTGGTGGAGATACCTTTCAACGCATTGGGTGACATCGCCGCACTCAGCATGCCCGGTGGCTTTTCACCGATCGAGGGCTATGCCGCACACCACGCACGCTTAGCGCGTGGCGCCAACCAAATTGACCCACGCGTGGTGGCTCGCATGACGCTGGGCAGTGGCATTACCGCACAAGACTACCTAGCGCTGCACAACCGCCGCCATGCGTGGATAGCGGAGGCCCAGAAAACCCTGCACGGTTTTGATGCCATGCTGTGCCCCACGGTGCCGATGGTGGCCCCGTTGATTGAGCCTTTGCTCGAAGACGATGAGGCGTTTTTCAAAGTCAATCGCTTGTTGCTGCGCAACCCATCGGCCATCAATTACATGGACGGTTGCGCTTGGAGTTTGCCCTGTCACGAGGCGGGTGAACTGCCTGTGGGCTTGATGGTGTCATCCCTTGCGGGACAAGACGCGCATCTGGCGCGCGTGGCACTGGCTTTGGAAAACTTAATGAATTCTTTACACAGCTAGACCACAATGGCCGCACCGAGAGAGAAAGAGAGCGATGTATGACTTCTAAATTTCGCGCATTGGCTTTAGGCGTGTTGTTGGCAGCAAGTGCCTCCACTGCGTTGGCCCACGGCCCGCACGGTGGGTATCGGGGTGGGTACTACCGTGGCGGTGGCGATTTTTGGTGGGGGCCTGCTTTGGTCGGCGGTGCGATAGTGGGCACGTCTATTTATTTGTCGCGCCCTGTGCAGCCGTCTACCGTCATCATCACCAGTCCACCGGCCGTGGTGCTCAACAACCCGCAGCCTACTCAGTGGGTGAACGGCCAACCCGTCCAAGCGCCTGTGGAGGCGTATTACTGCCGTGACTCTGGTCAGTACTTCCCTGTGGTGCAAACCTGTCCGACACCTTGGATGGTGGTGCTGCGATGAACAAAGCTTTTTTGTGCGTTTTGATTGCGGGTTTGCTCCCCTATGTGTGTGCCATGGTCGCGAAGTGGGGGTTTCAAAAATTTGACAACCACAACCCACGCCAATGGTTGGCACAGCAAACGGGTTTTCGTGCGCGCGCGAATGCAGCACAGGCCAACAGTTTTGAGTCATTTCCACTGTTTGCGGCGGGCGTGATCATTGCCACCTTGGCGCAGGTGGATGCCGCTCGCATTGATTTGTACGCGTTTGTGTTTGTGGCAGCGCGCGTGGGCTTCATTGTTTGCTACGTGACCGACAAAGCCAGCTTGCGTTCTTTGTGCTGGTTGGTGGGCCTGCTGAGTGTGGTGGGTTTGTTTGCTGCAGCCTTGGGTTTGTAAAGCTGTCATCCGTTTGCAAGTGCCGCGCGTTGTAGAGCTACCTTTTCACAAAGTGAGTCTTCTATGAAACGCATTTCTACCTTGTTTGCCTGTTTATTGGCCTTTGCCGTGGTCTTGCCCGCGCAAGCGGATGGCCGTGGGCACGGCGGCGGGCATGGCGGTTATCACGGTGCTCATGGAAGCTACGGTGGCTACGGTGGGCACTACCGTGGTTCGAGCAACTATTGGTTAGCCCCCGTCTTGGGTGCCGCTTTGGTGGGCAGCGTGATTTACGCCGCTAGCACTCCCAGCTATGCGGTACCGCAAACGGTGGTGGTGCAACAGCAATATGCACCGCCCAGCCGTGTGGCGTATTTCTGCCCTACCGCGCAGCAGTACTACCCCAACGTCCCCAGCTGCCAAGTGCCTTGGCAACCTGTGAACTACTAAAACAAAAAAGCCGGGCTAGCCCGGCTTTTTTATTGCGCGTCATTCGCTTCATCGAAGCGCTTACATCACGTGTTTAGAGCGTGACGACTTCTTTGTTGCCTAAGCGGTTTGAGTAGCGCACTTTGCCGCCTGTGGTTTCTAGTTCCACGCGCGCGCTGCGGCCTGCGTACACATGGTGTTTGAGCCATTCCAACTCTTGTTTCATCTCAGCATCGCCTGCCACCACACGGCTCCAGCAGCGCAGCTCGGCAGACCAGCGGTAGTTGCGCGCTTTGAGTTTGTCTTTGGTCTCAAACGGCGAGTTGATGGCGTACACCTTTTGCTGTGGCTTGTTCAAGGTCAACAGCACGGCGAGCAGGGCGGTTTGTTGGCTTTGCGGCAGCACTTGGTTGAGCAGCTCTAGCAGCGCCCAACAATCGGCTTCAGCGCGGTGGGCTTCGTAGAAGTAGCCTTGGGTGCTGAGCAAATACTCCAGCTTGGCCGAGCCAAAACCTTCTTCACGCCAGTCGATGTCTTTGATGCTGCAAGCCCAGTTGAGTTGCTCAAACATCGGCCAGCGGGCTTCGACGAATGGGCGGTCAAACGCGGCATTGTGGGCAATGACCACGTCGGCATTTTTCAAAAACTCAGCCACGCGGGCGTCGTCAATGCGTTGGCCTTGCACCATCTCGTCGGTGATGTGGTGCACCGCAATCGAGGCGGGGGGAATGGCAAAACCGGGGTCCTCCAGCTCGTCGAACACCTCGCTGACACGGTAGACCACGCCTGTGACAGCGTCGAATTCAAAGGCCAACATGCCCAGTTCAATCACGCGGTCTGTGGCCACGTCAAAGCCTGTGGTCTCGGTGTCGAGCACGATGCCTTTGCTGAGTTTTTGGCCTGGTGCAGGGGTGTTGAACACACGGCCCGGCACGAGGCGGCGCAGCACGCGGTAGTCAGGGTGTTGTTCGAGTTGTTGGGCGAGTTGTTCGATATCTTGTGTCATGGGGCTAATGTTAAGCGTGGTCCGCCTGCGTGGCGTTGCGCTTGGCAATGGCATGTGCAAAAAAAACACCCAACAGCACCACGCCCAGACCCACCGCACCCAGTACATGACTGGAGTTGAAGTGACCGAGCAGAGCGGCCAGCACCAACACGCCCAGCGATTGACCTAAAAACAAAAAACCGGCAAACAGCGTCACGCCTGTACCGCGTGCGGTCGGCACCATTTGTGTGGCCTTGGCCTGCATGGTGTTGTGAAACATGGCAAAGCCAAAGCCCGCCACAAAGCAAGAAGGCAGGGCCAGTTGCCACCAAGGGCCAAACGCAATGATCAAAAATGCCAAGCCAAAATACAAAGCCCCATAGCGCGCCAAACCCACTTCCCCAAAGCGGCGAATGACATATTTGGCCGCTCCCATATAAGCCATGCCGCCCAAACCAAACAGCGCCGTGGTGCCACCCGCCAGCGTGAGCGAAATGTGGTGCATCTGGTGCAAATGAGATGCGGTGACGGCCAATAAACCAAAAATCATGGCCCCTTCAACCAGCGCAATGCCTAGCAGCGTGCGGGCCCATGCGTCGCCGGCCACTTGTTTGAGTTGCCTGAAAAAACCTGCCGGTGCGTGTGCATGGCGTGCAACGGGTTCTAAATGTTTGAGCTGTTGCCACAGCAAAAAGCTGACGGTGGCAAACGTGGCGGCCATCAGTACAAAAGCCCAACGCCAGCCCAGCGTATCCGTCAGCAAACCGCCAAACAACTGACCCGCTGTGATGCCCAGCATGGTGCCCAAACCGACTCGGGCCAAAGTTTCTTGCCGCTGTTCGTAATGCACCACATCGCCCACCCAAGCCAGCGAGAGCGGAATGATGGCCGCCGCGGTGAGTGCTGTGCCCACGCGTGCAGCCACGAGAAATGACAAATCAGAACTCAGCGCCGACAACGTGCAACCCACACTGCAACCGATGGTTGCCAGCATGACCACACGGTACTTGCCAAAGCGGTCACCCACAGGGCCGTAAAACAATTGCATCAAGCCGTAGGCGATGGCGAAAAACGAGATGACTTGTGAGACCTCGCTGATAGGTGCAGCAAAGACGCGCGACAGCTCGGGCAGCATGGGGTCGCAAATGCGTTGCACGGACATGCTCGAGAACGTCGCCAAGGACAACAAAAAAATCGCTCGGCGGGTGCTGGGCGTTAACGCGTGGGATGGGGGATGTGAGTGGGACTTCAAAGCGTCTCGACTTTACTATGCGGGTGTTTATTGAATTAATCAAATAAACGCTAAAAGTAATAAATGTGACTTTTGCGGTTTAGCATTTCGACCATGAAGAAGTTCGTCATTTTGAGTGCCCTGTGGCTGGGCGTGTCGGTAGCGCTTGCCACGCCCGCTGTGGCAAGCCAGGCCTCCACGGGCATGCAGGTGGAGGTGTTGGGGGTTTACTTCACACCGCCCACCGATGCCGCCGCTGCCATTGTCCAAGCCATTGATGGCAGCGAGCACGAGGTGCTGGTGCAGGCTTATGGGTTCACGCACAACGCCATTGCCCAAGCATTGGTGCGGGCACACCAGCGTGGTGTGGCGGTGCGTGTGTTGTTGGATAAAAAGAGCCAAACCTCCAACGGCTATGTGATGCGTGTGCTGGCCCACTCGCAAATTGAGTTACGCCAAGATGGCAAACACGCCATCGCGCACAACAAAGTGATGGTGATTGATGAGGCCATCGTCATCACCGGCAGCTTTAATTTCACCAATTCGGCGGCATCGCGAAACGCGGAGAACTTTCTGGTTTTGAAGTCTGACGAACTGGCTCAGAAGTACAAGCTTCAGTGGCAAAACCATTGGGAACACAGCGTGGAATAAGGGCTTGCAAACGCGGATTTAGTCTGCCAGCTCTAAAAGCGCACCATTTCGGCGCAAAACGCTTGTCAAAGCTGCACTTGTCTTTAGAATACGTCTCATGCTGCACTGCAACATAACTTTAGCCAACGGGCAGGGTTCAGAGCAGTTTGACCATCCCTTTTAATATTTTGGAGATTTGACATGACTTTGACCCCTGAACAAGTGATCGCCGCCAACAAAGCAAACTTGGAAACTTTGGTTGGTTTGACCAACAAAGCGTTCTCTGGCGTGGAACAACTCATCGAGTTGAACTTGGCCGCTGCTAAAAGCACTTTGGCTGATTCACAAAAACAAACCAACGCCGCTTTGAGCGTGAAAGACGCGCAAGAGTTGTTGGCTTTGCAAGCGAGCCTGTTCCAGCCTTTGGCTGAAAAAGCAGTCGCTTACAACCGTCATTTGGTTGAAATCGCAACAGGTACAGGTTCACACTTCCAAGGTCACTTGGAATCCAAAGTGGCTGAAGCTCAAAAAGCTTTCCACGCCATGGTGGACAACGCTGCCAAAAACGCACCTGCTGGTTCTGAAGCTGCTGTCGCCGCTTTCAAAACTGCCGTGTCCGCTGGCAACAACGCCTTGGAATCTGTGCAAAAAGCAGTCAAGCAAGCCACAGACGTGGCTGAAGCCAACTACAAAAACTTGGCTGAGACAGCTTTGAAAACAGCAAAGCCTGCTGCTAAGAAGCGTTAATTTTTTAAGGGTCTCCAAGACCTCTGAAACGGCTCCTTCGGGAGCCGTTTTTCGTATGTGCTTGGGTGTTGACGAACAGGTTCTAATATTGGGTCAAAACACAGGAGAGCAGCGGTGGATAAAGTGGACGGTGTGGTGATTGGCGCAGGTGTGGTGGGCTTGGCTACGGCGCGTGCCTTGATTCAAGCCGCACCTGAAACAGCCCGAGAGTGGTTGGTGCTCGAAGCAGCTGATGCGATTGGCACAGGCACCAGCTCGCGCAACAGCGAAGTCATTCACGCTGGCATTTATTACCCGCAGGGCTCGCTCAAAGCGCAGTTGTGCGTGCAAGGCCGTGACCGTTTGTACGCCTACGCCACAGAGCGCGGCGTGTCGCACCAGCGCTGCGGCAAATTGATTGTGGCTACCCACGTCGATCAGCTGCCTGCACTTGATGCCCTTTTGCAAAAGGCTCATGCCAATGGCGTGACCGATGTGGTGATGCTCAGCGCCGAACAGGCACAAGCGATGGAGCCCGCGCTGTCGTGCGTGGCGGCCTTACATTCGCCCAGCACGGGCATTGTGGACAGCCACGGTTTGATGCTGAGCCTGCAAGGTGATTTTGAAAATGCAGGTGGCATCGTGGCGTTGAATTCGCCCGTGGCTTCAGCCGTGTGCCGCGACGACGGCATCGTGGTGCGCATGGCCGACGGTTCTGAGTTGTTGGCGCAAACAGTGGTGAATGCAGCGGGGTTGACCGCCCCTTGGCTGGCGAAACACTTTGAAGGCTTGGCTGCGCAGCATGTGCCGCAGGCTTACTTTGCCAAGGGCAACTACTTCACGCTCTCGGGCAAATCGCCGTTTTCACATTTGATTTACCCCGTGCCTGAAGCTGCCGGTTTGGGTGTGCATTTGACCCTCGATCTGGGTGGTCAAGCCAAATTTGGCCCTGATGTGCAGTGGGTCGATCGCCCGGATGATCTGCTGGTGTCCGCTGAACACGAGCAAGTGTTTTACAACGAGGTGCGCAAGTATTGGCCAGCCCTGGGTGATGGTGCGTTGCAAGCAGGCTATGCGGGCATTCGCCCCAAAATTTCTGGCCCTCACGAGGCCGCCGCTGACTTTTGTATCCAAGGCCCCGCCGTGCATGGCGTGAAGGGGTTGGTGAACTTGTTCGGCATTGAGTCGCCCGGATTGACCAGCGCGCTTGCCATCGGGGATGCGGTGCTCCAGGCCTTGCAGTAAAGTCGTGGGTATGAATAAACGCTTGTTTCTTGGCGTTTGCATCACGCCGCTTTTGTTTGCTTGCTCGACCTCGTCGCGTCAACCGGCTTCGACAGCAGCGACATCGCAAAACTACCCCAACAACCCCGCCAAGCGACAGGACATCGTCATGCAGGCGGTGGCCATGCTGGACCGTGGCTACACCTACGGTGGCAAAAAACTGCACACGGGGTTTGACTGTTCGGGCTTGGTGAGTTTTGTCTACAAAGAGTCTGCCGGCATCCCGCTCAAGGGCAGCGCAGCGCAAATGGCAGAAGTGGCCAAACCCGTGGAGCCTGCGCAAGCCCACCCCGGTGATTTGGTGTTTTTCAACACGCTGGGCAGCGCGTTTTCGCATGTGGGCATCTACATTGGCTCGGGCAAGTTTGTGCATGCCGCCAATGAAAAAACGGGCGTGAAAACCGAGCGTTTGAACCATGTGTATTGGTCCAAACGCTTTGAAGGCTACCGCACTGTTTTTGCTTGAAGCTGGGTTTGGGCTGTCGCACCCAAGCTGCAAGCCTCGGTTCGATTTTTCAGCCTGTTTAGGCCTGATCGCGAATAGCCAGCGCCGCTTCTTTCACCAGCGCGGGGCCTTTGTAAATGAGGCCGGTGTAAATCTGCACCACGTCCGCACCTGCTTTGATTTTGGCTACCGCATCGGCGCCGCTCAAAATGCCGCCCACGCCGATGATGGGGAAGTTGGGGCCCATCGCGGCGCGCAACTGGCGAATGACTGCATTGCTTTTCTCAAACACGGGCGCGCCTGAGAGACCGCCAGTTTCATCGGCGTGCGCCATGCCTTGCACCGCATCGCGGGCAATCGTTGTATTTGTGGCAATGACGCCCCAAGATGGCGTGCCTTCGTGCACACAGTGGCGCTTCAAGGTGGCCGCAATCACCGCGATTTGGTCGCTGTCCAAATCAGGCGCGATCTTGATGAACACGGGCACTTGCTTGTTGTGCTGTTTGGCCAACTCAGCGCGGCGTTTGGCGAGTGTGCCAATCAGCGCATCCAGCGCTTCGTCGCTTTGCAGTTCGCGCAGGTTTTTGGTGTTGGGGCTGGAGATGTTCACCGTCACGTAGTCGGCGTGTGGGTACACGCCGTCTAGGCAAATCAGGTAGTCGTCGGCTGCGTTCTCGATGGGGGTGGCGGCGTTTTTGCCGATGTTCAGGCCCAAGAGCATGGGCGTGCCCGCACCTTTCTTTCCTGACTCACTGCGGAACTTCGCCAACTTCACATTGGCCAAGAAGGCATCCAAGCCTTCGTTGTTGAAGCCCAAGCGGTTGATCAACGCATTGGCCTCGGGTAAGCGGAACATGCGCGGCTTGGGGTTGCCCGGCTGGCCTTTTGGGGTGACGGTGCCCACTTCGACAAAACCAAAACCCATTGCGGCCAAGCCGTCGATGCAGTGGGCGTTTTTGTCCAAACCTGCGGCCAAGCCCACACGGTTGGGAAAGCTCAGGCCAGCCAGTTGAACGGGGTCTTGCACGCGGGTTTGGCAGTACGCCCAAGCCAGCGGTGTGTTTTGCGTGCGGGCCAACATGGCCAGCGTGTGCTCATGGGCGGTTTCCGCATCCATGGCGAACAGAAAAGGGCGGGCGAGGGAGTAAGGCAACAACGACATGGATAATCTCAAGCTTTTATAGAACCCTCGG
Organism: Limnohabitans sp. INBF002; assembly: GCF_027924905.1. NCBI lineage: Bacteria > Pseudomonadati > Pseudomonadota > Betaproteobacteria > Burkholderiales > Comamonadaceae > Limnohabitans > Limnohabitans sp. INBF002. The sequence continues at coordinate 1,136,506 of NZ_AP027055.1, forward strand.
ATTTTCGCCCATGAATACGCCCACGAACACGTCGACCCAAGCCGCACCTTTGTCTCAAGATGAATTGAAAACCTTGGTGGGCCAAGCTGCCTTGCAATACGTGGTGCCTGGCGAGGTGGTGGGCGTGGGCACGGGCTCTACCGTCAACAAATTCATCGACGCCTTGGGCACCATGAAGGACCAAATCAAAGGCGCCGTGTCGAGCTCGGTCGCCTCCACCGAACGCCTGCAAGCCCTTGGTATTAAGGTGTTTGAAGCGGCAGAGGTGGAAAGCCTGTCTGTCTACATCGACGGTGCCGACGAAATCGACCACCAAGGGAATATGGTGAAGGGCGGCGGCGCTGCGTTGACGCGCGAAAAAATTGTGGCGGCGCAATCCAAGATGTTTGTGTGCATTGCGGATGAGAGCAAGCTGGTCGATGCGCTGGGCGCGTTCCCCTTGCCCGTGGAAGTTATTCCCATGGCCACCGCGCGTGTGATGCGCCAGTTCGCCGCGATGGGCGGCAGCGCCAAGGTGCGTTTGAAAGATGGCCAACCTTTGGTGACCGACAACGGCCAACACATCGTCGATGTGACGGGCTTGAAAATCACCGATCCCCTGCAGTTTGAAACCGACGTCAGCCAATGGCCGGGCGTGGTGACGGTGGGTGTGTTTGCTCACCAAAAAGCGCAGGTGTGTTTGTTGGGCACGTCGACGGGCGTGAAGACGCTGACGTTTTGAAAAGTCTAGGGCCGTCCTACCGCGCGTTGGTGCTGGGTGCCGCGGGGGCACTCGGGGCGGCGTTTGTGGAGGCCTTACAGGCCGACCCTGCATGCGCCGACGTGGTGAGCCTGTCGCGTCACTCACAACCCGCATTTCGCTTGGAAGACGAGGCCAGCATGGCCGCTGCGGTGGCTGCGCTTGTGGCCCAATCGCAAGGGCCGTTTCACCTCATCATCGATGCCACGGGCGCGCTCACGATCGACGGGAAGGGCCCAGAAAAACACATGGGTGCACTCAACGCCGCACAACTGGCCCGTGCGTTTGAAGTCAACACCATTGGCCCCGCGTTGTTGCTCAAACACTTCATGCCCTTGATGGCCAACGAGCAGCGCAGCATTTACGCCAAGCTGTCGGCCCGTGTGGGCAGCATCAGCGACAACCGCAAAGGGGGTTGGTACGGCTACCGCGCTGCCAAAGCTGCCTTGAACATGGTGCTGCAAACTGCTGCGATTGAAGCGGCCCGCAAACGCCCGCAACTGGTGGTGGCCGCCATGCAGCCGGGGACGGTAGCGTCTGATTTGTCTGCGCCGTTTGTGCCTGCGAAAGACTGCCTCACACCCGCGCAATCGGTGGCAGGTTTGCTGAAGGCTTTGGATGCCTTGCCTGCACAAGCCGCCGCGCACTTTGTGGACTACAAAGGTGAGGCGATTCCTTGGTGAAAGCGCGGTTGGCGCTTAGGCCATGCCTTGGTGACGCAGCAACGCGTCGAGCTGAGGCTCACGGCCTCGGAAGGCTTTGAACGATTCCATCGCAGGGCGGCTGCCGCCGACTTCCAAAATCATTTCGCGGTAGCGGCGGCCTGTGTCAAGGCTGGGTTCGCCGTTCGCGTCGGCGGTTTCTTCAAACGCCGCATAGGCATCGGCGCTCAGCACCTCGGCCCATTTGTAGCTGTAGTAACCGGCTGCGTAACCGCCTGCAAAGATGTGGCTGAAGGTGTGCAGCGTGCGGCCCCACGCGGGGCTTTGCAACACGGCTACTTCGGCGCGCACATCGCGCAGCACTTGCATGAAGTCTTGCGCTTTCTCGCCGTCGGTGTGCAGCAGCATGTCCACGAGCGAGAACTCAATTTGGCGCAGCGTTTGCAAACCGCTTTGGAAGTTTTTGGCGGCCAGCATTTTGTCGAACAACGCGCGTGGCAAAGGCTCGCCTGTGTCGACGTGCGCGGTCATGTGGCGCAACACGGGCCACTCCCAACAGAAGTTTTCCATGAACTGGCTGGGCAACTCCACCGCATCCCACTCCACGCCGCTGATGCCCGACACATCACGCTCGTTCACTTGCGTGAGCATGTGGTGCAAGCCGTGGCCGCATTCGTGGAAGAGGGTGATCACGTCGTCATGCGTCAGCAGCGGGGGCTTGTTGCCCACGGCTTCGGCGAAGTTGCACACGAGGTGCGCGACGGGCGTTTGCAGCGCGCCTGTGTCGGGGCGTAACCAGCGGGCGCGCACATCGTCCATCCATGCGCCACCGCGTTTGCCTGCGCGTGCGCCGGGGTCGAGGTAGAACTGGCCCACCAGCACAGGCGGCAAGCCGCGTGCGCGTGTTTCTTCGGTGTGGCGCTCAATGCGGTAAAACTCCACAGCTGGGTGCCACACAGGAGCCTGGTCGCGGCGAATGCTCACCTCAAACAACGTCTCCACAATTTTGAACAAGCCCGCCAACACCTTGGGCGCCGTGAAGTAGGGTTTGACTTCTTGCTCGCTGAAGGCGTAGCGCGCTTCTTTGAGCTTCTCGCCGATGTACGTCCAGTCCCACGGCTGTGGGTCTTGCAGGTTGAGGTGTTCGGCAGCAAAGGCGCGCATCTCGGCCACGTCTTTTTCAGCGTAGGGGCGGGCGCGTTTGGCGAGGTCGCGCAAGAAGCCCATCACCTCGGCGGGCGACTGGGCCATCTTGGCGGCCAGCGACACCTCGGCGTAGTTGGCGTAGCCCAAGAGCTGCGCTTCTTCTTGGCGCAAGGCCAAGATTTCTTTCACCCACGGCGTGTTGTCTTGCTCGGTTTTGCCGCTCTGCACCGCTTCCGATTGGTCAGACGCGCGTGTGGCGTAAGCGCGGTACAGCTTTTCACGCAGGGCGGAGCTGTGCGCAAACTGCATGATGGGCAGGTAGCACGGCATTTTTAAATTCAACTTATGGCCAGCCACACCATCCTTCTCAGCCGCAGCGCGTGTGGTTTGCAACACGTCGTCTGGCACACCGGCCAACTCTTCGGTGGTGACGATGGCTGACCATTGGTCGGTCGCGTCGAGCACGTTTTCGCTGAACTTTTGGCTCACCTCGGCTTGGCGTTCTTGGATGGCCGCAAAACGTTCTTTGGCGGCACCCACCAGCTCGGCACCCGACAGCACAAAGTTGCGCATGGCCAAGGTGTGGGCGTGTTTTTGCTCGGCATTCAAACTGGCTACGTTGATGGCTTTGTACTTGGCATACAAGCGCTCGTCTGCGCCTAGGCGTGTGTAGAACTCAGTCACACGCGGCAGCGCTTCTGTGTAGGCCGCACGCAACTCTGGCGTGTCAGCCACCGAATGCAAATGGCTCACAGCACCCCAAGCGCGGCTGAGTTTTTCGGTGGCGACATCGAGCGCGGCAGCAATCGCTTTCCACTCGGCGGGGAAGTCGGCTGCCGTGACTTGCTCTAAGGCTGCATCGGCTGCAGGCAGGAGTTGATCGAGCGCAGGCGCAATGTGCGCGGGTTTGATGGCATCGAACAGCGGGTGATTCGAAAAGTCGAGAAGCGGATTGTTCAATGACATGCAAAACTTTCAAAAAATAGATGGCCGAAATTTTTAGCCTGCCGAAACCCGTCGCCAAGCAGAGTGGCCAGCGCTTGATGCAGCGACATTCGCTTGCGAGGAGCGCAGCAAGCGCTGGCCACTCTGCTTGGCAGAGCGAGCATCAACGCGCAACGAACACAAAAGTTCAATGCTTCTCAGATAAGGCGCGTTGCGCCGATTCCAAGGTGTTGACCAAAAGCATCGTAATGGTCATCGGTCCAACCCCACCTGGCACAGGGGTGATGTAGCCAGCCACTTCTTTCACACCGTCAAAGTCCACATCACCGCAGAGCTTCCCTTCATCGTTGCGGTTCATGCCCACGTCGAGCACCACCGCGCCGGGCTTGACCATGTCGGCGGTCAGCACATTGCGCTTGCCCACGGCTGCCACGATGACGTCGGCTTGCAATGTCAGCGCTTTGAGGTTTTGGGTGCGCGAGTGGGCCACCGTCACGGTGGCGTCTTTTTGCAGCAGCATCAGCGCCATGGGTTTGCCCACGATGTTGCTGCGGCCAATCACCACGGCGTGTTTGCCCTTGAGGTCGTAACCAATGCTCTCCAACATCTTCATGCAGCCATAAGGCGTGCAAGGCCAGAAACCGGGCATGCCGGTCATCAATGCGCCTGCGCTGGCGATGTGAAAACCATCCACGTCTTTGGCTGGGCTGATGGCTTCGATCACCTTTTGCGCGTCAATGTTCGCAGGCAAGGGCAGTTGCACCAAGATGCCGTGAATGGCAGGGTCGTTGTTGAGCGCTTCCACGCGGGCCAGCAAGTCAGTCTCGGTCATGGTGGCTTCGTATTTTTCGAGCACGGAGTGCAGACCCGCGTCTTCGCAAGCCTTCACCTTGTTGCGCACGTAGACCTGGCTGGCTGGGTTGTCACCCACCAACACCACGGCCAAGCCGGGTGTGAGGCCTTGGGCTTTGAGTGCTGCTGTATCGGCGGCTACTTGCGCGCGCAGTTGTTTGGAGAGGGCGTTGCCGTCGATGAGTTGTGCAGTCATGGTCTTGTGTATACAGAGGAGAAGTTGAATTGAAAACGCCCGTGTGACACGGGCGTTAAAGGGGTTGGCAAACGTGCGGCCTGATTAGGCTTTGGCTGCGTTTTGTCCGAGTGCGGTTTTCAGCAAGTCAGCCACGGTGTTGGCATTGAGCTTTTCCATGATGTTGGCGCGGTGCGCTTCCACGGTTTTGATGCTGATGCCCAAGTCGTCTGCAATTTGTTTGTTCAAGCGACCGGCCACGATGCGCTCCAACACTTGGGCTTCGCGGGTGGTCAGCTTGGCCATCAAGGCGTCGCGGCTGGCGGCTTGTTGGTAGTCGGCAAACGACTCAGTGGCTTGGGCCAACATGCGTTCCACCAAGGTCACCAAAGCGGTTTCGTCAAAAGGCTTTTGGATGAAATCCATCGCACCTTTTTTCATGGTGTCCACGGCCATGGGCACATCGCCGTGGCCGGTGATGAACACGATAGGCAACGGTGATTTGCGTTCGACCAAGCGGTCTTGCAGCTCCAAGCCTGTCATGCCACCCATGCGGATGTCAACAATCAAACAAGCCACTTCGCGTGGGTCATAGCGGCTGAGAAATGTTTCGGCTGAATCAAAGCAACGAACGCGGTAGTCCTTGCCCTCTAACAACCATTGCAACGAGTCGCGAACGGCCTCGTCGTCGTCCACAACGTAGACCGTACCTTTTTTGGGAATCAAGCTCATCAAAAAAACTCCAACCTTATCGGACCGGTATCCAGAAGGAAAAGCGGCAGCCCGTGATATCTGCACCATTGTAGAGGTTCTCCGCTTTCATCCTCCCTTGGTGGGATTCGACGATGGAGCGGCACAAATTCAGGCCAATCCCCATGCCTTCAGACTTGGTGGAGAAGAAGGCTTCGAACAAACGCTCCATCACCTCGGGCGGCAAACCGCGCCCCGTGTCGGTGACCGAAAACTCCACCACGGCCTGGCCTTCTTCGTTGCGCGGCAAGACTTTGAGTTCCACATCACGTTGCGTCAGCGGGCGTTGGGCCAGGTCAATTGACTCGGCCGCATTGCGCATCAAATTCACGAGGACTTGCTCAATCAAGATGGGGTCCACGTTGACGGCGGGCAGTCGTGCTGCAAGCACTTGGGTCAGGCGTACTTGGCGGCGGCGCATCTCGATGCCGGCCAATTCCACGGCTTCACTCACCATGGCCCCCACATCGGAGGGGGTGCGGTTGGGTTCGCTGCGCTTCACAAACGTACGGATGCGTTGGATGATTTGCCCTGCGCGCTGTGCTTGGTGCGCCGTTTTCTCCAAAGCCTTGAGCAATTCTTCTTCGTTCAAATTGTTCGCTTTGATGCGAGACACCATGCCGCTGCAGTAGTTGTTGATGGCGGTCAGCGGCTGGTTGAGCTCGTGTGCCACGCTAGACGCCATCTCGCCCATGGTGATGAGACGGCTGGCTGACTGTGCCCGCTCAGCTTGCATTTGCGCTTGCTCTTCAGCTTGGCGACGTGGCGTGATATCTGATGCAATCACCATTTGCGCCAAGCGGCCATCCACCCAGTTGAGGTAGCGCGATCGCACCTCCAGCCATTTGCCTAACTCGGGCAGAAAAATTTCAGCGTTCTCTGCTTTGGTCTCGGTGATGCCTTCGGTGGGTAAGCCCATCAAACCATCGTCTTGGTCTTGGCTGTCGTCGTCTGATGCGGTGGTTGTGCCAAGTGTGCGTGGTTGCCCCGCTTGTGTGACCAGGCTCAAGTGCCCCTGTGTGGTGGTGGCAAACCATTGGCGGTATAGCTTGTTGGCAAACAGCAACTCTTTGCTGCCCAGAGGCGCGACGGATACAGAGGCGTCCAAGCCCTCAAGCACCGTGGTGAAGCGGTCATGTGCGGCCGAGAGCTGTTCGCGCACGCGGTTGGGCTCGGTGATGTCGGTCATCGACGTCATCCAGCCCGTTTGTTGACCGCGCGCATCTACCAGTGGTGACACATACAAACGCGCATCAAATATTTCGCCACTTTTGCGCTTCACGCGCACTTGAAAACCGCTTGCTGTGGTGTCGCCTTGCAGCTCTTGTGTGAGTTTTTGTTCCAGCGTCTCACGGTCTTCTTCAGGCCAGTAAGGGAAGGGGGGCACACGCCCCACCAGTTCGTCTTCGGTCCAACCGGTCATTTGGCAAAACGCGGCATTCACATAAGTGATGCGGCCTTTGAGGTCCATGGCACGCATGCCGGTGAGGATGGAGTTTTCCATCGCACGGCGAAAGTTGGTCTCGGCCACCAAGGCCTGCTGCGCTTGCACGCGGCGGCGTGTGTGGCGCCAGGTGCCAATCAGCATCCAAGCGGTCATGGCGCTGAGCACGGCGACCAACCAAAACACGCCGTTGCCAATCAAACCTTGTGACGTCCGATAAGCCTGCGCATGCAGTGACAGTGCGTAACCCACGGGGGTGATGGGCACTTCGTATTCGTTGGTTTGAAAGAGCCAAGGCAACACCTCGGTCACTTTGGGCCGCGCTTTGTTGGCTTGGCCTGCCAGCACGTTGTTGTTGACGTCTCGAAAAGACACGGCGTAACGGTTGGCTATTTCGTTGGGCACGGCAAAACGCAACATACCGTCCATCGTGTATTCGGCCACCAACACGCCTTCAAATTTGTTGTGCGAGACGATGGGCACTTGCAGCTGCAGGTGCGTGTAGGGCGCTGCATTGGCGCGTTTTTCGATGATGGGTTGCGAGTAAACAGGTTGCTGCAAGTCACGCGCTAAATGGAAGGTGTTGAGCGTTTCGGTATGCGTGACGAGATTGCCCGTCAGAAAACTCATGGTCGAGTTGTTGCTGGCACTGGCATAAGACGCATGCACGTGTTGACGTGCGTTGAGCCACGTCAAACTAGCCAGCTCTGGACTTTGGTTTAACAGAGTTTGGGCTTCGCCAGAAAAAGCTTTGCTATCGGTTTCCCTGTTGGCAATGTCACGCGCCATGCGCATGATTTGTTCTTGTTTGTCGAGCAAGCGTAAGCGCAGGCGTTGTTGGGCGTACTCCACGTCACGCCGCACGACCTCTTGTTCGCGCACGATTTCTTCGTATCGCAAGTACCAAAACGCCGTCGTGATCGCTGCCATGAACAGCACCACGGCAGCCAGGGGTGCGATGAACGCGAAGCGGTCTTGTCGGTTGGGTGTTTGCTGACGCCACCACTGGCGCCAGCGGACGATCAGTTGCTTGAAAGGGGATGTGGGCAATGTTTTTGACATGTGTGGTGAGTTTATGTCTGCCTTGAAATGCACCTTTCAGGTAATTATTGGATTTCATAATAAGAAATCAATAGTCGCTATTTGAAATTTACGGAATTTGTGAGAAACTATTTACATTCGAGTCAAAACAAGTGCAACACAGAGGAGACAAGCATGTCAGCACAACCGAACGATCCACGTAACGATGTGGACAGCCAAGAAACGCGTGAGTGGATGGACGCTTTGTCCGCCGTCATCAACGCAGAGGGCCCAGAGCGCGCTCACTTTTTGTTAGAGCAACTGCTCGAACACGCCCGCGAGAGCAGCATCGACATGCCGTTCTCTGCCAACACCGGTTACGTCAACACGATCGAACCGGACAAAGAAGCACATTGCCCTGGCAACATTGAAATTGAAGAACGTCTGCGCGCTTACATGCGCTGGAACGCGATGGCGATGGTGGTCAAGGCCAACCGCCACAACCCAGAAGACGGTGGCGACCTCGGTGGTCACATCGGCTCTTTCGCTTCATTGGCCCACATGTTTGGTGCGGGCTTCAACCACTTCTGGCACGCTGAAAACGAAAACCACGGTGGCGACTGCTTGTACATCCAAGGCCACGTGTCACCCGGCGTGTACGCTCGCGCCTACCTGGAAGGCCGTTTGACCGAAGAGCAGTTGCTCAACTTCCGTCAAGAAGTGGACGGCAAAGGTTTGTCCAGCTACCCACACCCCAAACTCATGCCTGAGTTCTGGCAGTTCCCCACGGTGTCCATGGGCCTTGGCCCATTGATGGCTATCTACCAAGCGCGCTTCTTGAAGTACTTGCACGCACGCGGCATTGCCAACACCGAAAACCGCAAGGTTTGGGTGTTCTGCGGTGACGGTGAGATGGACGAAGTTGAATCTTTGGGCGCCATCGGTTTGGCTGCTCGTGAAAAACTCGACAACTTGATCTTTGTCGTCAACTGCAACTTGCAACGTTTGGACGGTCCCGTGCGCGGCAACGGCAAGATCGTGCAAGAACTCGAAGGCGAATTCCGTGGCTCAGGCTGGAACGTCATCAAGCTCTTGTGGGGCAGCGAGTGGGACAAGCTCTTGGCTCGCGACAAAGACGGCGCACTCCGCAAGATCATGATGGACACCTTGGACGGCGACTACCAAGCCTTCAAAGCCAACGACGGCGCCTACGTGCGCAAGCACTTCTTCGGTCGCGATCCACGCACGCTCGAAATGGTCTCGCACATGAGCGACGACGAAATCTGGGCTTTGAAGCGCGGTGGCCATGACCCACAAAAGGTCTACGCGGCTTACCACCAAGCCGTGAATACCAAAGACCAGCCGACCGTTTTGTTGATCAAGACCGTCAAAGGTTTTGGCATGGGCAAAGCCGGTGAAGGCAAGAACAACGTTCACCAAACCAAGAAGCTCACGGATGAAGACATCAAGTACATGCGTGACCGCTTCAACATCCCAGTGCCAGACAGCGAATTGGCCAACGTGCCGTTCTACAAGCCTGCAGATGACACCCCTGAGATGCAATACCTGCACGAGCGCCGCAAGGCCTTGGGCGGCTACTTGCCACACCGTCGCACGAAAGCCGAAGAAACCTTCACCGTGCCGTCGTTGGATATCTTCAAATCGGTGATGGAGCCTACGGCCGAAGGCCGTGAAATCTCGACCACCCAAGCCTACGTACGCTTCCTCACGCAGCTCTTGCGTGACCAAGCCTTGGGCCCACGCGTGGTGCCAATTTTGGTGGACGAAGCCCGTACCTTTGGTATGGAAGGTTTGTTCCGTCAAATCGGTATTTACAACCCAGCAGGTCAAAACTACACACCGGTCGACAAAGACCAAGTGATGTATTACAAGGAAGACAAAGCTGGTCAGATCTTGCAAGAAGGCATCAACGAAGCCGGCGGTATGTCGAGCTGGATTGCTGCTGCCACCAGCTACTCGACCAGCAACCGCATCATGGTGCCGTTCTACGTGTACTACTCGATGTTTGGTTTCCAACGCATTGGCGACTTGGCATGGGCAGCTGGCGACATGCAAGCACGCGGCTTCTTGTTGGGCGGCACCTCAGGCCGTACCACGTTGAACGGCGAAGGCTTGCAGCACGAAGACGGTCACAGCCACATCATGGCCAACACCATCCCGAACTGCGTGTCTTATGACCCCACCTTCGCACACGAAGTGGGCGTCATCCTGCACCACGGTTTGAAGCGCATGGTGGAGAAGCAAGACAACGTCTTCTACTACATCACCCTGTTGAACGAAAACTATGCGATGCCTGGCCTCAAGGCTGGCACCGAAGAGCAAATCATCAAAGGCATGTACTTGCTGCAACAAGGCGAGGGCAAGAAAACTGCACCACGCGTGAACTTGTTGGGCTCGGGCACCATCCTGCGTGAATCCATGGCTGCGCGCGACTTGCTCGCTGCCGATTGGGGCATTGCTGCCAACGTGTGGAGCTGCCCAAGCTTCAACGAACTCACACGCGACGGCCAAGACGCTGAGCGTTACAACTTGTTGCACCCCACAGAGACACCCAAAGTGCCTTTCGTGGCGGCGCAGTTGGACCCTTACGTCGGCCCCGTGGTTGCTTCGACCGACTACATGAAAGCCTATGCCGAACAGATTCGTCCGTTCATTCCTAAAGGCCGCACCTACAAAGTGTTGGGCACAGACGGTTTCGGTCGCTCTGACTTCCGCAGCAAGCTGCGTGAGCACTTTGAAGTCAACCGCCACTACATCGTGGTCGCAGCCCTCAAAGCCCTCAGCGAAGAAGGCACCGTGCCAGTGGCACAAGTGGCTGAAGCCATCAAAAAGTACGGCATCAAAGTCGACAAGATCAACCCGCTGTACGCATAAATATTCGGGAGACACAACATGGCATTGGTAGAAGTAAAAGTCCCGGATATCGGGGATTTCGACGAAGTCGCAGTCATTGAACTGCTGGTCAAAGTGGGCGACACCGTGAAAGCGGAACAGTCCCTCATCACCGTCGAATCAGACAAAGCTTCGATGGAAATTCCATCGAGCACCGCTGGTGTGGTCAAAGAGCTCAAAGTGGCTTTGGGCGACAAGGTCAAAGAAGGCTCAGTGGTGTTGGTGGTGGAAGCCGCTGGTGCTGCCGCAGGCACTGCGGCTTCAAATGCTTCAGCTCCGGCCGCCGCACCTGCAGCAGCTGCTTCTGTAGCTGCTGCACCAGCCCCAGTTGCAGCAGCTGCCCCCGTGGCCACAGCGCCATCAGCATCGGGCCCCATCGAAATTCACGTGCCAGACATTGGCGACTTCAAAGACGTGGCCGTCATTGAAGTATTTGTGAAGCCTGGCGACAGCATCAAGGTGGAGCAATCGCTCATCACCGTGGAGTCTGACAAAGCGTCGATGGAAATTCCATCCTCACACGCGGGCGTGCTCAAAGAGCTCAAAGTCAAAGTGGGCGACACCGTCAACATTGGTGACTTGTTGGCCATTTTGGAAGGCACCGTGTCTGCCGCCGCTGCACCTGTGGCGGCTGCCGCATCTGCCGTTGCTGCCGTGGCACCTGTCGCTGTGGCTGCACCGACAGCAGTTGCTGCTGCGGTGGCTGTTGTTGCAGCACCTGCACACGCACCAGGCGCACCTACCTTGGGCTTGCCACACGCATCACCCTCGGTGCGCAAGTTCGCACGCGAACTCGGTGTGCCATTGGAAGAGCTCAAAGGCTCTGGCCACAAGGGCCGTATCACGCAAAACGACGTGCAAGCCTTCACCAAGTCCGTCATGTCGGGCGCGACACAAACCAAGGCTCAGGCAGCCAAGGGTGGCTCTGCGGGTGGTGATGGCGCAGCCTTGGGTCTCATCCCATGGCCGAAGGTCGACTTTGCCAAGTTCGGTCCTGTCGAGCGCAAAGAAATGGGCCGCATCAAGAAGATCAGCGGTGCCAACTTGTTGCGCAACGCCATCATGATTCCAGCCGTCACCAACCATGACGACTGCGACATCACTGACCTCGAAGCCTTCCGCGTGTCCACCAACAAAGAGAACGAAAAATCGGGCGTCAAAGTCACGATGCTGGCGTTCTTGATCAAGGCTTGCGTGGCCGCGCTCAAGAAATACCCAGAGTTCAACAGCTCGCTCGATGGTGATGCACTGGTCTACAAAAACTACTGGCACATCGGTTTTGCCGCTGACACGCCCAACGGTTTGATGGTTCCAGTCATTCGTGATTGCGACAAAAAAGGCGTGCTGCAAATCAGCCAAGAAATGTCAGAGCTGGCCAAGAAAGCCCGCGACGGCAAACTCGGCCCCGCAGAAATGACCGGCGCGACCTTCACCATCTCCAGCCTCGGCGGCATTGGTGGCAAGTACTTCACGCCCATCATCAACGCGCCCGAAGTGGCCATCCTTGGTGTGTGTAAGAGCACCATGGAACCCGTGTGGAACGGCAAAGAATTTGTGCCACGTTTGATGTTGCCTCTGAGCTTGACGTGGGACCACCGCGTCATCGACGGCGCTGCAGCGGCACGCTTCAATGCGTACCTCGGTCAAATCCTCGGCGACTTCCGTCGCGTGTTGCTCTAAGGACTTGATATGGCAATGATTGATATCAAAGTTCCAGACATCGGCGACTTCGACGAAGTAGCCGTGATCGAGTTGCTGGTCAAACCCGGCGACACCGTCAAAGCTGAGCAATCGCTCATCACCGTTGAGTCCGACAAAGCGTCGATGGAAATTCCATCCTCACACGCGGGCGTGGTGAAAGAGTTGAAAGTCAAGCTGGGCGACAAGGTCAAAGAAGGCTCTGTGGTGTTGGTGTTGGATGCAGAGGGTGCGGCTTCCGCGCCTGCTGCTTCTGCACCTGCACCCGCAGCGGCTCCAGCTGCAGCAGCACCCGCTGCGCCAGTGGCCGCAGCCCCTGCACCTACAGCCTCATCCTTCGGCGGCTCGGCCGACATCGAGTGCGATGTGCTCGTGTTGGGCGGTGGTCCTGGCGGTTACTCGGCTGCATTCCGTGCGGCTGACCTCGGCTTGAACGTGGTCATCGTTGAGCGCTATGCCACCTTGGGCGGCGTGTGTTTGAACGTGGGTTGCATTCCATCCAAAGCCTTGCTGCACGTGGCAGCGGTGATGGACGAAGTGGCCCACATGGCTGACCTCGGTGTGGACTTTGGTGCACCCGCTGTCAACATTGACAAGCTGCGCGGCCACAAAGAAAAAGTCATTGGCAAACTCACAGGTGGCTTGGCTGCCATGGCCAAGATGCGCAAGGTCACCACCGTGCGCGGCTTGGGCCAGTTCGTAGGTGCAAACCACCTCGAAGTACTTGAAACCAGCGGTACGGCTCAAGAGCAAACCGGCAGCAAAAAAGTGATCGCGTTCAAACGCGCCATCATCGCTGCGGGTTCGCAAGCTGTGCGTTTGCCTTTCATGCCCAACGACCCACGCGTGGTCGACAGCACAGGCGCTTTGGAACTCAAAGAAGTGCCTAAGCGCATGCTGATTTTGGGCGGCGGCATCATCGGCCTAGAGATGGGCACGGTTTACAGCACGCTGGGCGCACGCCTGGACGTGGTGGAAATGATGGACGGCCTCATGCAAGGCGCTGACCGCGACTTGGTGAAGATCTGGCAAAAGATGAACGCCAAGCGCTTTGACAACATCATGCTCAAGACCAAGACCGTGTCCGCACGCGCCTTGCCCGAAGGCATTGAAGTCACGTTTGCACCGGCAGAAGAGGGCGGCACCGCCCCCGCGCCGCAGGTGTACGACCTGGTGCTGCAAGCCGTGGGCCGCACGCCCAACGGCAAAAAACTCGCCGCCGAGAAGGCTGGCGTGGCGGTGACTGACCGCGGCTTCATCAATGTCGACATCCAGATGCGCACCAACGTGCCGCACATCTTCGCCATTGGCGACATCGTGGGCCAGCCCATGTTGGCGCACAAGGCGGTGCACGAAGCACACGTGGCGGCCGAAGTGATTGCGGGTGAACTGCAAGGCAACAAGGAGCTGGCAGCCGCTGCGTTCAACGCACGCGTCATCCCAAGCGTGGCTTACACCGACCCCGAAGTGGCATGGGTGGGCTTGACCGAAGACCAAGCCAAAGCGCAAGGCATCAAGGTGAAAAAGGGCTTGTTCCCTTGGACCGCCTCGGGCCGCGCCATTGCCAACGGCCGCGACGAAGGCGTGACCAAACTGCTGTTTGACGATTCCCCCGAGGCCCACGGCCACGGCAAGATCCTCGGCGGCGGCATGGTCGGCACGCACGCGGGCGACATGATTGGCGAGATCGCTTTGGCGATTGAGATGGGCGCAGACGCCGTGGACATCGGCAAAACCATCCACCCACACCCCACGCTGGGCGAAAGCATCGGCATGGCGGCGGAAGTGGCGCACGGTAGCTGCACGGACTTGCCGCCTAGCAAGAAGTAAACGCTTCGCGCTTTAAATGAAGAAGCCCGGACGGGGAACCGTCCGGGCTTTTTCTCTTTTGCAATGTGCAACCCTGTTTGAGTCTTAAATGCCTACTAAACAGCGACAATATTGGGTGCAAATAAGAGGAATAAAAGCATGACCAGTCAACAACAACGCGCCGCTCTGCAAAGCCACCAGCTTTAAGGCAGCACGCTTAGCAACGGAGTTGGATTTTGTAGACAAGGTTTTCTTCGTCGTAGACCGTAAGGACTTGGACTACCAGACGATGAAGGAATATCAGCGTTTTTCGCCAGAGAGTGTGAATGGTTCTGACAGCACGGCAGGGCTTAAGCGTAATCTGGACAAAGACGATAACAAGATCATCGTTACAACGATTCAAAAGCTCAACAACCTGATGAAGAGCGAGAGCGATCTACCCATCTTCGGCAAGCAGGTAGTTTTTATTTTTGACGAGTGTCACCGCAGCCAGTTTGGTGAAGCCCAGAAGAACTTGAAAAAGAAGTTCAAGAAGTTTTATCAGTTCGGATTTACCGGCACGCCTATCTTCCCGCAGAATGCCTTAGGCGCAGAAACTACCGCCAGCGTGTTTGGTCGTGAGCTGCATGCGTATGTGATCACCGATGCGATTCGCGATGAGAAGGTGCTCAAGTTTAAAGTGGACTACAACGATGTGCGCCCACAGTTCAAAGCCATTGAAACCGAGCAAGACGAGAAAAAGCTCAGCGCAGCGGAGAACAAGCAAGCCTTGTTGCATCCGGACCGCATTGATGAAATTACCCAGTACATCTTGAATAACTTCCGGCAAAAAACCCATCGCCTGCAAGCAGGCGGCAAGGGGTTCAATGCCATGTTTGCTGTCAGCAGCGTGGATGCCGCCAAGCTGTATTACGAGTCGTTCAAAGAGCTGCAGAAGACCAGCGACAAGCCGTTAAAGGTTGCAACCATCTTTTCGTTTTCAGCCAACGAAGAGCAAGACGCGATTGGTGAAATTCAAGATGAAAGTTTTGAAGTTTCAGCAATGAATACCAGCGCCAAGGAATTTCTAAATTCAGCCATTGCTGACTACAACGGGCTATTCAAAACTAATTTCAGTGTGGATAGTGACGGTTTCCAGAACTATTACCGCGATCTGGCCAAGCAAGTCAAAGCTAAAGAAATCGACCTATTGATTGTCGTGGGTATGTTCCTGACCGGCTTTGATGCCCCCACGTTGAATACCTTGTTTGTGGATAAAAACCTGCGCTATCACGGCTTGATGCAAGCGTATTCACGCACCAACCGCATTTACGATGCCACCAAGACTTTCGGCAACATCGTGACTTTCCGAGATCTGGAGCAGGCGACCATTGATGCAATCACTTTGTTTGGTGACAAGAACACCAAGAACGTGGTGCTGGAGAAGAGCTACAAGGAATACATGGAAGGCTTCACCGATGTGGTGACTGGTGAAGCGCGACGTGGTTTTGTCGAGGTGGTGAAGGAATTAGAGCAACGCTTCCCCGATCCATCAGCTATTGAAAAAGAGTCGGACAAGAAAGCGTTTGCCAAACTGTTTGGTGAGTATTTGCGCATTGAACATGTGTTGCAAAACTATGATGAGTTTGCAGGTTTGAAAGCTTTGCAGAACATCGACATGAGCGACTCAGTGGCTGTAGAAGCATTTAAAGCCAAGCACTACCTGGGCGATGAGGATTTGGCTGCGTTGCAGTCGGTCAAGATACCCGCTGACAGGAAGATTCAAGATTACCGATCGGCTTACAACGACATTCGTGATTGGTTGCGTCGAGAAAAGTCAGGTAAAGAGCAAGAAGAGTCCAACATTGATTGGGACGATGTGGTCTTTGAGGTGGACCTACTGAAGTCGCAAGAGATCAATCTTGATTTCATTTTGGAGTTGATCTTTGATAACAACAAAAAGGTCAAAGACAAAGTGGCGCTGGTTGAAGACGTTCGCCGTTTGATTCGATCTAGCCTTAGTAATCGAGCCAAAGAAAGCTTGCTGGTTGACTTCATCAACCAGTCGGATTTAGACAAAATGGGCGATAAGGCTGGCGTGATTGAAGCTTTCTTTGCCTTTGCGCAAGCCGAGCAGCAACGAGAGGCTCAAGAGCTGATTAGCTCTGAGAGTCTGAATGCTGAAGCGGCCAAGCGTTACATCACCAACTCTTTAAAGCGTGAATACGCCAGTGACAATGGCACGGAGCTCAATGCCATCTTGCCAAAGATGAGCCCACTCAACCCGCAATACCTGACTAAGAAGCAAAGCGTATTTCAGAAAATCGCTGCCTTTGTTGAGAAGTTCAAAGGCGTGGGTGGGCAGGTCTGAGTTTGCTAATCGCCGCATTTCAATGCGCCCCGAGGTAACACCCCTCAGCCCGCTCCCCATCCGCTTCATCACCTTCTTCGCTACACAGCGCAGCAATCAAAGCTTGGTCGACCACCTGTCCGGGTAGCAGCAGCTCTTCATTGGTCCAGCGCTTGACCAAGTGGCCATTGGCCACGCCGCCGGTGTGTGGGGCTTGGTAGGCGCGGCGGTGTTGCATGGTCACGCCGCTGTTGGCGTTGGCGATGAAGCGGCTTTCGCCCAAGGCCCAAGGTTCAAAGTAGGCGTTGGCGGCGGCATCCACTTGGCGGAAGTAGCTGCGTGCGCCTTCGGCGTTGAGCTTTTTGCGCACGGTGCGCGTGATGAGGCCTTGCAGGTGGTCTAGCGCGGCGTAGTCCATTTGGCTCAAGGCTTCGGGGCTCATGTCTTGTGTGGCCAGTGCGGCTGTGGCGGCCAGCTCGGCGGGTAGCACTTGCACCATGGCTTTGACCACATCGTGATGGGGCGCTACAGCGGTGGCCACGCCGCGTGTTTGCGGCTGAATAGGGCAGCGAATTTCCACAAAGCGCGGTTTGACAGGGCCTGTGCAACCGTCGTGGTGGTAGTACTCGCCTTGGCTCAGTCGCCCTTTGCTAGAGCGTCCGCGCACGTCGCGGTAGGCGGGGTGTTGGGTGTGTACGTTCAGGCACACCACCAAGCCCGTGGCATCGACTAGCTTGTAAAAGGCTTCGCGCCATTCGGGCAACAGAAGTTTGTCGTGCAGGTAGTCGGTGGGCTCTTCAGCGTCATGACCGACTTCACCTTCGATGACCAACACAAAGGGCTTGGGCCGACGCACGCGCCACAAGGCATTGGCAAATTCCAACACCGAGCTGGCTTGTTCAGAATGTGTGGCAGCGCTGTGGCTCGTGGGGTCTGACATGATGGTTCCTTGCTCTGAAAGCTTAAAGCGACAAAGCTTCCCAAACTCGATACGCCGCGTACGCATCGTTGGCGGCATACACCAGTTGCGATTCGCTCAAGCGTTCATTGGCCCAGTTGCTGGTGGCTGCCTTCTTTGATTTTTGAAAACGCTGTTTGAACAGCACCGCCACCGCGCCCTTGACGCCCACTTCTTTGCGATAGCCTTGCGCTTTGAAAATGCTGTTCAGTTCCAGCACATCTGCTGGCTCCACGCCAAATTTTTGGATGATGCGTTTGCGGTCATCGCCCAAACCAAAGCCGGCTTTGGCAATGCCTTCGCGCGCCAACAAATCAGCTGACACAGCTCGGCATTCAGCGTCATGCAGCTGAAACACCCAAGCGCGTTCGCGGGTGGAGAGCTGCAACACATGCGGGCCATCAGAGGCTTCGCCCACGCGGAAGGTGGGTTTGGATTCGGTGTCAAAGCCCCAGGCGCGTGAGGCCATCAAGGCGTCGTGTGCGAGCTGGGCTTGCTTGGCCGTGTTGACCAAGGTGATGCGGTCTAGCCCCAGGCGTTCAAACGGGGGGAGCAGGGCGATGGCTTCTTTTTCGGGGGTGTCGAGGCGCTGTGTCATGTGTATCAACGCTTCTTAGGCTTACGCACAGTTTTCTTGTTTTTCTCGATCGCCTCTTTGCGCACAGCACGCTCGGCATCGGCAATTTTTCCTTCAGCCAACCACGCGGCAAATTGCTCGGGCGTTTCTAGCGTCACGCGACCCAGCGCCGCTGTGCGGAAATCGTGAATGACGATGTGCGCGGCTTTGGTGGTGTTGATGCGCCCACCGCTTTGCACGGCACCGCGTTTGCGACCAATGGCGTCCAACATTTCTTCGTCGGTGTGGCTGGCCACGTCGTCGATGTTGTAGCGCTTGTGCAGCACGTCGGGGTAGTGGGGAATGAGGTAGTTGAGCAACTCAAGCGCCACGGTTTCTTCGTCAAACGCGTTCACGCCAATGGCGCCGCTGGCGGCGAGGTTGAAACCGCTTTGCTCGACGATGATGCGCGGCCACAGCACACCGGGGGTGTCGTACAAATAAAAGTCATCGGCCAAGGCGATGCGTTGCTCTATCTTGGTCACACCCGCTTCGTCACCCGTCTTGGCCGCGCGCTTGCCTTTGAGCGTGTTGATGAGGGTGGACTTGCCCACGTTGGGAATGCCGCAAATCAGCACGCGCATGGGCTTGGCCATGCCGCCACGGTTGGGGGCGAGTTGTTGGCAGTTGTCAATCAGCGCTTTGGCGGGTGAGGACATGCTGGTGTCTAGGCCAATGGCGCGCACGCCGGGCATGGCGTTGTAATGAGCCAGCCACATCGCGGTGCGCTCGGGGTCGGCCAAGTCTTGCTTGCTCAGTACCTTGAGTGCGGGCTTGCCTTGAATGAGCTCGGCCAACATTGGGTTGGCGCTAGAGCCGGGCAAGCGGGCGTCGAGCATTTCGATGACAACGTCAATCTCTTTGATGCGCTCCCCAATCGCTTTGCGCGTGAGGTGCATGTGTCCGGGGAACCATTGAATAGCCATAGTCTTGATTGTCGTTCACGCCGAGCGCGTGGCTTCTTTCAGTTGCAAATGCACCTCATCGGCCAAATCGACGGACAGTTGTTGCTTGGCTTTGAGGTAGTGCTCGGTGAACACATCAAAGTAGGCGTTGAGGGCGGCAGCGGCTTGCGTGTCGTTGGCAAGGTCTAGGCACATGGCACCCACTTCGGCGGTGCAAAAGTGGGCCTCGCTTTGTGCGCGTCGCAGTTTGTAGCGCGACAGTTGTTCGGGGTGCAGGCTCAGCACGGGGAAGTTTTGCAGGTAGGGGCTTTTGCGAAACATCTTGCGCGCTTCGTCCCACGTGCCGTCGAGCAGGATGAACAGAGGGCGCTTGTGGGCTTCAGGCGTTACCTCATGCACCACGCGTTGCGATTCAGCAAACGCGCTAGGGAACACCACATAGGGTTGCCATTGCGGGTCGCTTAACAACGCGAGCAAAGCCGGGTCAACTTCGGTGCGGGCCCAGCCAAAGGCGAAGGTATCAGCCACCACATCGGCAATCAGCCAACCCGTGTTGCTGGGTTTGAGTGGTTCGATGTCGGCCATCAGCAAACACATGCCTGCGCGTGTGGACACGTCGGGGCGCAGTGAGCAGATGCAGTGCGTGGGCACCAAGCGGCAGCCTGCACAGCGTTCACCTTTGGGGCCGCCTCGGGCTAGAAAAGGTTTGACGCTGCGGGCGAGGCGGGTTGCGCGTAAGCGCGCAACGGCGTGGGGTAAATCTGCGGTCAAGGCGAAGGTCGAGGCAATTGAAGGTGCTGGCAGCTATGGCTTTGTTTGATGGCTATGGCTTAGTCGGCCACATTGCATTCGCGGCGCAACAGCGACAGTGCATCGTGCAGTTTGTAGTCGTGGTCGCTCTCCAACGTGACGAGCGATTCGTCAATGAAGGCTTCCCACATGGCTATGTAATCGTCTTGATGCTCAGCCGGTGCATTGGCTTGGATGAATGCCGTCGCCAGCGCGGGCTTCACGCCTGATTTGCGGATTTTGCGAATCAGCGTGGTTGCCGTTTTTTCAGTCAGCAGTGTTTTGCCTGTGCTAGCCGTGGCAATGCACAAGAAGAGGGTGAGCAGCGAGCTGTCGTCGCTGTGGCCGCCGGTGGCTTTGGTCCATGCGGCAGAGGTTTGGCGGTCAAAGTGGTCCACCTCAGACAAGCCGTCTTCAACCCAGAAGTACCGGCCAACGAAAGCGGGTGTTTGGTTGAACAGTTTTTGGCATGTGATGGCACTGTTCAAAATTTTGGGCAAGTCGGCTTCCACGCTGAGTCGCACGTGCTCGACCGCTGCTTTGAATTCGGCGGGCAAGTTTTTGGGCGCAACCAAGTGGATGGTTTTGGTTGCGCTGGGTTTGCGCAGGGTAGTGATGATTTTTTGGAAGGCCACCCAGTCAGGCATGTCTTTGTGCTTGGTGGCGGTGGCCAGCAGCGCGGTGCGAATCACGGCTTCGGCATCGCAGCCGGCCTCTTCTAAATCGTCGGCGTACAGGCCGAGTTGGTCGGCCATCCAAATGGCGGCATCGATGACGTGTGCCACTTGTTGGCGCTTGGCCAACTCGGCTTGGTAGTCGGCCAAACTGCACAGCGACCACTTGGCCAGTTGCGGAATGTGTTTGTCGCTAAAACCACCATGCTCGTTCATGCCAAAGTGCGTGTTTTGCGGCATGACGATGAGGGCTTTGAGCATGTCAGATGCCGCTTTAGAGCGCGACATGAACGAGTGCTCGCGCAGCTGCTCTGCGGCTTTGCGCAAATCGCCACCGCTTTGAATTTGCAGCGTGAGGCTCACCATGTTAACGATGCGGTCCTTTGCTTTTTCAAGCTCAGGGCGCAAGAACTCGCTGCCAAAGTAACGCGCGATTTGCACCATGCCTTTGGGCGCATCGGTTTGGATGGCGTCTAGTTTGGCTTGGTCCAACACACCGTGTTGCACGCCGTAGGCAACCACCTTTTCAAAGAAAGGGCGGTCATCAAAAAGGGCAACAACAGCTTGCGTCATGGTCTCTACGCTTAGATGGCAGATTCTTCGTCAGAGTCACGCGCAGCGGGTGTGGCTTGGCCGCGGTCGGTGGCGCTGGTTTCGACCTTGCCGTCGTCGTCTTCCTCGTCGTCTTCCGACAGGCCGGCATCGTGGGCGCGTGCTTTGGCGCGCAGCACCAAGAGCATTTCGATGAAGAGGTCTGGAATTTTGTGGCGCAAGATCCACGCGAGTTGCATCCAGTCTTGGTCGGCCACTTCGTCTTCTTCAACGCGGGGCTTCACATAGGCGGAGCCGAGCAGGGCGCTTTCAGACAGCATGTCGCCGTCGTCTTCCATGGTGTCAAACGTGCCGGTGCGTGCAAAGGCTTCGATGCGGCTCCACTTCTCGCTGAAGTAGTCGGCCAGCGCTTCAGCGCCGCCTTCCAAATCGCCAATCGCGGTGAGGAACTCAATCGGGTCGGCATCGTCGCGGAAGATGATGGAGTTCATCATGCCGCGCAAGTGGGTGCGGGTGAGGTCTTTGTATTGTTTTTCAATCACCACGGCGCGCGCAAATTGCTCGGGCGTGACCAGCAGGTTGATGACCGATTCTTTGGACGTGTCGTACTCACGAATCACGGCCAAGATGTCTTTGGGGGGCAGCTGCGCCAGCACCACCATCAGGGCTTGGTCGCCCTCGGCATCGGCCAACTCGACCAGCGCGGCTTCTGCGCCCGTGATGTCGCCTGCGGCGATGAGGCTTTGCGTTTTGGCAATCAGTGCGATGGCGTTGGTTTTGTCGGTCATGAGGTCACCCTGTTTATTCTTTGCTGTCGAAGCCTTGTTCGACCATCCACGCGTTGCCCGCTTCTTCGCGTTCACGGGCTTCGCGCTCCTCGTCTTGTTCGGGCTGATCGCCACGTTCGACGTTCTCTAAATCTTCGTCGGCATCGGCGTCACTTGACTGTGCGGAGGAACGCATAGGCGTGCCATGCATGTATTCGAGGGCCGCAGCCACGCTCATGAACCACGCACCCACCGGCTCGGCCAAGATTTGGTCCACCATGGGTTGCGCCCAAGCTGCAATGCGGATGCCTTCAGACACAGCATCCCAGCTCAGCAAATCATCGGCGTCTAAGGTGATGAAGTGGTCCATCAACTCGGGCTCGTGGAACTCAAAGGCTTGGTGTAACACCACGGCCACCATTTCGGGGTTGAGATCCAGCATCTGTAGCAAAAAGCCCAGCTCTTTGCGCTTTTCAGCCAAGCGTTTGTCGAGGATGTAGTGACCTTCGGAGTCTGAGTTGAGGTCGTCCAGCTCGGCTTGGTAGGCCGAACGCAGCTCTTGGAAGAATGGAGAAATGCTCATGTTTTGCTTATGGAAACGTTGCTTTTGAATCAGAACGTTTTTATGAACGGTTCAGCACTTGCTGAAAGTAGGCGGTCCAAATTTCGCGCGCGGTTTGCGCGGGGTCGTCCAACAAATTACGGCGGCGGTTGTCGTCGTAGGCTTGGCGTTTGGTCTCGTCTGACAGCACGTCGTAGGCCTCTTGCACCTCGCGAAAACGCGCAGGCGCGTCTTCGGCGGTGTTGCGGTCAGGGTGAAACTGCGAGGCTTTTTGGCGGAACGCGCGTTTGATGTCCGCCAGCGTGGCATCGCTTTTCAGCCCGAGGGCGGCGTAGTGTTCAGACACGTTCAGCTCTTTAAAAAATCACAGCGCTTGAAAAATCAAAGAGCTTGCTTCAGGCGAATCTCTTCCACCTTGACGGGGCCCATGGGCACGGTCTTGGCGCTGGACATTTCGCGTTTGAAGCCGGCCAATTCATGAAAGCGCATGGCGCGGTCATTGGCGATGGGCACCCAAATGGACACATGGGTACAGCCTTCTTCTTGAAGGCCTTCGCGGGCAGCGTCCCACAAAGCCAGGCCCACGCCTTGGCCCCAGTAGGCGGCATCCACATAAATGTCCCAAATCTCGCCCAGAGTGTTGGGCGTGCCTTTGTCGCGAGAGCGGTCGTAGCCCACAAAGCCCACGATCTTGCTGCCGTCGACGGCCACTTGCACTTGGGGCTCGGCAAACTCAATGGCTTCGCGCCAGTAGGTGGTGCTTTTTTCTTCGGGCACCGGCAGCACTTTGCTACCGGTTTGCATGGTTTTGAACGCTTCTTTGGCGGTGGCGGCGTACAGCTCGGCGATTTTGGCGGCGTCGCGCATCGTGGCGGGACGGACTTCAACAGTTGTCAGGTCGGACATGGAAAGGGAAAATTCAGTGAACAGATAAGACCGCTATTGTCCCAGTAAAACCATCCCTTGCACGGAGTTAGGTAGAGTAGCGCCTTCGCTGCTTGCAGCCTTCTTTTTCAAACTCCCAACCCCATGCTCATTCTTGCCCCGATGGAGGGCTTGCTCGACTTTGTGCTGCGCGACGTGCTGACCCGCATCGGCGGGGTGGACCGCTGCGTGTCCGAGTTCATCCGCGTCACCAACACCTTGCTGCCCGAGCGCACGTTTTTGCGCATCGTGCCCGAGCTGACGAATGGCGGGCGTACGTTTGCGGGCGTGCCGGTGCGGCCTCAACTATTGGGGTCAGACCCCCAATGTTTGGCCGACAACGCCGCGCGCGTGGCGGGCATGGGCTGCGATGGGGTGGACCTGAACTTTGGTTGCCCTGCCAAACAAGTCAACCGCCATGGCGGCGGCTCGGTGCTGCTGCAAGACCCCGAAGTGCTGTACCAAATTGTGCGAGCGGTGCGCGCCGCTGTGCCGGCCCACCAAGTGGTGTCGGCCAAGATGCGTTTGGGCTTCAACGACGACAGCACGGCGGAAGAATGCGCCTTGGCGCTAGAGGCTGGCGGGGCCAGCGAAATTGTGGTGCACGCCCGTACCAAGGCCGATGCGTATCGCCCACCCGCATATTGGCACCGCATTGCCGACATCAAAGCCAAGGTCAAAACCCCGCTGGTGGCGAACGGCGAAATTTGGAATGTGCAAGATGCCATCAATGCCCGGGCTGAATCAGGCTGCTTCGACTTGATGCTGGGCCGTGGCATCGTGACCAACCCAGGTTTGGGCTGGGCCATTCAAGCGCACGACGCAGCTGCGAATGGCTTGCCAGCACCCGCTCGCGAAGTGTGTTGGCAAGACCTGCCGCCACACCTGCACACGTTTTGGCAAATTGTGTCGGGCCATGTGAGCGAGCGTCACCAAGCGGGGCGCTTGAAACAATGGCTCAACTTCTTGCGCAAGCATTACCCCGAGGCTGAGGCTGCCTACATGCATGTGCGCACCTTGACCAGCCCCAAAGACATCAACGCATGGTTTGACGCCATGCCCACACAACCATGACCGACGACACCCTAGACACCCCCTTCATCCAAGAGCCACGCCTGTGGCAAAACGAAACTTGGACCGCCAAGGTCATCAAAAACGACGATGACGACGGCTGGGCGGTGGCCATGTTCAAAGACGGTGAATCCGAAGCCGCGCTGATTGGCCCGTGGACCATGGGCCGCGACAAAAAGAACCCCAAGCCCTTGGACGGCACGGCGTTCATCACCTTGGTCAAAACCGCCTCCGAGTTTGTGCGCCGCAGCGAGCAGCAGTTGCACGCGACGCTGCACCAAGCCGTCACGGTCAACGGGGAAACAGGTCGCGTGACCGTGCTGCTAGACATCGTGCCCGATGACGACAACCCCTACGCCACGCTGAGCGCGCAAGACGAGGGCGGCGACACGCTGGCTGAGGTGCGCGTGGAGGCGGGCTTCAAGCTCAACCGCAATACCGCTCAGGCTTGGGTGGATGCGGGGTTTGATAAGCCAAAAGGCGCACGGGGCTGAGACTTAGCCTTGGCTTGATGCCTCTCGCACCCGCGTGACAGCAATTGGGCATTGAGGGGCCCGACGCGCGGCATACTTCGCTGATTCATGTCGCACAAACACCTTCATCCATGGCAAGTTCTCACGGGCGGCATTTGCGGCTTGGTGCTGACCATCGGCTTGGCGCGTTTTGCCTACACGCCCTTGCTGCCTAGCCTGCAAACCCAAACCGGATTGACCGACGCAGCCGCTGGCGGTTTGGCCGCGATCAATTACGCCGGCTACATGAGCGGTGCTTTGGCTGCCACTTGGATTGACGATGTGCGCTGGCGGCATTGGCTCTACAGCGCTGGCTTGTGGATGGCCTTGCTCACGGTGGCAGCGATGGCGCTGACCACGTGGATGCCTGCATGGGCTTTGATTCGCTACATCGGCGGCTTGTGTGGTGCCACGGGCATGTTGCTTGGCTCAGGTTTGATCTTGGGTTGGCTGATGCGCCAAGGGCGTCGGCCTGAGTTGGGTTTGTATTTCATCGGCTTGGGGCTTGGCATTGTGGTGTCGGCGCTGGGGGCTTGGGGCTTGGCGCAGCTGTGGCCCACATGGTCGGACCAATGGTTGGCCTTTGCGGCTTTGGGTTTGCTGTTTTTTGTGCCCGCTTGGAAGTGGCGTCCGCCCGTGCCACCGCAGGTGGTGGTGGCGCATGACGCCGCGCCTGCATCTGGCTTGGGCTCACGCCGCTGGGCATGGACCATGCTGACCAGTTACTTTGCTGCGGGCTGGGGCTTTGTCATCAGTGCCACGTTCACCGTGGCCATCGTGGAGCGCGAGCCTGCGCTGGCGGGCCAAGGTCCGTTGGCTTGGGCGATGGTCGGCATGGCGGCCATGCCTGCGGTGTTCATTTGGGATTTGGTGGCGCGGCGTGTGGGTGACAAGCGGGCTTTGTTGCTGGCGTTTGGTTTGCAAACGCTTTCGGTCATGCTGCCGGCGATGTCGGGTGAGCTGTGGGCCGCGTTAGCAGGGGCGGTGGGTTATGGCGCCACGTTCATTGGCATCGTGAGCATGACGCTGGCTTTGGTGGGGCGCCGCGCGCCTAATAACCCAGGCAAGGCCATGGCCAAACTCACGCTCAGCTACGGGGCTGCGCAAATGCTGGCCCCCGTGGTGGCAGGCTACATGGCGCAAACCACAGGTACGTTCAAAGGTGCGTTGTGGTTGACCGCTGGCGTGATGGCCGCAGGCATGGCCTTGCTGGCGACTTTGCCCAAAGACGAAGCAGCGCCCACTGTTTGAGCGAAAACCCCGAGCGTGAACCACGCAGCACAGGCCCCACAATAGGCGTAAGTTTCAGGGCGCCCCTGCTGTTTTTAAAAGCGATTTACCGTGCCTACTCAAAGTTTTATTCTTGGCAAAGACGCGCCACTCGAATCCACCATCAACACCCTACAGGCCAAGTTGCAGGCGATGGGGTTTCACATCCAAGAGAAGAGTTGGCTTAATCCCGTGGACGGCATTTGGTCGGTCCACATCCGCGACCGCGATTGCCCTGTGTTGTTTGCCAATGGCAAAGGCGCCACGCGCATGGCGTGTTTGGCCAGTGCCTTGGGTGAGTTTTTTGAGCGCTTGGCGACCAACTATTTTTGGACACATTTCTACCTAGGCCCCCTCACAGCGGATGCGTCGTTTGTGCATTACCCGCAAGAGCGTTGGTTTGATTTGAGCGATGACGGTTCGTGGCCCAAGGGCTTGCTCAACGCCGAGCTGCACACGTTTTACAACCCTGAGGGCAACATCGATTGCGCCAACTTGGTGGACTTCAATTCGGGCAATTTGGAGCGCGGCATTTGCGCCATTCCCTATGTGCGCCAGCGCGATGGTGAGACGGCCTACATCCCTGTCAACATCATTGGCAACTTGTATGTGAGCAACGGCATGTCAGCGGGCAACACCGCGCTGGAGGCCCGCACACAAGGGTTGTCAGAGATCTTTGAACGCCATGTGAAAGCCAAAATCATCAGCGAGGGCATTTGCTTGCCCGATGTGCCCGAGGCGGTGATCAACCGTTACCCACGCATCGTCGCAGGCATTGCGGCCTTGCGAGCTGCAGGCTTTGGCATCTTGGTGAAAGATGCGTCACTCGGCGGCAAGTACCCGGTCATGAACGTGACCTTGCTGCACCCCGAAGACCAAGGTTGCTTTGCCAGCTTTGGTGCACACCCACGTTTTGAGGTGGCGCTAGAGCGTGCCTTGACCGAGTTGCTGCAAGGCCGCGCGTTGGACACTTTGGTGGGCTTCCCACCACCCACGTTTGATTTGGATGAAGCGGCCAGCGCTCCCAACATTGAAATTCATTTCGTCGATTCCAGTGGCGTGATTCACTGGGAATTCTTGGGCCAAATTCCAGACTATGTGTTTGTGGATTGGAACTTCTCCAGTACCACTGCCGACGACTACGCGTATTGCGTCAAGCGCATGCACGACGATGGCTTTGATATTTACATCGCCGACTTCGAGCACTTGGGCGTGTACGCCTGCCGCATTTTGGTGCCGGGCATGTCTGAGATTTACCCTGTGGATGACCTCGACTTTGAGAACAACAGCATCGCCAACGAGATGCGCGAAGCCATCCTCAACTTGACCGACCTCGACAACGAAGAATGCAGCGATTTGTTGGCCTCGTTGAACGAATCCAACTTGGCCGACGAGCGCCCTGTGGCAGCCTTGATTGGCATGACACCGGACGCTGGCAGCTTTTGGGCGGACCTGCGCGTGGGCGAACTCAAAACCCTCTTGGCCTTGGCCTGCGGCGACGAGGCGGCCACGGTGGAAGGTTGCGAATGGATTCGCCACTTTGACCAAATTCCCCAGCAACGCCGCTCGGTCTATGCCTGCATCGAAACCTTGGTGTTGCTCACCGACCGTGGCGACACCGCGCCCTATGTGGGCGCGATTCGCCAGTTGTATGGCGCAGGTGTGTTTGAGCAAGCCCATGCGCTCATCATGCAAACCGACCGCTTCATGGGCATTTCAGCGCCGGGTTTGATGATGAATGGCTGCGAGATGCAGCATCAATTGTGGGCCGCGTATGAGAAAGTGCAGGCGTATAAAAGCTAACCGCCTGCGAGTCAAACGCCAAACAAAAAGCCGCTTTGAAAGCGGCTTTTTTGTGTTCGAACGGTATGGCTTGAAAGCCACTTAAAGGCCAAGACTCTCCAGCACCACCACACCTTTGGGTGTTTGCAAGGTGGCTTTGAGGTTGGCTGGCCCTTCGGTCACCGTCACACGGTTGAGTTCAATCGCGTCATAAGCGGCTTGCAGTTTGGCAGCGCTGGGGTGAATCACCTCAAGGCTTTGCAAGGTCACGCCTGAGCGGGTGAGGGTGTTGCGTGGATGCAGCTTGAGCGGGTCGGTCGCTTCGGGCTTGCCCCATTGGATCAAGGTTGGCATGCAACCATCAAACAAGCGCTGACCATCGGCACGCACTGAAATTTGCCAGTTGAGCGTGCCACGGTTGGTGCGTCGGCTGGCTGAGATGGCGGGACCGCGGTCAATGCCTTGCATGCGCACGGCCATGCGCGCTGCTCGGATGTCGGGGGTGTTCACGACAAAGTGAACCAAGCGCGGTTCTTTGGCCACGGCTTTTTGAAGTGCCGGGTCATCCATGTCATACCAGCGGGTGGGGCAGGCGCGTTTGGGGCGGACGGCTTTGGGGTCGATGGCGATGATTTCGACATAGGCCATGGGGTTGGATGGCGAGGCCACTTTGAACAAGCGGTTGTGTGTGCCGTACAGCGTGTGCTCGCCGCCGGGGCCAGGCGTGATGCCCAGTGTGTCTTCGCACCATTGCACGCCTTGTTCTAGGCTTTTGGCAACGATGACGAGGTGGTCTATTTGTGTGTGCATGGGGCAGCACCATACCACTAGGGCTGAGCGAGTCTTTGACGCAGTTCGGTTTTGAGCACTTTGCCGTAGTTGTTCTTGGGCAAGCTGTCGACCAGTTCGTAGCGCTTGGGGCGTTTGAAGCGGGCGATTTCGTTCAGGCAATACGTGTCGAGGTCTTGTGCGCTGACGGTGCAGCCTTGTTGTGCCACCACAAAAGCCACGATGATTTCACCCCAATCGGGGTCGGGTGCGCCCACCACGGCCACTTCGCTCACGCCCGGGGCTTGCAACAACACTTCTTCCACCTCGCGCGGGTACACATTGGATCCGCCGCAGATGATGAGGTCCTTGCTGCGGTCTTTCAGCGTGAGAAAACCATGCGCGTCTAAGCAACCCATGTCGCCCGTGAACAGCCAGCCCTCGCGAATGGCGGCTTTCGTGGCTTCTGGGTTGCGCCAATAGCCCGCCATCACGCTGTCTCCTTTGATGAGCACTTCACCCACCTCACCCAAAGGCAGATCGTGTCCCTGTTCATCGGTGATGCGAATTTGCACCGGTGTTTGGGCCACGCCGATGGACGCCAAGCGTTGCGCATGTTCGGGGTGGGTGGTGTCGCTCAAATGAAAGCGGGACAGGGCAGTGCCCACCATGGGGCTTTCGCCTTGGCCGTAAATTTGCACAAAGCGCGGCCCCATGAGGCGCAGCGCGCGCTGAATGTCTGCGGCATACATGGGCGCGCCGCCATAGACGATGGTTTTGAAGGCGTGTCCACAGTCTTCGACCGTCTGTTGTGTTTGCTCAGCATGGTCGACCAAGCGTTTGACGATGGTCGGTGCAGCAAACATCGATAGCGGACCAACCGCCTGACCCAGTTCAAACAACTCCGCTGCGTCAAAGCCGCCTGAAGCCGGAACCACATGACGTGCCCCAGCCATCAAATGCGGGATGGCATACAAGCCCGCGCCGTGCGACATGGGGGCGGCGTAAGCGATGGTGTCTTGCGCTGTGATGGCATCCACATCGGTGAAGTAGGCGAGGCCCATGGTCATCAAGTTGCGGTGGGTGATCATCACGCCTTTGGGGCGACCCGTGGTGCCGCTGGTGTAGAACAGCCAAGCCAAGTCGTTTGACTGGCGCTCAACGATGTGCTTGGTGGGGGGCTCATGGCTAGCGTTAGGCATCGCCCATAAGTCATCGGCGTTTGGGCTATCCACATCGATGACACGTTGCAAGCCTTGCAGTGACTCGCTTGAGACGGTGGTGACGTCTGCCGTCACCTCAGACGTGATGAAGGCCCAGCTGGCTTGGGCGTTGTCAACAATCCATTGCGCTTCACGCACATGCAGTTTGGCATTGATGGGCACCACGGCCAAGCCTGCCCACCACGCGCCAAACATCACCTCTAGGTAACGCGGATGGTTGTGCATGAACAGAGCCACGCGGTCGCCTGGTTGCAGGCCTGCGTCTTGAAACTGTTGGGCCAGGTGCGCGCTGCGTTGCGCCCATTGCGCGTAGGTCGCCACGGCATGTGTGCCATGAAAAATAGCAGCGCGGTCAGGAAACTGACGCGCCATGCGCTGGAGTAAATGAGCCAAATTCAACTAAATCTCTCCACAAACAAGTGAATGGGTGAACGATACAACGATTAACTGTGGGAGGATTCAGCCCTTATGAATTCCAGTCAATCCTTGGGTGACCGCCCAGCCGAAGGCGAACGCCTTTCCAAACGCATCATGCAACTGCGCGACTGTTCGCGTCGCGAGGCTGAGCAATACATTGAGGCGGGTTTTGTGCGCGTTGATGGTGCGGTGGTGCAAGAGCCGTCACGTCGTGTGACCACGCAAGCCGTGACGGTAGATGCACACGCCAGTTTGCTTAACCTCATGTCGGTCACGCTGATTTTGAACAAACCTGCGGGTTGGACCGATGGCCTAGAGCCATTGCCGATGAAAAAGCCTGCGCCAGTCGGGCGCGCTGGCGTGCCAACACGCGTGCCTAAAGGTCCGCAAAACGTGCGCACTTTGCTCACCCCCGAGCAACACAGCAAGCATGACCACAGTGGCGTGCGTTTTTTGAAAAGTCATTTGGCCAAACTCGACGCCAGTGTGCCTTTGGAATATGAAGCCAGCGGCTTGGTGGCTTTCACGCAAGACTTTCGCGTGCAGCGCAAGCTGATGGAGGACATGGCCTTCATTGAACAAGAGCTCATTGTGGATGTGCGCGGCGAGGTGACGCCCGATGCGCTGCGTCCCATCGAACGCGCCATGCGCGACGAACGTTTGCGTTTGCCCGATTTCAAAATCAGCGTGGGCAGTGCCAACCCCGAGCGCAGCAAGTTGCGTTTGGCCGTGAAAGGCGCGCACCTGGGTTTGGCGGTTTACCTGTGTGAATTGGCTGGGCTGGAAATCTTGGCGCTGCGCCGCATCCGTTTAGGACGCGTGAGCTTGGGCGATTTGGAAGAGGGCGCTTGGCGCTATCTGAGCGAAGGCGAGCGTTTCTAACGCTCTGCTGCGCTTAGTTGCTGAGGCTGTCGCCGTTGGCCGCAGGTGCCACGCGACGCGCGCCGGTGAAGCGGCGGTCCCAATAGGCTTGGCGCATGTCGTCCACGCGCACTTGTTGGCCTGGCTTGGGCGAGTGGATGAACTTGTTGTCACCCACGTAGATGCCCACATGGCTGAAGGTTTGGCGCATGGTGTTGAAGAACACCAAGTCGCCGGGCTTCAAATCTTGTTTGTCGATTTTTTCAGTGGCCGCGGCTTGTTCGCTGGCTCGGCGTGGCAGCACTTTGCCCACGGTTTGCTCAAACATGGAGCGTACAAAACCGCTGCAATCAAAACCAGTGCTGGCATTGGTGCCACCTCGGCGGTAGGGGACGCCCAAGAACGTCATGGCGTTGACCACCAAGTCTGACGCCGTGTCTCCGACGGATTGGCGCATCTGGTCCATCTGCGCGACGATGCCGCGCTCGGCCAAATAGCGCTCAATGTCGTCTGCGGCATTGTTCGACGGTGCAGCATGTGCACTGGCGACGCAGCAGAGGATGAGGAGAATTCGTTTCAACATAACCGCTTATTCTAGCTGTTTTATCTGCTAAAGCTTATCAAATATATCGCGTAAGTTGTTGATTTACCTAGGGTTAATCCTAAAGTAAACGATATTGACAAACGTCCTCTAGCCGCATCGTCGATACTTGGTGCTTTCTACAAACCTATTCGTACTTCGCATGTTGCTCGACGACCAAGAATCCCAACTCGTGCTGGTGGACTACCAGGCGCGCCTGATGCCCGCTATTTTTGAAGCTGATTTGGTGTTGGCCAATGCCATGCGCTTGGCCCAAGCCGCCCATTGGATGGAAGTGCCCACCTATGGCACGGAACAAAACCCAGAAAAATTGGGTCCCAATCCTGTGGAGTTGCGTGCCTTGTGCCGCCGTACCTTGCCCAAGATGAGTTTCAGCGCCTGTGCCGATGGCCTGAGCGAGGTGTTGCGACCCGCGGCGCGTGCGCCCGCTGGCAATGCCCGCAGCTTGCCCAAGCATTTGCAAAAGGCCGTGCCGCAAGAGCCTACGCGCCAAAGCATCGTGATCGCCGGCTGCGAAGCCCATGTGTGTTTGCTGCAAACCGCTTTGGATTTGCTAGAGGAAGAGTATTCGGTGTGGGTGGTGACGGACGCCTGCGGTTCACGCACCGAGCGCAACCGCGATGCGGCCTTTGACCGCTTGGCCGGTGCGGGTGCCGAACTGGTGACGACCGAGATGGTCTTATTTGAATGGCTGCGCTCAGCCGAAGCCGACCCCTTCAAAGAAATTCACGCCCTGATCAAGTAAAGGGTAATTACCCACAGCAAAAGTCAGCTTGTTGCAAGTCCGTTCTTCTCATAATTATGAATTCAGTGCAAATTCGTTTTTAGGAGAAGTAGATGGTTGCTTATGCAGATTTTCACCGCCGTTCCATTGAGGATCGCGACGCTTTTTGGTCTGAGCAGGCCAAATTGGTGGAGTGGGAGACCCAGCCACAACAAATCTGTGATTACAGCAACCCACCGTTTGCCAAGTGGTTTGTGGGTGGCAAAACCAACCTGTGCCACAACGCGGTAGACCGTCACCTCAAGGACCGCGCTGACCAAGCGGCCTTGATCTTCGTCTCGACCGAAACCAACCAAGAGCACACCTACAGCTTCCGCGATTTGCACGCTGAAGTGCAGCGCATGGCGGCCATTTTGAAAGATCTGGGCGTTACCAAAGGCGACCGCGTCTTGATCTACATGCCCATGATTGCCGAAGCGGCGTTTGCCATGTTGGCTTGCGCGCGTTTGGGTGCCATCCACTCGGTGGTGTTCGGCGGCTTTGCGTCTCATTCCTTGGCGACCCGCATTGAAGATGCGTCGCCCAAAGTCATCATCAGCGCGGACGCGGGTTCACGCGGCGGTAAAGGCGTGCCTTACAAGCCCTTGCTCGACGAGGCGATCAAGCTGTCGGCACACAAACCTGCCAATGTCATCATGGTGGATCGCCAATTGGCGGCTTTCACGCCCGTGGCTGGTCGTGATGTGGATTACGCCACTGAGCGCGCCAAACACATGGACACCGTGGTGCCTTGCGAGTGGGTGGAGTCCACCCACCCCAGCTACACCCTGTACACCTCGGGCACCACTGGCAAGCCAAAAGGCGTGCAACGCGACACCGGTGGTTACACCGTGGCTTTGGCGTCCAGCATTCCCCACATTTACCAAGGGAAGCCTGGTGGCACTTTCTTCTGTACCAGCGACATTGGTTGGGTGGTGGGGCACAGCTACATCATTTACGGTCCATTGATTGGTGGCATGGCCACCATCATGTATGAAGGTCTGCCCATTCGCCCAGACGGCGGCATCTGGTGGAGCTTGGTTGAGAAGTACAAGGTCAACGTCATGTTCAGCGCGCCCACGGCCATCCGTGTGCTCAAAAAGCAAGATCCCGCTTTGTTGACCAAATACGACCTGTCCAGTTTGCAAGCCTTGTTCTTGGCGGGCGAGCCTTTGGACGAACCGACGGCCAAGTGGATTTCTGAAGGTTTGAACGGCAAAGCCATCATCGACAACTACTGGCAAACCGAAACTGGCTGGCCAATTTTGACCATTTGCAACGGCGTGGAAAAAGCCCCGAGCAAGTTTGGCTCACCTGGCAAAGCGGTGTATGGCTACAACGTCAAGTTGGTCGATGACCAAACCGGCGAAGAGCTCACGGGCGCTAACCAAAAAGGCGTGTTGACCATCGAAGGCCCGCTGCCTCCCGGCAACTTGCAAACCATTTGGGGTGACGACACCCGTTTCGTCAACACTTACTGGAAGACCGTGCCTAACAAACTCGTGTACAGCACCTTCGACTGGGCGGTGCGCGACGAAGACGGCTACTACTTCATTTTGGGCCGTACCGATGACGTGATCAACGTGGCCGGTCACCGCTTAGGCACCCGCGAAATCGAGGAAAGCATCTCCAGCCACCCCAACATCGCCGAAGTGGCGGTGGTCGGTGTGGCCGATCAGCTCAAAGGCCAAGTGGCCATGGCGTTTGCGATTGCCAAAGATACCTCTGGCTTGACCGACGACGCAGCCCGCAAAGTCTTGGAGGCCGAAGTCATGAAAGTGGTGGACAGCCAACTCGGTGCGGTGGCACGCCCATCCCGTGTGATTTTCGTGACATCATTGCCCAAGACACGCAGTGGCAAATTGCTGCGCCGTGCCATTCAGGCGGTGTGTGAAAAGCGCGATCCCGGTGATTTGACAACCATCGACGATCCAACCGCTTTGCAACAGATCAAAGACCAAATCGTTTGATTTGGCGCCCACGGCTGGGTTTTCGGTGGCACAATCTTGGATGCACTAGGTCAATCCTGACCACAGTCGCATCCGCTAACCGGTCCAGCCGTGTCGCGGAGGTTTTTTTCCAACCAGCTAATGTTCCCTGCAGGGGAACGGAGGTCAGCGCAAATGAGTGAGACAACCGTCTATCAAGCCTATTCGGGCAATACCCATCTCTTCGGGGGCAACACCCCTTACGTCGAAGAGATGTACGAAAACTATCTAGCCAATCCTGGTAGCGTGCCCGATTCGTGGCGCGAGTACTTCGACGCGCTTCAGCATGTGCCCGCAGTCGATGGCTCGAACGCCAAAGACGTGCCTCACTTGCCCGTCATCAACGCCTTTGCAGAACGCGCCAAAGCTGGCGGTACCAAAGTCGTCATGGCCAGCGAAAACGTCGAAATGGGTCGCAAGCGCACCGCTGTGCAGCAACTCATCGCCGCTTACCGCAATGTGGGCCAACGCTGGGCAGACCTCGATCCACTCAAGCGCACTGAGCGTCCCAATATTCCTGACCTCGATCCCGCTTTCTACGGCTTCTCTGATGCCGACCAAGAAACCGTGTTCGACACCAGCAACACCTTCTTCGGCAAGAACAACATGTCCTTGCGCGAATTGCTCAACGCTTTGCGTGAAACCTACTGCGGCACCTTGGGCGCCGAGTTCATGTACACCTCAGAAATGGGTGAAAAGCGTTGGTGGCAAGAAAAGTTGGAAAGCATCCGCAGCAAACCCAACTTCAATTCCGACAAAAAGAAAGCCATCCTCGAGCGCTTGACCGCTGCGGAAGGCTTGGAGCGTTACCTCCACACCAAATACGTGGGTCAAAAGCGCTTCTCGCTCGAAGGCGGCGAAAGCTTCATCGCCGCGATGGACGAGCTGATCCAACAAGCGGGCCTCAAAGGCGTGCAAGAAGTGGTGATCGGTATGGCCCACCGTGGCCGTCTGAACGTGTTGGTCAACACCATGCGCAAGTTGCCTGCCGACTTGTTTGCCGAGTTCGACCACACCGCCCCTGAAGACTTGCCTGCTGGTGACGTGAAATACCACCAAGGCTTCAGCTCTGACGTGTCGACTGCTGGTGGCCCCGTCCACTTGTCTTTGGCGTTCAACCCCTCCCACTTGGAAATCGTCAACCCCGTGGTCGAAGGCTCTGTGCGCGCCCGCATGGACCGCCGCGCTGACCCAACGGGCAGCCAAGTGTTGCCCGTGTTGGTCCACGGTGACTCCGCTTTCGGCGGTCAAGGTGTGAACCAAGAAACCCTGGCCTTGGCCCAAACCCGTGGTTACACCACAGGCGGCACGGTGCACATCATCGTGAACAACCAAATTGGTTTCACCACCTCTGACCCACGCGACATGCGCTCCAGCGTGTTCTGTACCGACATCGTCAAGATGGTCGAAGCGCCTGTGTTGCACGTCAACGGTGACGATCCAGAAGCCGTCGTGTTGGCTACCCAGTTGGCGCTCGAGTACCGTTCGACCTTCCGCAAAGACGTGGTGCTTGACATCGTGTGTTTCCGTAAACTCGGCCACAACGAGCAAGACACACCAGCGCTGACTCAGCCGCTGATGTACAAAAAAATCGCCGCTCACCCTGGCACCCGCAAGCTGTTCGCCGACAAGTTGGCCACACAAGGCTTGGGCGACACATTGGGCGACGACATGGTCAAGGCCTACCGCGCCGCTTTGGATGCGGGCAAGCACACCGATGATCCTGTGTTGACCAACTTCAAGACCAAGTTCACTGTGGACTGGTCACCCTTCATGGGCAAGAAGTGGACAGACGCTGGCGAAACCGCCATCCCCATGACCGAGTGGAAGCGCTTGGCTGAAAAAATCACCACCATCCCCGCATCCGTCACGCCTCACCAGTTGGTGAAAAAGGTGTACGACGACCGCGCCGCGATGGGCCGTGGCGACATCCCCGTGGATTGGGGCATGGGCGAGCACATGGCTTTCGCATCGTTGGTGGCCAGCGGCTACCCCGTGCGTTTGTCGGGCGAAGATTGCGGCCGTGGCACGTTCACACACCGCCACGCTGTGATTCACGATCAAAAGCGTGAAAAGTGGGACACAGGCACTTATGTGGCGTTGCAAAACGTGACTGAGAACCAAGCTCCGTTTGTCGTGATCGACTCGATCTTGTCTGAAGAAGCAGTGCTCGGTTTCGAATACGGCTACGCCTCGAACGACCCCAACACCTTGGTGGTCTGGGAAGCCCAGTTCGGCGACTTCGCCAACGGCGCCCAAGTGGTGATCGACCAGTTCATTGCCTCCGGCGAAGTGAAGTGGGGCCGTGTGAACGGCTTGACCTTGATGTTGCCTCACGGCTACGAAGGCCAAGGTCCAGAGCACAGCTCGGCACGCCTCGAGCGCTTCATGCAACTCGCCGCTGACACCAACATGCAGATCGTGCAGCCCACCACGGCCAGCCAGATCTTCCACGTGTTGCGTCGTCAAATGGTGCGCGACTTGCGCAAGCCTTTGATCATCTTCACACCCAAGTCCTTGCTGCGTAACAAAGACGCGACATCGCCTGTGTCTGAGTTCACCAAAGGTTCGTTCCAAACCGTGATTCCTGAGAACAAAGCGCTCAAGGCCGACAAGGTCAAGCGCGTGTTGGTGTGCTCGGGTAAGGTTTACTACGACTTGGTCAAGAAGCGTGAAGAGTTGGGTGCTGACGACGTGGCTATCTTGCGCGCCGAACAACTCTACCCATTCCCACACAAAGCCTTCGCTGCTGAACTCAAGAAGTACCCCAACGCCACTGAGTTGGTGTGGACGCAAGACGAGCCACAAAACCAAGGCGCATGGTTCTTCGTGCAGCACTACATCCACGAAAACATGTTGCCAGGCCAAAAGCTCGGCTACTCGGGCCGTGCCGCTTCTGCGTCACCAGCCGTAGGTTACTCACACTTGCACCAAGAGCAGCAAAAGTCGCTGGTCGAAGGCGCATTCGGCAAGCTCAAAGGCTTCGTGCTGACCAAATAAATCGTTGAATCGAACACACCAATAAAGAGAGATACATATGGCAATCATCGAAGTCAAAGTTCCACAGCTGTCCGAATCCGTGGCCGAAGCCACCATGCTGCAATGGAAAAAGAAAGTGGGCGAGTCTGTCGCTGCTGACGAAATCTTGATCGACATTGAGACCGACAAAGTGGTGCTTGAAGTGCCCGCACCTGCCGCTGGCGTCTTGTGCGAAATCTTGGTCGCTGATGGCGGCACCGTGGCTGCTGAGCAGCTCATTGCGCGCATCGACACCGACGGCAAAGTGGGCGCAGCTGCCCCCGCTGCAGCAGCGCCTGCCGCCGCACCAGCCGCAGCTGCTGCACCTGCAGCCGCCGCCGCTGCATCGACCAGCAAAGCTGGCGTGGCCATGCCCGCTGCAGCCAAGCTGATGGCTGACAACAACTTGGCCGCTGGCTCTGTGGCTGGTACAGGCAAAGACGGTCGCGTCACCAAAGGTGATGTGCTCAGTGCCGTTGCCGGTGGCGTGCAGTCCACAGCGGCTGTCATTCCTACAGGCGCACCGACCAAAGCATTGCCACAGGTGGCAGCACCTGCTGTCAACTTGGGCGAGCGTCCAGAGCAACGTGTGCCGATGACACGCTTGCGTGCGCGCGTGGCTGAGCGTTTGTTGCAATCGCAATCGACCAACGCCATCCTGACCACGTTCAACGAAATCAACATGGCCCCGGTCATGGACATGCGCAAGCGCATGCAAGACAAGTTCGAAAAAGAGCACGGCGTCAAGTTGGGCTTCATGAGCTTCTTCGTCAAAGCGGCAGTGCATGCTTTGAAGAAATTCCCCGTGTTGAACGCTTCTGTGGACGGCAACGACATCGTGTACCACGGCTACTTCGACATCGGTATCGCGGTGGGCTCACCACGCGGTTTGGTGGTGCCAATTTTGCGCAACGCTGACCAAATGAGCTTTGCCGACATCGAGAAGAAGATTGCCGAATTCGGCGTCAAAGCCCGTGACGGCAAGTTGGGCCTCGAAGAAATGACCGGCGGTACGTTCTCGATCTCCAACGGCGGTACCTTCGGCTCCATGATGTCGACACCGATCATCAACCCACCCCAATCTGCGATCTTGGGCGTGCACGCGACCAAAGACCGCGCCATGGTGGAAAACGGCCAAGTCGTGGTTCGTCCGATGAACTACTTCGCGATGTCGTATGACCACCGCATCATTGACGGCCGTGAAGCTGTCTTGGGTCTGGTGGCGATGAAAGAAGCGCTGGAAGATCCAGCGCGCCTCTTGTTCGACATCTAATTTCAGCTAATTGCAATGCCCCCAGTTTGGGGGCGTTGTTCATTCAAGAGATATTCCTATGAGTAAACAATTCGACGTCGTCGTCATCGGCGGTGGCCCCGGTGGCTACATCGCAGCCATCCGCGCTGCACAACTCGGTTTCCAAGTCGCTTGTATCGACGAGTGGAAAAACGCAGCTGGTGGCCCAGCGCCCGGCGGCACGTGTACCAACGTGGGTTGCATTCCCTCCAAAGCTTTGCTGCAGTCCAGCGAACACTTTGACCATGCCAACCATCACTTCGCAGAACACGGCATTTCTGCCAAAGACGTGAAGATGGATGTGGCCAAGATGATTGCCCGCAAGGACAACGTCGTGAAGCAAAACAACGACGGCATCTTGTATCTGTTCAAGAAAAACAAGGTCACGTTCTTCCACGGCCGCGGCAGCTTTGCTGGCAAAGCTGAAGGCGGTTACACCATCAACGTGGCCGGTAAAACCGAAGAAGCCATCACGGCCAAGCAAGTCATCATCGCCACAGGCTCTAACGCCCGTGCGTTGCCTGGCACACCGTTTGACGAAGTCAACGTGTTGTCCAACGACGGTGCTTTGCGCGTCGGTGCTGTGCCTAAGAAACTGGCCTTGATCGGCTCAGGCGTGATTGGCTTGGAGATGGGTTCTGTGTGGCGTCGTCTCGGCGCTGACGTGACCATCCTCGAAGGCTTGCCTACCTTCCTCGGCGCTGTGGACGAGCAAATCGCCAAAGAAGCCAAGAAGGCGTTTGACAAGCAAGGCTTGAAGATTGAACTCGGCGTGAAAGTTGGCGACATCGTCAACGGCAAGAAGGGCGTCACCGTCAACTACACCAACGCCAAAGGCGAAGCCATTGTGTTGGACGCTGACAAGCTGATCGTGTCCATCGGTCGCGTGCCTAACACCGTCGGTTTGAACGCCGAAGCCGTGGGCTTGCAGCTCGACGAGCGCGGCGCGATTGTGGTCGACGGCGACTGCAAAACCAACCTGCCTGGCGTGTGGGCGGTGGGCGACGTGGTGCGTGGCCCCATGCTTGCGCACAAAGCCGAAGAAGAGGGCGTTGCGGTGGCCGAGCGCATTGCCGGCCAACACGGTCACGTCA
Source organism: Limnohabitans sp. INBF002 (assembly GCF_027924905.1). Classification (NCBI taxonomy): domain Bacteria; kingdom Pseudomonadati; phylum Pseudomonadota; class Betaproteobacteria; order Burkholderiales; family Comamonadaceae; genus Limnohabitans; species Limnohabitans sp. INBF002. The sequence continues at coordinate 1,176,393 of NZ_AP027055.1, forward strand.
ATTTCAACACCATCCCTTGGGTCATCTACACCAGCCCCGAAATCGCTTGGGTGGGCCGCACTGAGCAGCAGCTCAAGGCCGACGGCGTGGCGTACAAGGCCGGCACCTTCCCGTTCCTCGCGAACGGCCGTGCCCGTGCGTTGGGCGACACCACCGGTATGGTGAAGTTCTTGGCCGATGCCACGACCGACGAAATCTTGGGCGTCCACATGGTGGGCCCACAAGTTTCCGAGTTGATTTCTGAAGCCGTGGTGGCGATGGAATTCAAGGCGTCTGCCGAAGACATCGCACGCATTTGCCATGCGCACCCGAGCTTGAGCGAAGCGACCAAAGAAGCGGCCTTGGCCGTCGACAAACGCACGTTGAACTTCTAATCAGTTTCAACCGCTTTGCGTCTAAAAAGCCCGCTGTTAACAGCGGGCTTTTTTCATGGGCAAGGCACAATAGGGCCCTATGTCAGTCAAACAACCTGTCCATCAGAATTACCTCAAAGAACTCGAAATTCGAGGCTTCCAAAGTGACCCTGCGCAGCTGCGCGCGATTGATGCCCTGGAGCGTTGCGCCAGCGAGTGGGCTGCGTACAAAGAGAAGCGTTCGAACTCGTTGAAAAAGCTGGTGAACCGTCCCGCCATTCCGCGCGGCGTGTACATGTATGGCGGGGTGGGGCGTGGCAAAAGTTTTTTGATGGATTGCTTTTTTGAAGCGGTGCCCATCAAGCGGAAAACACGTTTGCACTTTCATGAGTTCATGCGTGAGGTGCACCGTGAGCTGCGTGAGTTGCAAGGCACAGTGAACCCACTCGATGTGTTGGGCAAACAAATGTCCAAACGCTACAAGCTGATTTGCTTTGATGAATTTCACGTGGCTGACATCACCGACGCGATGATTCTGCATCGCTTGCTCGACGCCTTCTTTGACAACGGTGTTGGCTTTGTCACCACGTCTAACTTCAAACCTGATGACTTGTACCCAGGTGGCATGCACCGCGACCGCATCATGCCTGCGATTGCGTTGTTGAACAAAGAGTTGGAAATCATCAACGTGGACAACGGCACGGACTACCGCCGTCGCACGCTAGAACAAGTCGAGCTGTATTTGCGCCCCTTGGGTGAAAAGGCTGATGCGGCGATGACCGATGCATTCAACCGCTTGGCCGAGTGCCAAGACGAAGACCCAGTGCTGCATATCGAAGCGCGTCAAATCAAAGCCCGTCGCCGAGCCGGTAGTGTGGTGTGGTTTGACTTCAAAGACTTGTGCGGTGGTCCGCGTTCGCAAAACGATTATTTGGAAATTGCCAGCCAATTTCATACCGTGTTGCTCAGCGATGTGCCGCAGATGCCGGTCAACAAGGCTGCCGAGGCCCGTCGCTTCACATGGCTGGTGGATGTGCTGTACGACCGTCGCGTCAAGCTGATGTTGTCAGCCGCTGTGGCTCCTGAAGAGTTGTACACCGAAGGCCCGATGGCGCATGAGTTCCCGCGCACGGTGTCGCGGTTGAACGAAATGCAATCGGCCGAGTTTTTGGCACTGGAGCGTCGCACGGTGGATACGGGGTTGACATGAAGAAAATGTTTTTTTCTTTGCTGGCATGCGTTTGCGTGACTGCATGGTGTGTGGAACCTTCGGTGAATGCCGCTGCGCCAGCATCTGGCGTGGTCGCGAGTCAGCCCTTGTCTGGTTTTCCATCGGATGCCGAACGCAACGAAGAACGCGTCCGCTTGACACGTGAACGCCAAGCACTCGAAGACAAATACAGGCAAGAGATGAAGCTGTGCTATCAAAACTTTGATGTCACCAGCTGCCGCCTGCAAGCGCGCGATCGACGCATTGAAGCCGACACTGCTTTGCGCAAACAAGAGCTGCGTTTCAACGCGCAAGAGCGTCAAATTCATGCCGAAGAGGCCCGCCGCAGTTTGGCTGACCGCAACAGTGAAGCTTCGCAAAAGAATGCGCAAGCGGAACGTGCGGCATCCATTGCCGCGTCGAAAGAACGCGCAGACGCCAACGCGCAAAAGCAAATCGACCATGCCTTGCAAGGTACCAAGCGTGGTGACTATGAGCAAAAGCAGCGCGAAGCTGCGCAACGTCGTGCTGACGCTGAAAAGAAACTCCGCGAACGCAACAAAGAACCAGCAGCACCGCTGCCTGTGCCAGGCCAATGAGCCACCCCTTGCGTGATATGGTGCAAGAAGCGTTTGCACCTTTAGGCGTGCTGGCTCGCGCCACCGATCACTTCAGTCCACGCCAAGGCCAGACCGACATGGCCCTGGCCGTGGCCGATGTGGTGGCGCAAGGCGGCAGCTTGGTGGTGGAGGCTGGCACAGGGGTGGGTAAAACCTTTGCGTACCTGGTACCTGCGTTATTGAGTGGTGAGCGCGTGTTGCTCTCGACCGCGACAAAGGCCTTGCAAGACCAGCTGTACGCACGCGATTTGCCGCGCTTGGTACAAGCGCTTAATTTGCCCATTCGCTTGGCCTTGCTCAAAGGTCGCTCCAGCTACTTGTGCACGCATCGCATGGAAATGGCGCGGCGTGACACTCAGATACCGGATCGCCATACCGTGCACTTGTTGTCGCGTGTGGAAACGTGGTCGCTCAGCACCCGCACGGGTGACTTGGCCGAGCTGCCCGGCTTGGACGAACGCTCGCCCTTGATCCCACTTATCACCTCTAACCGCGAGAACTGTTTGGGCTCGCAATGCCCCAAGTTCAAAACCTGTCACGTCAATGCGGCGCGTCGCGAAGCGTTGGGTGCCGATGTGGTGGTCATCAACCACCATTTGTTTTTTGCCGACATGGCGGTGCGCGAAACAGGCATGGCTGAATTGCTACCCAGTGTGCGTGTGGTCATCTTTGACGAAGCGCATCAGCTCAACGAAGTGGGGGTGAACTTCTTAGGCCATCAACTTGGCACCGCCCAGCTGCTGGATGTGACCCGCGACATGCTGGCCACCGGTTTGCAATTGGCACGCGGTTTGGCCGACTGGCAAGGCGTGTGTTCTGGTTTGGAACGCGCCGCACGAGAGTTGCGCCTCATCGGTGGCAAGCGACCTGGCGCTGTGAAATTGCGCTGGACCGAAGATGCGCCAGAGGGCATTCACCCCGGTGTGTGGGAGCAGTCCTTGCAAGATGTGGGCGCAGCCTGCGTGCAGGCGCTGCAAGCCTTAGACACCGTGAGTGAAATTGCGCCAGACTTCATGCGTTTGCATGACCGCGTGGCCGAGATTGCCAAGCGTGTGGACGCATTCTTGAACCCGTGTGCGCCCGATGCCGTGCGTTGGATGGATGTGAGCGCCTCACAAATGCGTTTGATGGAAGCGCCTCTCGACATCGCGCAAACCGTGCGCGAGCGTTTGATGAAACAAGCCTCAGCGATCGCGAACGATGAAAACTCGGATGAGCCGCCGCCTTGGCATGATGAGCCATCTCTGGAAGAAACTTTTGCGGCGCAGCGCGATGCCGATGCCTCTACGCACGAGGACGATGCAGACGCATCGCCTTTTGACAGCGCTTTTCCGATGCGACCCGTCGAGGACGCACGTCCACGCAGTTGGGTCTTCACGTCCGCCACGTTGGGGGATGACCCGCGCTTGCGTTGGTTCACCGAGCCTTGTGGCTTAGAGTCGGCCACGGTCTTGCGTGTGAGCAGCCCGTTTGATTACCCTGCGCAAGCCTCTCTTTATGTGCCGCGTGACATCGTGCGCCCGAATGACCCCGCGCACAGCGCGCAAGTGGCAGCCCTTGCCAGCGATGCCGTGCGCCGCTTGGGTGGTCGCACTTTGGTGCTCACCACCACGCTGCGTGCCTTGCGTGCGATTGGCGATGTGATGAAGCAGCAGCTTGAAGGCTCAGGCATCGAGGTGTTGGTGCAGGGCGAATGGCCCAAGCGCCATTTGATGGAGCGTTTTCGCGAAGGTGCGAAAGTCGGTGAGGGCGGTTGCGTGTTGGTGGCCTCGGCGACCTTCTGGGAAGGTTTTGATGTGCCCGGTGACGCGTTGCAGCTTGTGGTCATCGACAAGCTGCCGTTTCCGCCCCCCAATGACCCCTTGGTCGAAGCGCGCAGCAAGCGCCTAGAAGCGCAAGGCCGCAGCCCGTTCAACGATTACTTTGTGCCAGAGGCCGTGGTGGCTTTGAAGCAAGGGGCTGGGCGCTTGATTCGTACCGAATCAGACCAAGGCGTCTTGGTGTTGTGTGACAACCGCTTGGTGACCACCGGCTATGGCCGTAGGTTGATTGCGGCTTTGCCGCCAATGCGTCCACTGCAAACGGCGCAAGACTTGGCTCAAGCTTTAGATGCGTTGAGCCAAGACCTTATTTCCAAAACTTCCACCACGACTTTTTAGTCACGGCGCGTTCTGGGTACAGCAACGCGGAGTTAGGGTAGGTGGTTTCCAACACGCGTTTGGTGTCGTCACGCAACTGGTTCAAGCCCAGCTTGTCGTAGGACTGCACCATGATGAACAATGCTTCTTCAACCGCCGGCACATCGCGGTATTCCTGTACCGTGGTTTGTGCCCGGTTGATGGCGGCAACATAAGCGCCGCGTTGGTAGTAAAAACGTGCCACGTGAACATCTGAACGTGCCAGCGAGTTTTTGATGAATGCCATGCGCAAGCGTGCGTCAGCAGCGTACTTTGAGTCAGGAAAGCGAACCGCCAGTTCACGGAAAGCTTCAAACGATTCTTTCGCTTGCTTGGGGTCACGCTCAGCCAAATCTTGTTCAGCCCACGAAGACAGCAAGCCCAAGTTGTCGTTGAAGTTCACCAAACCTTTGAGGTACAGCGCATAGTCCAACGCGGGGCTGGCAGGGTGGAGTTTGATGAAGCGATCGAGTGTGGCCACGGCCTGCACAGGCTCGTTGGTTTTGTATTGCGCCCAGGCTTTGTCGAGCTGTGCTTGTTGTGCCAGCGGCGTGCCTGCTGCGCGGCCTTCGAGCTTTTCGTACATGCCAATGGCTTTGTCATAGCCACCCGCAGCCATTTCGTCTTTGGCTTCGTTGTAGAGCTTGTCATTGCTCCAATCTTTGGTGGGGTCGTAGTTGCTGTCGGCGCATCCTGTGAAAAGAATAGCCGTAGACAGGCCGATGGCCATCCACACAGTCGATAATTTGAGTCGTAACACCACAGGTCAACCTCTTGAAGCAAAGTAAATCCATTCTATCGGCTCAGCCGCCATCTACAGCGCCCTTGCAGGAGGATGTTTTGCTCGATGAGCATGTCGACCTCATCGACGGCCCCGAGGTGGAAACCCGCGAACTCGTCATTCCCAGTGATTTGCACGGCGAACGCCTTGACCGTGCTTTGGCTGTGTTGCTGCCCGAGTTCTCTCGCAGCTTCTCTCAGCAGTTGCTCAGTGAGGGGTGTGTGAGCTGTGTCTTGCCCACGCCTCGTGTGATGACCAAGGCCTCGGCCAAGGTGCGCATGGGCGAGCGTTACCAGCTCATCTTGAAACCCACACCGCAAAGCCAAGCCTTCAAGCCCGAAGACATTCCGTTGGATGTGATTTACGAAGACGAAGACCTGCGCGTGTTGTTCAAACCCGCCGGTTTGGTGGTGCACCCCGCGCCCGGCAACTGGAGTGGCACGCTGCTCAATGGTTTGTTGGCCTTGGACCCGCAAGCGGTCATGCTGCCCCGTGCAGGCATCGTGCACCGCTTAGACAAAGACACCAGTGGTTTGATGATCGTGGCGCGCACACGCCGCGCCATGGATGCCTTGGTGGCCATGATTGCTGAGCGCGAAGTTCACCGCGAATATTTGGCCGTGGCGTATCGCAAATGGAGTGGCACACCGGTGCGCGACATCGTGGCTGCGATTGGTCGCGACTACCGCAACCGCTTACGCATGGCCGTGGTTGACCTCGAGCGCTTGCCCGGCAAAGAAGCCCACACCACGTTTGAGTGCCTGAGCAGCCAAGAGGAAGCCTGTTTGGTGCAGTGCACCTTGCACACGGGGCGCACACATCAAATTCGTGTGCACATGGCGCACTTTGGTCACCCACTGGTGGGCGACTCGCTCTACGCTGGCCCCATGACCTTGGGCATTGACCGCCAAGCTTTGCACGCATTCCGGTTGAGCTTTGACCACCCCATCACGGGCGCACCGCTCAAGTTCGAAGCACCGCTGCCTGACGATATGGTCAATTTGCTGGCGGGTTTGGGCCTGAAGCGCCCCGAATAAGCTTTTTAGCCATCTCCGTTACAATATGGGTTCACGCTTGTGAAAGCGGTGAGCCCTTTGGCTCTGACTCGTGCGATGCCCCGCATTGCCCTTACCGCCTCGAGATAAATTTTCGTAGGCCTTTTCCTCGACCCTTGACCCGGAACTCTCACGATGAACACCGTGGATGCCAAGCGCGTACTTGAGACCGCCCTGATTTGTTCGCACCAACCGATTCAGATTCGCGATTTGCGCGTGCTGTTCTCTGACGCCTTGGGTGCAGACACCATTCGCACCTTGCTGGAAGAAATGCAGCTCGATTGGGCGCAGCGCGGCGTTGAGCTGGTGCAAGTGGCCACCGGTTGGCGCTTCCAAAGCCGCCCAGAAATGCGCGAGTATTTGGACCGTCTGAACCCCGAGAAGCCTCCTAAATACTCACGCGCTGTGATGGAAACCTTGGCCATCATTGCCTACCGCCAGCCTGTGACCCGTGGTGACATGGAAGACGTGCGTGGTGTGACCATCAACTCGTTGGTCCTCAAACAACTCGAAGACCGCGGCTGGGTTGAAGTCATTGGCCACCGCGAAACCGTGGGCCGTCCTTCTTTGTACGCCACCACGCGTCAGTTTTTGGACGACCTGGGCTTGGCCTCGCTCGACCAACTGCCCGTGTATGACAGCGCCCAAGCGCAAGCCAACGCCTTTGCCCGCTTGGGTGAAGACGATCCATCGTTGCAAATGGACATGGCCCTTGAGTCTGACGAAACCGCCGAAGTCGCAACGCCAGCCGAAGGCGAGGCCCCTATTTTTGAACTTTCCTCACCCAGAGACCCCGCCCCAACCGGCGACGACACGCATGAACACTAAACACCACGACCTGGGTGGCAAGCCAACCGAAGCACACGACGAATTCTTGGACGACGACACCGCGTTTGATTTCGACGATGTGGTCTCAGGCGAGTTCGATGCCGAACTCATCCGCGCCGAAGCAGCGCCTGAAAAACGTGTGCTTTTGCCACAACCCGAATCGCCCAAGCTGCACAAAGTCTTGGCCCAATCGGGCTTGGGCTCACGCATCGAGATGGAGCGCCTGATTGCCGAAGGCCATGTGGCAGTGAACAACGAAGTGGCCCACGTGGGCCAACGCGTGCAGTTTGGTGACCAAATCAAGGTCAATGGCCGTCAGCTCAAGGTGCGCATTGCACCGCCGCCACCGCGCGTCATCGCGTACCACAAGCCTGCGGGCGAAGTGGTGACCACCGATGACCCACAAAACCGTCCCACCGTGTTCCGCCGCTTGCCCCGCCTGTACCAAGGCAAATGGCAATCTGTGGGCCGTTTGGACTTGAACACCGAAGGCTTGTTGCTGTTCACCAGCTCGGGCGAATTGGCCAACCAGCTGATGCACCCGCGATTTGGCTTGCAACGCGAATACGCAGTGCGCTCGCTGGGCAAGCTCAGCAAAGACCAAAAAGAACAACTCATCACTGGCATTCAACTCGACGACGGTCCCGCCCAATTTGGCTCGATCGAAGAGGGCGGCGGCGAGGGCTCCAACTGCTGGTACCGCGTCACCATTTCCGAAGGTCGCAACCGCGAAGTGCGCCGCATGTTCGAGGCAGTCGGCCACGCCGTGAGCCGTTTGATTCGCATCCGCTACGGCGCCATGGTGTTGCCACGCGGCTTGAAGCGTGGCGCCTTTGTGGAGTTGGGCGAGCGCGACATTCGCGCCTTGATGGAAGCTGCCGGCGCCGAAGCGCCGATGCAAAGCGGCCCATCACGCCATGACCGCAGCGAGCGTGCCAACAGCCGCCGTCGCGGCAACAGCATTGGCCCACGTCCATCCACACCCCGCGCGGCTGAAGAGCGCAGTGGCCCCGAGCGTTTGGTTCGCACCGAGCGCCGCCGCGGTGGCAAAGCCCCAGAGCGCGCACCACAGCCAGATCCGATGCAAACCTCGGTGGGCTACATCGGTGCAGACAGTTATGCCGAGGAGCGCCAACGCAAAAAAGACGGCCAAAAAGCCTTCAAAGCAGGCTTGGTCGGTGGTCCACGTCCGTCAAGCAGTGCTGCGCCACGACGCGGCGGTTCTGCAGGCGGTAGCTTCGGCGGTGGCCGCTCAGGTGGCGGTAATGGTGGCGGTGCGGGTGGCAACCGTGGTCGAAGCGGTCGATAAATCGCACCAAAGATGCACCAAAAACGCTTACCCGCTCAAGGGAAATCCCTTGAAACGGTTAAAATAGCGGGCTACGCAGATCGCGCATAAAAGTTTCAATAACAGTCAATACAGGGAAATTCCAAATGACCGAACGTACTCTCTCCATCATCAAGCCAGACGCAGTTGCTAAGAACGTCATCGGCCAAATCTACGCACGCTTCGAAGCTGCTGGCTTGAAAGTTGTGGCTGCTCGCATGGCCCACCTGTCACGCGGCGAAGCTGAACAGTTCTACGCTGTGCACAAAGCACGTCCTTTCTTCAAAGATTTGGTTGACTTCATGGTCTCTGGCCCTGTCATGATCCAAGTGCTCGAAGGCGAAGGCGCTATCTTGAAAAACCGTGACTTGATGGGTGCAACCAACCCTAAAGACGCAGCGCCTGGCACCATCCGTGCTGACTTCGCTGACAGCATCGATGCCAACGCTGTGCACGGTTCTGACGCCGCTGAGACAGCCGCTGTTGAAATCGGCTTCTTCTTCGCCGGCATGAACGTTTACGGTCACTAAGAGGCAATTGGCGTGGCTGGTCACAGCAACGCCGACGCAAAAAAATGACGGCCAACCTGCTTGATTTTGATCTCGACGGTTTGGCCGTTTTTTGTGAGCGCTTGGGCGAGAAACGCTTCCGCGCCACACAGCTGTTCCGGTGGATCCACCAAAAAGGCGCACAAGACTTTGATCAGATGTCTGATCTCGCCAAGTCGCTGCGCGAGAAGCTGAAAACCTGCGCTCAGGTTCAGCCCTTAACCCCCATTTCTAGACACGATTCCGCCGACGGCACCATCAAGTGGCTGTTCGACGTGGGCGACGGCAACGCCGTCGAAACCGTGTTCATTCCTGAAGACGACCGAGGCACCTTGTGCATCTCGTCGCAAGCCGGTTGTGCTGTGGGTTGCCGTTTTTGCTCCACGGGCCACCAAGGCTTCAGCCGCAACCTCACCACCGGCGAAATTTTGTCGCAGCTGTGGTTTGCCGAGCACACGCTGCGCAAGCAGTTCAACACGACAGAGCGCGTCATCTCCAACGTGGTGATGATGGGCATGGGCGAGCCGTTGCAAAACTACAGCGCCTTGGTGCCCGCGCTGCGTTCGATGTTGGACGATCATGGCTATGGCTTGTCACGCCGCCGTGTGACGGTGTCCACCTCGGGCGTGGTGCCCATGATGGACCGATTAGGTGAAGACTGCCCCGTGGCCTTGGCCGTGTCGCTGCATGCGCCCACCGACGCTTTGCGCGACAACTTGGTGCCGCTCAACCGCAAATACCCCTTGCATGAACTGATGGACGCCTGCCGCCGCTATTTGGCGCACGCGCCCCGCGACTTCATCACCTTTGAATATTGCATGTTGGATGGCGTGAACGACCAGCCCGAACACGCGCAAGCTTTGATCGATTTGGTCAAACCCAAGCGCGGGCAGGGTGAACCGGTGCCTTGCAAGTTCAACCTGATTCCGTTCAACCCATTTCCTGCTTCTGGCCTCACGCGTTCGAGCGCGGCCACGGTCAAAGCATTTGCTGCGCAACTCAGCGAAGCCGGCATCATCACCACCGTGCGCAAGACACGTGGTGACGACATCGATGCCGCTTGCGGCCAGCTCGCGGGTGACGTGAAAGACCGCACCAAGGTGGATGCACGCATGGCCAAGCAACGCGTGATTCCGCTCACGCAGGTGTCGTCATGAACTTGTGGCGTGTCGTGACTTTTGTGGTCGTGTTGATCGCGACAACATGTGGCTTGGCTGCTTGCAGCGCTGCTGCGCCGCAACTAGACACGCTCACACACGCCGAGCCCGATGGCACGCGCCAACGCGCGATGCGCCGCCTGAGTTTGGCCAGTGCGTATTACGAACAAAACCAAAACGACGTGGCACAGCAAGAGGTGCGCGCTGCTTTGCAAATTGACCCCAACTATGCCGATGCCTACAGCTTGCTGGGCTTGATTCACCAGCGCGCAAAAGCGCCTGCTTTGGCGCAACAAAGTTTTGAGCAGGCCTTGCAATTGGCGTCTCAACCGCCTGTGCGTTCACCCCAGCTAGCCGCCATTCAACACAACTACGGTTGGTTCTTGTGCGAACAAAACCGTTTCGCAGAAGCGCAAACGCAGTTTGACCGTGCGCTGCTGCAGCCTGGTTATGCCAGCGCAGACAAAACAAACAAAGCCATTGAATTTTGCAAAACGCGTGCAGCACAAACTGACACGCGCTCACGCAATAATTAAATAACCCCCCTCATTCTTTTTTGAAGCCTGATGACTGAAGAAACAACCACATCGACCAACCCGAGCACGACTGCTGGGGCCTTGTTGCGTCAACTCCGTGAAGACGCAGGGTTCAAGCTCGATGTGTTGGCGCAAGCCTTGCGCGTGTCGCCTGCCAAGCTAGAAGCCTTGGAGTCCGATCGCCTGGATGAACTGCCAGACGCCATGTTTGCCCGGGCCTTGACCTTGGCGGTGTGCCGTCAGTTGAAAACAGATGCCGCCCCCGTGTTGGCCTTGCTGCCTAGCCAAGATGTGTCGCGCTTGGCACCTAAGAACGAACGTGGTTTGGACTTTCCTTTGGATCGCCCCTCGTTTTTGCCGCAATCCAGTTTTTTGGCGGTGACCCGCTTGTTCACGCCAATGCGTTGGGCTGCCTTGGCCGTTTTGGTCTTGGCTTTGGTTTTGGGCTTGTGGCCTGAAATTCAATCGTTGTTGGTTTTCAAAGACGACTCTGCGGCGGGAACGGTGGTGGTGCCTGTGGCCTCGCCGGTCGTGGCGCTGCCTTCCGCAGAAGAAGTGGTGCCTGTGACCGAGGTCAAATCCAGCAACATGGTGGTCACCACGGTTCATTCAACGGCGGTGGCCGCACAAAACGCCAGTGCTGCAGCGCCCACCAGTGCACCAGGAGCGCCCGATGCCCGCTGACACCCATTTGCAAGGCATTGCCTTGTCGCAACCCAAGGCGCGTCATAGCTTGCAAGCTCGTGTGGCATGGGGTGACCATGTGGTGACGGTGGGTGGCGACGCCCCCGTGCGCGTGCAGTCCATGACCAACACCGACACGGTGGACGCGATTGGCACCGCCATCCAAATCAAAGAATTGGCCTTAGCTGGCTCGGAGCTGGTGCGCATCACGGTGAATACACCCGAAGCCGCAGCCGCTGTGCCTTATGTGCGTGAGCAGCTCGACAAAATGGGCATCAACGTGCCCTTGATTGGCGACTTTCACTACAACGGCCACCGTTTGTTGACCGAGTTTCCCGACTGCGCGCAAGCTTTGTCGAAGTACCGCATCAACCCCGGAAACGTGGGCAAGGGCGACAAGCACGACAAGCAGTTTGGCCAAATGATTGAAGCGGCGATGCGTTACAACAAAGCCGTGCGCATTGGTGTGAACTGGGGCAGCCTCGACCAAGAACTGCTGGCTAAGTTGATGGACGAAAACGCTTTGCGTGCCAAGCCTTTCGAGGCCAAGCAAGTGATGTACGAGGCCTTGATTACCTCCGCCATCGACTCTGCCAAGTTGGCCCAGAGCATGGGCATGTCGGCGAACCAAATTTTGCTCAGCTGCAAAGTGAGCGGCGTGCAAGACTTGATCGCGGTGTATCGCGAGCTGGCCCAGCGCTGCAACTACCCCTTGCATTTGGGCCTGACCGAAGCCGGCATGGGCACCAAGGGCACGGTGGCGTCGGCCACGGCTTTGTCTATTCTTTTGCAAGAAGGCATTGGCGACACCATCCGTGTCTCGCTCACGCCGCAGCCCGGCGAGGCGCGTACGCAAGAGGTGGTGATTGCCTCTGAAATTCTGCAAGCTTTGGGCCTGCGAACCTTTGTGCCTAGCGTCACCGCTTGCCCCGGTTGCGGGCGTACCACCAGCACCACGTTCCAAGAAATGGCCAAGTCGATTGACGACTTTTTGCGCGCCCAAATGCCTGTGTGGCGCACCCAATACCCTGGCGTGGAAAACCTCAAAGTGGCCGTGATGGGTTGCATCGTCAATGGCCCTGGCGAGAGCAAGCACGCCGACATTGGCATCAGCTTGCCCGGCAGCGGTGAAGCACCTGCAGCGCCCGTGTTCATCGACGGCGAAAAAGCCATGACCTTGCGCGGCGACAACATCGCGCAAGAGTTCCACCAAATTGTTGAAACTTACATTGAAAAACGCTTCGGCTAAGCCTCAAGCGTGCTGAAGACTTCTGGATCGAAACGTGACTTCTGAACTCACTCCAAACCACACGGCCGAGCCCGTGAAATCAAGCAAGCCCGTCAAGGCCCAAGCCCTCACTGCCGTCAAAGGCATGAACGACTTGTTGCCTCCAGCCTCCGCCCAATGGGAATGGCTGGAAGACAAAGTGCGCGGCTTGATGGCACGCCATGCCTACCGCAATCTGCGCACGCCCATCGTCGAACCCACCGCTTTGTTTGTGCGTGGCTTGGGCGAGGTGACCGACATTGTGGAAAAGGAGATGTACTCCTTTGAAGACCGTTTGAACGGCGAGCAACTCACGCTGCGCCCCGAAGCCACAGCAGGCGTGGTGCGTGCGGTGGTCGAGCACAACATGCTCTACGACGGTGGCAAGCGCCTGTACTACATGGGCCCGATGTTCCGCCACGAGCGTCCCCAACGTGGCCGCTACCGCCAGTTCCACCAAATCGGCGCGGAGGCTTTGGGCTTTCCTGGCGCAGAGGTGGATGCCGAACTCATTTTGTTGGCCGCCACGCTCTGGCAAGAGCTGGGTTTGCAAGACGTGCGTTTGGAGCTCAACAGCTTGGGTCAGCCCAATGAACGCGCCGCGCACCGCACGGCCTTGATTGCGCACTTAGAAGCCCACGCCGATGTGCTGGATGAAGAAGCCAAGCGCCGCTTGCACAGCAACCCGCTGCGCATCTTGGACACCAAGAACCCAGCCATGCAAGCTGTGGTGGAAGCCGCGCCAAAGTTGATCGACTTTTTGGGCGAAGCCTCGCTGGCTCACTTCAACGCGGTCAAAGCCATTTTGGATGCCAGCGGTGTGGCCTACCGCATCAACCCGCGCTTGGTGCGTGGCATGGACTACTACAACCTCACCGTGTTTGAGTTTGTGACCGACCGCTTGGGCTCGCAAGGCACCATCTGTGGCGGCGGCCGTTACGACTACCTGATCGAGCAAGTGGGTGGCAAGCCTGCACCCGCCGTGGGCTGGGCCTTGGGCGTCGAACGTGTGTTGGAGTTGCTCAAAGAGCAGGGCACGTTGCCAGAGGCCGTGGGACCTGATGTGTACGCCATCGTTCCCGATGCGGCGGCTTTGCCTATCGTGTTCAAAACCATCCAAACCCTGCGTGCGCAAGGCATGTCCGTGCAAATGCATGCGGGGGCAGGTGAAGGCATGGGCAGCATGAAATCGCAGTTCAAAAAGGCCGATGCCAGCGGCGCGCAATTTGCCCTCATCTTTGGTGGCGACGAGTTGGCCCGGGGCGAAGTCACCCTCAAGTCGCTGCGCGATGGCGCAGGTGCCCAAGAGGCCGTGCCCTTGGTGGACGTGACGACTCGCGTGGCCGATAAACTGGCGCAGAGCCTGGCCCAGAACCAAACCACGGTTTAAACAGACCGAGCCCTACAATTCGTTTACTTTTTAGTCAGACACACTACACCATGGCATCTCATCTCGACCTCGAAGAACAAGAACAACTCGATGAGCTCAAGCACTTTTGGAAGCGCTGGGGCGACCTCATCACGTGGGTGCTGATTGCCGTTTTAGGTGGCTATGCCGCCTGGATGGGTTGGCAGTCTTATTCGGCCAAGCAAGCCGTGCAATCTGCCGCTTTGTATGACACGGTGGAGCGTGCGGCCCTGAGCAATGACATGGCCTTGCTCGACCGTTCTGTGACGGACATCAAAGATAAATTTGCCAGTACCACGTACGCACAACAAGCGGCCATGTTGGCCGCGCGCTTGTACCAAGACAAAGACCGCAAAGCCGATGCCAAAGCGCAACTCACATGGGTGATCGACAAAGCCAGCGACGAAGGCTACCAAGCCTTGGCCCGCCTGCGCTTGGCTGCCTTGTTGATCGATGACAAAGCCTACGACGAGGCGCGCAAGCAACTCACTGCCAAAGCACCTGAAGCCTTCGCCCCCTTGATGGCCGACCGCTTGGGCGACTTGGCCATGTTGCAAGCGCAACCCGCTGAAGCCGTTCAACACTACAAAAATGCGTGGAAAGGCTTTGAGCCCAATGCCGAGTACCGCCGTTTGGTGGCGGTGAAGTTGGCGGCCTTGGGTGCTGACCCTGAAGAAACACCTGCTGTGGAGAGCAAAAAGTGAACACAACAACGCCTAGCTGGACCCACCTGTTGCGCTTGAGCCTAGCGGGCGTGTGCGTGGCCTTGGCCGCTTGCTCTGGACCCTCGCGCCCCAAACCTACCGAAATTCCGGGCGTGCCTGTGTTGCAAGACGTGCGCACCAGCTGGACAGCGAATGTGGGCAAGGTGGATTTCCCCTTGGTCGTGTCAGCCCGTGAAGACCGCATTGCTTTGGCCAATAGCCAAGGTGTGGTGGCGGTGCTGGACGCAGCGACAGGCAAAGACATTTGGCGCCTGAAGCTGGACCAAGCCATCGCCGCAGGCGTGGGCAGCGATGGCCAACAAGTAGCCGTGGTGACGCGTAGCAATGAATTGGTCGTTTTGCGAGATGGCCAAGTGCAGTGGCGCAAGCGCTTGCCCGCGCAGTCGTTCACCGCACCTTTGGTCGCTGGTGCGCGCGTATTTGTGTTGACCGCCGACCGTTCTGTCATTGCCTTTGACGGTGCAACAGGCCATCAAATTTGGACACAGCAACGCCCGGGTGAGCCCTTGGTGCTCAAGCAAGCCGGCGTGATGCTGGCATTTAAAAACACGTTGTTGGTCGGTTTGTCTGGCCGTTTGTCAGGTCTTGACCCGAACACTGGCGTGATTCGCTGGGAATCTGCCATTGCCACACCACGTGGCACCAATGATGTGGAACGCTTGGTTGACTTGGTCAGCCCCTTTGACCGCGTCGGTGATGTGGTGTGTGTGCGTGCCTTCCAGGCTGCAGTTGGGTGTGTGAACGCCGAACGCGGACAGGGCGTGTGGACACGCCCCTCGGCGGGTGAAATGGGGGTGAGCGGCAACGACACAGTGCTGATTGCACCTTTGTCCAACGGCGTGGTGCAGGCATGGAGCCGAAGCACCGGTGAACGCCTGTGGGAAACAGAGCGTCTGAAATACCGCATCTTGAGCGCACCTCTGGTCACGCCGCGTGGCGTGTTGCTGGCGGATAACGGTGGATGGTTGTACCTTCTGTCGTTGGCCGATGGCGCGTTGCTCAACCGCATCAAGCTCGACACCGAAGAATTGGCAACCGCCCCTGTGTTTGCAGGTGGGCGCTATGTGGTGGTCACACGCGAAGGTCGCGTGACTGGCCTCCAAATCCCGTAATTGGGAAGTTAAAGGACTAAGTTTTGAAACCCGTATTGGCCCTGGTGGGCCGCCCCAACGTCGGCAAGTCCACGTTGTTTAACCGCTTGACCAAATCGCGTGACGCCATCGTGGCCGACTTCGCGGGTCTGACGCGCGACCGTCACTACGGTAATGCCCGTTTTGACAAGCACGAATTCATCGTCATCGACACCGGTGGTTTTGAACCCACTGCTGACAATGGCATCTACAAAGAGATGGCCCGTCAAACCCAGCAAGCCGTGGCCGAAGCCGACGTGGTGGTGTTTGTGGTGGATGCCCGTGGCGGTATTTCGGCCCAAGACCACGACATCGCCAACTACCTGCGTCGCTTGGGCAAGCCCACGATTTTGGTGGCCAACAAAGCCGAGGGCATGAAAGAGGGCGCTCAGTTGGTGGAGTTCTACGAGCTGGGCTTGGGCGAAGTGTTGCCCGTGTCTGCCTCGCATGGCCAAGGCATTCGCGACATGATGGCGCAAGCCTTGGCGCCGCTGAATTTGGCCGACCCAGACGAAGAAGACGCCAATGCCGACGACGGCATCATCAAGTTGGCCGTGGCCGGTCGCCCCAACGTGGGCAAATCCACCCTCATCAACACTTGGTTGGGCGAAGAGCGCTTGGTGGCGTTTGACATGCCTGGCACCACGCGTGACGCCATCAGCGTGCCGTTCGAGCGCAACGGCCAGATGTTTGAACTCATCGACACGGCTGGTTTGCGTCGCAAAGGCAAGGTGTTTGAAGCCATCGAGAAGTTCTCGGTGGTCAAAACCCTGCAAGCCATTGAATCGGCCAATGTGGTACTGCTCTTGCTCGACGCCACCCAAGGCGTGACCGACCAAGACGCACACATCGCCGGCTACATCTTGGAAAGCGGCCGTGCTGTGGTGGTGGCTGTGAACAAATGGGATGCCGTGGATTCCTACCAGCGCGAACTGTTGATGCGCTCGATTGAGACGCGTTTGCCGTTCTTGAAGTTTGCGGCCATGCACTTCATCTCGGCCAAGAAACGCCAAGGCTTGGGCCCACTGTGGGGCGCCATCGCGCAGGCCCATAAGGCCGCCATGTGCAAGATGCCAACGCCTTTGCTGACCCGTTTGTTGCTGGAAGCCGTGCAGTTTCAGTCGCCTCAGCGCGGCGGTATGTACCGTCCCAAGCTGCGTTATGCCCACCAAGGTGGCATGAACCCGCCCATCATCGTGATTCACGGCAACTCGCTGGAGCATGTGACCGAAACCTACAAACGGTTCTTGGAAGGGCGCTTCCGCAAGGCCTTTAATTTGGAAGGTACCCCCTTGCGAATTGAGATGAAGACCTCAAGTAACCCTTACGCAGGCAAAGACGACTGAGCCACAAAGCCTTCGGGCTCTGTGGTAACGTGGGATTTCTTTCAACTACACAGACACGGAAAATATCGTGAACACCGACAACTCAAAGAACAAAGGCCAACTGTTGCAAGACCCATTTTTGAACATCCTGCGCCGCGAGCATGTGCCCGTATCCATTTATTTGGTCAACGGCATCAAGCTGCAAGGCCAAATTGAATCGTTTGACCAATACGTCGTGTTGCTGCGCAACACCGTGACGCAAATGGTCTACAAGCACGCCATCTCGACCATCGTGCCGGGCCGTGCTGTCAACTTCAACCCCACCGACGGCACAGGCAGTTCGCCTGAAGTCTGAGCTTGAATGCTCTGCAAAAAGGGCTGTTTCAGCCCTTTTTTTACGTCTCACTTTTTACGTTTCACCTTTTTAGATA
Organism: Limnohabitans sp. INBF002; assembly: GCF_027924905.1. Classification (NCBI taxonomy): domain Bacteria; kingdom Pseudomonadati; phylum Pseudomonadota; class Betaproteobacteria; order Burkholderiales; family Comamonadaceae; genus Limnohabitans; species Limnohabitans sp. INBF002. Next base: position 1,193,955 of record NZ_AP027055.1, read on the forward strand.
GATCGCTTGAACGACACACCTCAAAAAACCGCCGGCGCCACCATTTTGGTGGGGGTCGATTTCGGCTTGCCACATTTCGATGGCGAGCTAGAAGAACTCGGCCTGTTGGCCGAAACCGCGGGCTTAAAGCCTGTGGCGCGCGTCACCTGTAAACGCAAAGCGCCTGATGCCGCGCTGTTTGTGGGCAGTGGCAAAGCCGATGAAATCAAAGAGCTGGCCCTCATGCACGGCGCCACCGAGATTTTGTTTGACCAATCGCTCAGCCCCGCGCAGCAGCGCAACCTAGAACGCCACATGGGCGTGGCGGTGAACGACCGCACCTTGCTGATTTTGGAAATCTTCGCCCAACGCGCGCGCAGCCACGAAGGCAAGTTGCAAGTCGAGCTGGCCAAGCTGCAATACCTCAGCACGCGCTTGGTGCGACGTTGGTCGCACTTGGAGCGTCAAAGCGGCGGTATCGGCATGCGCGGTGGCCCCGGTGAAACCCAGATTGAGCTGGACCGCCGCATGATCAATGACTCGATCAAACGCACCAAAGAGCGTTTGGACAAGGTCAAAAAGCAGCGCAGCACCCAGCGCCGCCAGCGCAACCGCCGTGACGCCTTCACCATTTCGCTGGTGGGCTACACCAACGCGGGCAAATCGACGCTGTTCAATGCCTTGGTCAAAGCGCGTGCCTACGCCGCCGATCAGCTGTTTGCCACGCTCGACACGACCACACGTCAGCTGTATTTGGGCAATGCCGATGGCACGGGCCGCTCGGTGTCGTTGTCAGACACGGTGGGCTTCATCCGTGACTTGCCGCACGGTTTGATCGATGCCTTCCAAGCTACCTTGCAAGAGGCGTCCGATGCCACGCTGTTGATGCATGTGGTGGATGCGTCCAACCCGAATTACCCCGAACAAATGGACGAGGTGCGAAAGGTCTTGGCCGAGATTGGCGCCGCCGGTGTGCCGCAGGTCTTGGTGTTCAACAAGCTCGACGCCATGAGCCCCGAGACGCGCCCGATGCAGCTGCAAGACCATTACACGGTCGATGGTCAGAGCGTGCCGCGTTTCTTTGTGAGCGCCCAAACAGGCGAGGGCTTGGCCGCTTTGCGTGAGTTTTTGGCACAGGAAGCACTGGCGACGATGCCCGAAGACCATGCAAATACGCAGGAATTGGAATGAGGCCTGAATCCTTAGGCACAATCGAATACTTCAGAGAAAAAACAACGATGCGCATGAACTTCAACACCCACACGGTCAGCCCCAAATCTTGGCGCACGCGACTGCTCGGCATGTTCAACCTCAACGATGGCCGCTGGGGCCGCGACAAAGACGGCAACCCCACGTTTGACCCCAACGGCAGTCAAGCCATCCCACCTTCCAGCGAAGAGAAAAAGCCACAAGAAGAATCCAAACGTCCACCTGCAGGTGCAGGTGGCCCGCCCGATTTGGATGAACTGTGGCGCGACTTCAATGCCAAGCTCGCGGGTTTGTTTGGCAATAAAAAGGGTGGCTCAGAACCGCCTAGCAACAACGGTGGACCAACTGGCCCCGATTTCAAAGTTGCGCGTTTTGGCATTGGCGTGATCGGCGCGGTCGTGCTGGCCATTTGGTTGTCGACAGGCTTCTTCATCGTGCAAGAAGGTCAACAAGCGGTGATTACCCAGTTTGGTCGTTACCACGCCACCGTGGGTGCCGGTTTCAACTGGCGTTTGCCTTACCCATTCCAGCGCCAAGAATTGGTGTTTGTGACGCAAATTCGCTCAGTCGATGTGGGCCGTGACAACATTGTCAAATCCACGGGCTTGCGCGAGTCGGCCATGTTGACCGAAGACGAAAACATCCTCGAAATCAAATTTGCCGTGCAATACCGTTTGACTGACGCACGCGCTTATTTGTTTGAAACCAAGAACCCCACCGACACCGTGGTGCAAGCTGCCGAAACAGCGGTGCGCGAAGTGGTCGGCAAGATGAAGATGGACGCAGCCATGTCCGAAGAGCGTGACCAAATTGGTCCACGCATTCGCACCATCATGCAAGCCATCTTGGACCAATACAAAGTGGGTGTCGAAGTGGTCGGCATCAACTTGCAACAAGGTGGCGTGCGCCCCCCCGAGCAAGTGCAAGCTGCATTTGACGACGTGCTTAAAGCGGGTCAAGAACGCGAACGCGCCAAGAACGAAGCCGAAGCCTATGCCAACGACGTGGTCCCACGTGCTGTGGGTGCAGCTTCGCGTTTGAAGCAAGAAGCTGATGGTTACAAAGCCCGCATCGTGGCGCAAGCTGAAGGCGATGCACAACGCTTCAAGTCCTTGGTGGGCGAGTACCAAAAGGCACCGCAAGTCATGCGCGACCGTTTGTACATCGACGCCATGCAGCAGATTTACAGCAACACCACCAAGGTGTTGGTGGACACCAAGCAAGGTTCGAACTTGCTCTACCTGCCGCTGGACAAAATCATTCAACAAAGCAGTCAAGCGAATGGTGCATCGCCTGCGGCTCCCGCTGACGCGACGCACAACACGGCAAACACGACCACCAACCCAGCGCCTGCGGCCGATGCCCGCGCACGCGATGGCCGCTCACGCGACCGTGACGGCCGTTGATAGGGGACACGAACATGCAAACGAACAAAATCGGTTTTTATATTTCCTCCGCCTTCGTGGCTTTGGCGCTGCTCAGCTCCACCCTGTTTGTGGTGGACCAACGCCAGTTTGGCGTGGTGTATTCCTTCGGCCAAATCAAGAGCGTCATCACTGAGCCTGGCTTGAACATCAAGCTGCCGCCACCGTTCCAAAACGTGAGCTACATCGACAAGCGTTTGCTCACGCTGGATAACGCTGACACCGAGCCCATGCTCACCGCTGAAAAGCAACGCGTGGTGATTGACTGGTATGCCCGTTGGCGCATCACGGACCCATCGCAATACATCCGTAACGTGGGTCTGGACGAAAACGCAGGCGCGGTGCAACTCGCCCGTGTGGTGCGCAACGCGTTCCAAGAAGAAATCAACAAGCGCACCGTGAAAGAGCTGCTCTCACTCAAACGCGAAGAGCTCTTGAGCGACGTCAAGCGCGAGGTGCTGGCGGCTGTCAAAGGTGCCAAGCCTTGGGGGGTGGACGTGATTGACGTGCGCATCACTCGCGCCGACTACGTGGATGCGATCACCGAATCGGTGTACCGCCGCATGGAAGCCGAGCGCAAGCGCGTGGCCAATGAGCTGCGTTCCACCGGCGCTGCTGAAGGCGAAAAAATCCGCGCAGACGCTGACCGCCAACGCGAAGTGACCGTGGCCAATGCCTACCGTGAAGCGCAAAAAATCAAAGGCGAGGGCGATGCCGAAGCCGCGCGTTTGTATGCCGATTCGTTTGGCCGCGACGCCAACTTCGCCCAGTTCTACCGCAGCTTAGAAGCCTACAAAACCACGTTCAGCAAAAAGAGCGATGTGATGGTGGTCGATCCATCCAGCGACTTCTTCAAAGCCCTGCGTGGCAGCGGTGGCGGCAGCGCCCCAGCGCCTAAGAAGTAACAGGCCCCTCGTATGAGCTTAGACGGCGATACGCTGTGGGTCGCGTTCGGGTTGATGCTCATTTTTGAAGGCATCTTCCCGTTCGTGTCGCCTCACGGTTGGCGCGACAAAATGGCCCAACTCATGGTGTTGGAAGACGGTCAAATCCGCTTTTTCGGCCTGGTCTGCGTTGTGGTCGGTCTTTTGATGCTCTGGTGGCTGGGTTGAGGGCGTTTAGCCCTGTAAAATCTCGGTTTTAACAGCCTCCCTTAATTACATGTCTGCTTGGGTTCTGCCGGATCACATCGCCGATGTTCTGCCTTCTGAGGCCCGGCACATCGAAGAGCTGCGTCGTTTGTATCTCGACACAGCTAGAGGCTACGGCTACGAGTTGGTCATGCCGCCGCTGCTCGAATACCTCGAATCGTTGTTGTCCGGTACCGGCCGCGCACTCGATTTGCAAACCTTCAAACTGGTCGACCAACTCTCAGGTCGCACCTTGGGTTTGCGCGCTGACACCACGCCGCAAGTCGCCCGCATTGATGCTCATTTGCTCAACCGTGCTGGCGTGACACGCCTGTGCTACTGCGGCCCTGTGCTGCACACACGCCCAGACCGTCCCTTTGCCACCCGCGAGCCTTTGCAGTTTGGCGCTGAGATCTATGGCCATGCAGGCATCGAGGCCGACCTCGAAGTGCTGCACTTGGCCTTGGACACGCTCAAAGCTGTTGCCATTCCTCAATTCACCGTCGACTTGAGCGACGCGCGCATCGTGCCAGCCTTGTTGAACGGCGTGACCTTGACAGCTGACGCACGCGATGCCTTGCACAGCGCCTTAGCTGCCAAAGACACCTCGGGCGTTCAAGCCCTTTCCAAAGATTTGCCCGCCAATGTGCGCACCGCTTTGGTCGCCCTGGCTGGCATGTATGGCGACGCGTCTGTGTTGGCCCATGCTGAAAAAGCCTTTGCCGCATGGCCCGTGGTTCTACAAGCCTTGGCTGAGTTGCGCCAAATTGCGGCTGACTTGAGCGGTGTGGCCGTCACATTTGACTTGGCCGATTTGCGCGGTTACGCCTATTACAGCGGCGTGCGCTTTGCCATCTTTGTGCCTGGCGCCAGCGACGCCTTGGTGCGCGGTGGCCGCTACGACGAAGTGGGTGCGGTGTTTGGCCGTAAGCGTCCCGCCGTAGGATTCAGTTTGGACCTGAAAGAGTTGGTCAGCGTGGTGCCCGAGCGCGCCCTCAAAGCCGCCATTCGTGCGCCTTGGGGAACCGCCCAAGGTTTGCGCGAAGCCATTGCCGCCTTGCGTGCCAATGGCGAAACCGTGGTCTGCGTGTTGCCAGGCCACGAGAGTGAAGTCGATGAATTTGACTGCGATCGTGAACTGATCGAAGTCGCCGGCCAATGGGCAGTGCAAGCTGTTCCTGCCGTTCAAGCCCTTTAATTTTTTAAGTAATCGAAGTTGATATGAGCACTACCCAAGGACAAACCGTGGCCGCCACCAAAGGCCGTAACGTCGTCGTGGTCGGCACCCAGTGGGGTGACGAAGGCAAAGGCAAATTGGTCGATTGGTTGACCGAAACCGCCACCGGCGTGGTGCGCTTTCAAGGCGGTCACAACGCAGGCCACACCTTGGTCATCAACGGCGTGAAAACTGCGCTGCATTTGATTCCTAGCGGCATCATGCGCCCCGGCGTGAAGTGCTACATCGGCAACGGTGTGGTGTTGTCTGCCACCAAGTTGCTCGAAGAAATTGCGGGCTTGGAAAAGGCGGGCGTCGAAGTGCGCTCACGCTTGCGCATCAGCGAAGCTTGTCCCTTGATCTTGCCTTACCACGCTGCCATTGACGTGGCCCGTGAAGCCGCCAAAGAGAAGGCCGGCACCGCCAAGATCGGAACCACAGGCCGCGGCATTGGCCCCGCTTACGAAGACAAAATTGCACGCCGTGCCTTGCGCGTGCAAGACCTGAAGCACCCCGAGCGCTTCGCCACCAAACTGCGTGAGAACCTGGAGCTGCACAACCATGTGTTGACCGACATCTTGCACGCACCCGCTGTGGACTTTGATACCGTCTACAACGAAGCCATGGCCTACGCCAAAGAAATCTTGCCCATGGTGGCCGACGTGTCACGCGAGTTGAACGAAGCTCACAAAGCCGGTGCCAACCTGTTGTTTGAAGGCGCACAAGGCACCTTGCTCGACGTGGACCACGGCACTTACCCCTTCGTCACCTCCAGCAACTGCGTGGCCGGTAACGCCGCGGCAGGCGCGGGCGTGGGCCCCGGTTTGTTGCACTACATCTTGGGCATCACCAAGGCGTACTGCACACGCGTGGGCGGCGGTCCATTCCCCACCGAGTTGGATTGGGAAACCCCCGGCAACCCCGGCTATCACATGTCTACCGTGGGCGCTGAAAAAGGCGTGACCACTGGCCGTTCACGCCGTTGCGGCTGGTTCGATGCCGCCTTGCTCAAGCGCAGCGCGCAAGTCAACGGTTTGACTGGTTTGTGCATCACCAAGCTCGACGTGCTCGACGGTTTGACCGAGTTGTTGCTGTGTGTGGGTTACGAGTTGGATGGCCAAACCATCGACATCTTGCCCATGGGCGCTGACGAAATTTCGCGTTGCAAACCCATCTACGAAACCATCCCCGGCTGGACCGACAGCACCGTGGGCGTGACCGATTACAACAAGTTGCCCAAAGCCGCTCAGCATTACCTCAACCGCATTGCAGAGACCACAGGCGTGCCCATTCACATGGTGTCCACCAGCCCTGACCGCGACCACACCATTTTGTTGACCCACCCCTACGTGGCTTAACTCGGCGTTTTGATTTCAGTTTTATTTTGAAGGACCATTGATATGTTGACCGAAGACGGCAAACACCTGTACGTTTCGTACGACGAGTACCACAACCTGATTGAAAAACTCGCCATCAAGATTCACCAATCTGGCTGGGAATTCGACACCATCTTGTGTCTGGCCCGTGGCGGCATGCGCCCAGGTGACATCTTGTCGCGCATCTTCGACAAGCCTTTGGCCATCATGTCCACCAGCTCGTACCGCGCTGACGCTGGCACGGTGCAAGGCCACTTGGACATCGCTCGTTTCATCACCACACCCAAAGGCGAAATCGCTGGCAAGGTGTTGTTGGTGGACGACTTGGCTGACACCGGTCACACCTTGAAGGCTGTGGTCGACCAACTCAAAAACAACTACGCGCCCATCACCGAGCTGCGTACGTCTGTGATCTGGACCAAAGGCGTGTCGTCTTTCAAGCCAGACTACTCGGTGGACTATTTGCCCACCAACCCATGGATTCACCAACCGTTCGAGCCGTATGACAACATGCGCCCAGCGGCTTTGTTGGAGAAGTGGAAGGTTTAATCTTTCGCGCTTCAAGAAAAAACTCCGCCTTCGTGCGGAGTTTTTTTATTCCCGTCACGCTTTTGATTTTCGGGTGACTCCGCGTAGGTAATATGTGCGCATGTCTCGCAGCACCCACCTCATTCACCACGCCTACCTTCCTCCCGCAGAATTTGAAGCGCCGCAAGTTGGCGTGTTCAAAGCCTCGACGGTGATCTTCCCCAACGTGGCCGCCATGCGCACGCGCGAGTGGATGGACAAGTCGGCTTACACCTACGGCTTGCACGGCACGCCCACCACGTTCACGTTGGAAGAGCGTTTGGCCACGCTCGAAGGCGGCACGCATTGCATCCTCACGCCCAGCGGTTTGGCGGCGATTGCGCATGTGGATTTTGCGCTGCTCAAAACTGGCGACGAGGTGTTGATTCCCGACAACGCCTACGCGCCCAATAAGTCATTGGCCGAGGGCGAGTTGGCGCAGTTTGGCATCACGCATCAGGTGTACGACCCGTTGGCTGTGAACGACTTGGCCGCACGCATCACACCGCGCACACGCTTGGTGTGGCTGGAAGCGGCGGGCTCGGTGACGATGGAGTTTCCCGACCTCGTGGCTTTGGTGCAGTTGTGCAAAGCCCGTGGTGTGCTGTGCGCGCTCGACAACACCTGGGGCGCAGGCTTGGCCTTCAATGCGTTTGATTTGACGCCAGGGCAGGGCGAGCTTGGGGTGGACTTGACCATCCATGCGCTCACCAAATACCCCAGCGGTGGTGGCGATGTGTTGATGGGCAGCATCGTCACGCGCAGCGATGAACTGGCGCGTGTGCTCAAACTCAGCCACATGCGTTTGGGTACTGGCGTGGGCGCGAACGATGCCGAGATGGTGTTGCGCTCATTGCCCAGCATGCCGCTGCGCTACAAAGCGCAAGACACGGCCGCACGCACACTGGCCGCGTGGTGTGCTTCGCAGCCTGCATTCAGCCAAGTGCTGCATCCTGCGCTGCCCAGTTCGCCCGGTCATGCACATTGGCAGCAACTGTGTGTGACACCGCAAGAGCCTGAGGGTTTGGCTGCGGGTATTTTCAGCGTGGTGATGGATGAGCGTTTCACGTCCAAACAAGTGGATGCGTTTTGCGATGCCTTGCAGCTGTTCAAAATTGGTTACAGCTGGGGCGGCCCCATGAGTTTGGTGATGCCTTACAACATGGCGTCTAGCCGCATACGCTCGGTGTCGCATACGCAACGCGGGCGCGTGGTGCGTTTTTGCATTGGGCTAGAGAATGTGATCGATTTACAAAATGACATGGCGCGAGCTCTGAAAGTCGCCCACCTATAAAACCAAGCCCGCCAGAAGGGGAGACACATGCAGCAATTGGTTCCAGACGAGGCACATGACCGCATTGACATCAACCCGATTGGCTTCAGCGATCCGTTGCGTTGGCTTTGGCGGGGCTTGCGAGACATGGCCTCGCAGCCTTTGATTTCGCTGTTTTACGGCGTCTGCTTTTGGCTCATGGCCTTGATTCTGTTGGCCGTGTTCAAAAGCAATCCCGAGTACACCTTGTCGGCTGTGTCGGGTTGTTTGCTGATTGGCCCCTTCTTGGCCATGGGGCTGTATGACGTGAGCATGCACATGGAGCGCGGTGAACCACCGAGCATGGGCAGTTCGCTCACCTGTTGGGAGTCACACATCCGCAGCATGAGCATGCTCATCATGGTGATGGTGGTGATGGAGCTGCTGTGGGGGCGCGCGTCGTTGGTGGTGTTTGCGGTGTTTTTCAATACGGGCGGCATGCCCACCACCGCCACGGTGTTAGAGGCGGTGTTCAACCCACAAAACTGGGAATTCATTGCCGCCTACATTTGTGTGGGTGGCTTCTTTGCCGGGCTGGTGTTTGCCAGCATGATGGTGTCCATCCCCATGATTTTGGACCGTGACACCGATGCCATCACCGCCTGCATCACCAGCTTACGTGTGTTTGTGGATCACACCGCCGTGTCAGTGTTTTGGGGCTTTCTCATCACCGTTTTGGTGGTGTTGGCCATGTTGCCGTCAGCGGCGGGTTTGCTGGTGGTGGGGCCTTGGTTGGGTTTTGCCAGCTGGCATGCCTACCGCGCTGCCGTGCGTGTGACGGCGCCGCAGGCCGATTGATACCCTAAACCCCTTGCGATTGGCACAAGGCTTGTGCCACTTTGCGCAGGCTCTCTGCATGGCGGTTGTCTGCGACACAAGCTGTGGCTTGATTCGTCTGTGTGAAGTTGCGCACCATCGACGAGGCGTAGGTGGGGTCGTAGTGCAAGACCAACAGCTCGCGCACCACGTTGTCGATGTGGCCTGTGTGAATTTGTTCTTTCCACGCATCGACCACGGCTTTGCCGCGAATGGCCACCAGCGCATCTAAGCGACGGCAAAACAAGTCTTTGTCATCGACGAAGAAGTTGTAGTCTTCCATCAGCAAGGCCACGCGTTCATCGAGGCTGAGTTGCAGCTCAAAGCAAGGGCTGTCGCGCATGGCCAGCATCAAGGATTCGGGGATGGACAGGTTGCCCACCTTGCGGCTTTCAGACTCCACAAACACTGGACGCGCAGGGTCAAAGCTGCGCAGGGCCTGCCACACCAAAGTGTCAAACCGTTTTTGGCTGGGTTGAGGCTGGCCTGGGATGTGGCCCAGCACCGAACTGCGGTGACTGGCGAGGTCTTCTAGATCGAGCACCTGCGCACCTTCGGCGGCGAGTGCGTAGAGCAAGCGCGTTTTGCCTGAGCCTGTGGGGCCAGAGATGACTTTGAACTGCAGCGGCGCCACGCGCTTAGGAATGTCTTCCACGATGGCCGCGCGAAACGCTTTGTAACCGCCTTCAATCAAGTTGATCTTGAAGCCAATTTGCCCCAGCACCAACGACAGCGAGCCGCTGCGTTTGCCGCCACGCCAGCAGTAAATCAGGGGTTGCCAGTGTTTAGGCAACGCCAACACTTCGCGTTGGATGTGGCGTGCAATATTGGCAGCCACCATCGCCGCGCCGTGCTTTTGCGCCTCAAACGCATTGACCTGTTTGTACATGGTGCCAACGAAGATGCGCTCTTCGTTGTTGAGCGAGGGCCAGTTGACGGCACCGGGTAAATGGTCGAGTGCGTACTCGTCCTCGCTGCGTGCGTCGATGATGGTGCTGAACCCGCCGGGTGCCCCGAGGGGAATGGCCATGCGGGCGATGGCGTCTTGCGCCGAGATGAAGGTAACGCTCACGGTTTATAAATTCTTTTTAATTTCGGGCCACACATTGGCCAACATGCGCGGGTGCGCTTCGGCTTTGGGATGGATGCGGTCGGGTTGGAATTGCGCGGTGGCGTCGGGCGCATCGGCAATGCCTTTGAGGAAAAACGGCACTAGGCCTGTGCGGTATTTCTTAGCGATGTTGGCAAACATCACCGTGAACTTGGCGCTGTAATCGGGCCCGTAGTTGGGGGGGATTTGCATGCCCACCAACACCACGCGTGCGTTGACAGCGCGGCAGGCTTGAATCATGGCTTCGAGGTTGTTTTGTGTGCTGTTGAGGTCAAGGCCGCGCAGGGCGTCGTTGCCACCGAGTTCAATCACCACTTGCACAGGGCGTACTTGGTCCAGCATGGCGGGCAGGCGAGAGCGGCCACCTGCGGTCGTGTCGCCGCTGATGCTGGCGTTGACCACGCGCACATCGGGGCGCTCGGCTTGCAGTTTGTCAGCCAACAACGCCACCCAGCCTTTGCCGCGTGGAATACCGTATTCGGCACTGAGCGAATCGCCCAACACCAAAATGGTGGCTGCAGGCATGGTGCCCGGCGCAGGGGCAGAGCCGGGCGGTGGCACGTTGTTTTGCGGTGGTTGGCCACGGCGGCGGTGCGGGCCGGTGGAGGTGATTTCGCCCTCCATGCCTTGGCCGGTGGACGTGATGACGCTTTGCTGGGCCGAGGCGACGCTTGTGCCCAATGCCCCCAGCAGTGCAGCGCCCAGTGCGCCCAAGTTAAAGTCACGTCTTAACCACCCATTGCGCTTCATGACCCAGCCTTCATTTGAAAAATCTTCCACATCGCCTTTGATGGTCGTTTCGCACTTGTCGAAATCGGTGCAAGACGCCAGCGGCACACTGCACATTCTCCGCGATATCGACTTCCACCTAGCGCCCCAGCAATCGCTGGCCATTGTGGGCGCTTCGGGCTCGGGCAAAAGCACCTTGCTGTCCATCATGGCCGGTTTGGACACTCCCACGCAGGGCACGGTGTGGCTGGGCGGTGTGGACATGTTTGCGATGGACGAAGACGCACGTGCGGCACTGCGTGCCCGTCAAGTGGGCTTTGTGTTTCAAAGCTTTCAGCTCTTGGGCAATATGACGGCGCTTGAAAACGTCATGCTGCCGCTGGAGTTGGCAGGCTTGCCTAACCCCCGTGCAGCCGCCAAAGACATGCTGGTGCGTGTGGGCTTGGGCGAGCGTTTGGGCCATTACCCCAAAGTGCTGTCGGGTGGTGAACAGCAACGCGTGGCCTTGGCCCGCGCCTTTGTGGTCAAACCCACGCTGCTACTGGCCGACGAACCCACAGGCAGCTTGGACCATGCCAGCGGTGAGCGCATCATGGATTTGATGTTTGAATTGAACAAAGAGCTGGGCACCACCTTGGTGTTGGTGACGCATGATTTGAAGCTGGCTGCCAAGTGCGACCAAGCCATCACGATAGAAGCGGGACAGGTCAAGGGATAATCAACCCATATGTCTTCAGCCCCTAAAGTTCTCTTCGGCTTTCACGCCGTTGGCGTGCGCGTCAAAACAGCGCCGCAATCCGTCATCGAAATCTACTTTGACCCCACGCGCCGCGATGCGCGCATGCGTCAATTTGTCGATCGTGCCACTGAAGCGGGTATCCGTTTGATCGAAGCCGATGGCCCCCGTTTGGCCAAACTCTCAGGCGGTCACGGCCACCAAGGCGTGGCTGCACGTGTGAGCGAAATCAAGATGGTGCACTCATTAGACGAGTTGCTCGAAGGCATTGAGAAGGTTGAATCACCTTTGATTTTGGTGCTCGATGGCGTGACCGATCCACACAACCTAGGCGCTTGTTTGCGCGTGGCCGATGGTGCAGGTGCCCATGCGGTGATTGCCCCCAAAGACCACGCCGTGGGCATCAACGCCACCGTGGCCAAAGTGGCCAGTGGTGCGGCGGAGACGGTGCCGTATTTCATGGTGACGAATTTGGCGCGCACCTTGAACGAACTCAAAGAACGCAACATTTGGATCATCGGCACCAGTGACGATGCGCCCAAAACTTTGTACCAAGTGGATCTCAAAGGTCCAACGGCTTTGGTGTTGGGGGCCGAGGGTGACGGCATGCGTCAGCTCACACGCAAGACGTGTGACGAGCTCATCAGCATTCCGATGTGTGGCGGCGTTGAGAGCTTGAACGTGTCGGTGGCCAGCGGGGTTTGCTTGTACGAAGCACGTCGTCAGCGGACTGCTGTTTGATTTTTAGCTGAGCTCGCTTCGGCTGCTCGGTATGGGCCTAGCCCTCATGCTGGGGTACCAGAAATCGGTCTCGATCCATACCGAGCAGCCGAAGACTGCGGCCTGCGTTTTTTTTTAGATCCAATCTAGGGCGCCTAGTAAGGCGCCGAAACCTAGCAGTAGCAACAGGTGCGTTTTGGTTTTCCACACGATGAGTGTGGTGGCACCTGCTAAGACCCACAAGGGCCAATCACGTGCGGGGTTTTCGTGGTTGCCTGTGAGCAGCCAACCCGTGGCGATGAGCAGTGCAATCACGAGGGGGGCCATGCCGCTTTTGAAGGCTTTGACGGCCAGCATGTCGCGGTTTCGATGTGCCCATTGCGTGGCGACAAAGGTGAGGGTGCAGGATGGAATCATGATGCCGACCATGGTGATGAGCACACCCCACAAGGCCAAGACCACTGCTGGCCAGCCTGCTGATAAGCCACCACCTGCGTTAAGGCCCACGTTCCAACCCATCAAGGCGACAAACATCACGTTGGGGCCGGGTGCGCCTTGGGCCAAGGCGATGGACGAGGTGAATTGCGTGTCGGTCAGCCAATGCGTTTCATCCACCAAGTAGCGGTGAATGTCGGGTGCGGTGGTGATAGCTCCCCCGACTGCCAAAAGCGACAGCGAAATGAAGTGCAAAAAGAGCGAGCCCCAATCGGCAAGGGTCAAGGTGATGCTCATGCCACACCTCGTTGTTTGATGCAATGCGCCGCCCACACGCTGGCCAATGGCCCTAGGCTGAGCAGTACCCAAGCTAATGGCAAGCGCAGCAAGCCGATGGCGATGAAGGTGAGGGTGCCTATGCCAATGCAGGTCAGCATCCCCATGGGGTTGTTTTTCAAAGCACCCATGAGCTTGATGCCCACTGCCGCAATCAGGCCTGCCGATACGGCACCCATGCCCCGCAGCATGCCTTGTGCCATGGGGGTGTCTGCAACGCCGGCAACTGCAGCAGCCAGCAAAAGCACCAACGCGGTGGGGGCTAGCAGCAAGCCACTGAGTGCAGCCAGTGCACCGCTGATGCCAAAGTGACGCCCACCAATCATGAGTGCGAGGTTCACCACGTTTGGGCCAGGCAAGATTTGCGCAACGGCCCAGTCTTCGACAAATTCATCAAGCGTGAGCCATTGCTTTTTATCGACCAACTCACGTTGCACAACGGCCAGTACACCGCCAAAACCTTGCAAGGCCAATAGCGTGAAAGAGATGAATAGATCAGTTTTGCTGTGCGGCGCGTTGGGGGCTGCACTGTGGTGCCGCGTGTGGGTGTCGCTCATATCGTCAGGCCACCAGCTACCTCAATGACCGTGCCGTTGATGTACGAGGCTTCGTCGCTTGCTAAAAATGCATAGACGTTGGCAATGTCTTCGGGTTGGCCCAAGCGCTTGAGCGGTACACGCTCCGTCATCTCGTGGATGACTTTCTCAGGGATGGTGGACAAGATGGGGGTTTGAATAAAGCCGGGTGCCACGGCGTTCACGCGAATGCCTTTGGGGCCGAGTTCACGGCTCCATGTTTTAGTAAAACCAATCACGCCAAATTTCGTTGCGGCGTAGTTGGTTTGGCCGAAGTTGCCGTAGATGCCCACCACCGATGACGCATTCAAAATCACGCCGTTGCCTTGAGCCACCATGGCGTCGGTTACCGCTTGTGCGCAATGGAACACACCGCGCAGGTTGACGTCGATCACACGGTCAAACTGTTCCAGTGTCATTTTTTGCAAACGCGCATCCTGCGTGATGCCCGCGTTGTTGACCAACACATCGATGCGGCCGAACTTGTCGAGAACCGCTTTGACCGTGGCATCCACCATGTCGCGCTGCGTCACATCCACCACAAAGCCAAGGGCCTGCGCACCCAAGGCTTGGCATTGCTTCACGGCCTCATCTACCGCTGCTTGTTTGACATCGCACACGATGACGATGGCGCCTTCTTGTGCAAATTTGAGGGCGGTGGCTAAGCCAATGCCTTGTGCAGCGCCTGTGATGAGGCTGACCTTGCCTAACAGTCGCTGCGTTTGCGAGTTGTGGTTTGTATTCATGCCTCGAGTTTAAACATCGTGTTGAAACTTAGGGATATACCTAGTAAATCAACTTGATTGATTAAGTAAGAATAAATCAACTTGAGTGATTAATTCAAGTTTCAACACATTTTCAAGCGAGACAAATATGAAATTGAATCAACTGTTTTTGGCCTGCGCTGCAGCTTTGTCAGTGTCTGCAGCGGTGGCTGGCGAAGTCGAAGTCCTGCATTACTGGACATCAGGTGGCGAAGCTAAATCAGCCGCTGAGCTGAAAAAGATCATGGCAGCCAAAGGCCATGCTTGGAAAGATTTCGCAGTGGCAGGTGGCGGCGGTGACAACGCGATGACCGTGTTGAAGAGCCGTGTGGTGGCAGGCAACCCACCTTCAGCCGCACAAATCAAAGGCCCCGCCATTCAAGAGTGGGCGCAAGAGGGCGTGTTGGCCAACTTGGATAGCGTGGCGCAAGCCGAGAAGTGGGACAGCTTGTTGCCACAAGTGGTCGCCAATGTCATGAAATACAAAGGCAACTACGTGGCAGCGCCCGTCAACGTGCACCGCGTGAACTGGGTGTGGGCCAATCCTGAGGTTTTGAAGAAAGCCGGCGTGTCTGCCATGCCGACCAGCTACGACGAGTTCTTTGTTGCAGCCGACAAAATCAAAAAAGCAGGCCTCATTGCTGTGGCCCACGGCGGCCAAAACTGGCAAGACTTCACCACCTTTGAGTCGGTGGTGTTGGGCGTCGGTGGTGCCAAGTTTTACCAAGATGCCTTGGTCAAGCTTGATCCCAAAGCCTTGAACAGCCCGACCATGAAAAAGTCGCTCGAGACATTCCGCAAGATCAAGGGTTACACCGATGCCGCATCGCCTGGCCGCGATTGGAACTTGGCTACGGCCATGGTCATGCAAGGCAAAGCCGGTTTTCAGTTCATGGGTGACTGGGCCAAGGGCGAGTTTGTGGCCGCAGGTAAAAAGCCAGGCAAAGACTTCTGGTGTGCGGCGGCCCCCGGTACAGCCAAGTCATACACCTTCAACGTCGATTCATTTGCGATGTTCAAGCTCAAAGATGCAAGCGCACAAAAAGCCCAAGGCGATTTGGCAGCCGCGATCATGAGCACCGATTTCCAAGAAGTGTTCAACCTCAACAAGGGCTCTATCCCTGTGCGCTTGAACATGTCGATGGCCAAGTTTGACGACTGTGCCAAGCTCTCTAGCAAAGATTTCGTGGACACCGCCAAGACCGGCGGCTTGGTCCCCTCCGTGGCCCACGGCATGGCGATTTCGCCAGCGACCGAAGGCGCGATCAAAGATTTGGTGAGCCAGTTCTGGAACGACGACAAGATCAGCATTGACGAAGGTCAAAAGCGTCTCGTTGCCGCCGCAGCCACCAAATAAGCAGCAGCTCGACTGTTGAAACATAAACCTTGGAGATACAAACAATGAAGATGAAATTAACTTGCGTGGCTGCTGCTTTGTGCTGCTTGAGCACAGCCGCTTTGGCCGCTGATGTGGGCGGTGTGGAAGTCACTGGCTACAGCCGTGGCGGTGGTGTGTACAGCTACAACAAAGACCAACAGGTCAAAGGTGGCTTGACGCTCGGCGGTGACCTGCAAAAGTACCGTTTGGGTAACGAGGGTGACTACGGTGTTGAAGTCAACATCGCCAAAACCTTTGACGTCGAAGGCGTGAAATACAAACTCGACTACATGCCCACCAAGTGGAACAGTGGCAACGTCGGCACAGAACAAGCCTTTGTGGAGATGAGCGGTTTGAGCTTTGCACCTGAAGCCAAAATTTGGGCAGGTCAACGCCGTCTTCGTATTCAGGATGTGCACATCGTGGACCACTTCTTGATGGACTACGGCGTGAACCAAGGTTCTGGTTTTACTGATTTGTCCGTCGGTGGAATGAAATTGGGCGCAGCCTTGCAAACAGGCGATACCTTTGATTCAAAAATGATTGCGGGTACTTCAGCAAACAAGCTGAACTTGGATTTGTCTGAAATCAACACCAACCCCGGCGGTAAAGCCCGCGTATTGCTGACCTCAGTTAGCACCTCAGGCTTGAAGAGCAGCGGTGGTTCTGGTTTCACTGTGAGCCACAACCAATCTGACTTTGTTGTGAAGGGCTTGACCAATAGCTTGTTCTTGCAAACCTCTAGTGGCTACGCCAATATCAATGGTCGATTTGGCGCTTTCTACGATACAAGTGGTGCAAACCCAGTTGCGATTTATGGCAAGAAAACAAACCGCATTGCTGACTCGATCAACTGGCAATCTGGTGCGTTCGGAGGCCAAGCGATCGTGGGTTACCAAACGACCAAGTCAGATGACCCAGCTGTCACTTACACCATCAAAGATACCTCTCTGGGTGGTCGCGTGTCTTACGCTGTTTCAAAGAACTTCAAATGGTTGGTGGAAGCAGGCACCACATCACGCAAGTTCAGCGACAACCAAGCCTCACAGCGCTTGAACAAGCTGACGATCGCTCCCACATTGGCTTTGTCTCCAGACTTCTGGTCACGTCCTGAGTTACGTTTTTACGTGACGAAAGCCAACTGGAACCAAGCAGCAGCTGACGCGAACAACAACGCGACCACAGGCTTCGGTGCCAACGGCCGCACCTCACAAACACTCGCTGGCGTTCAGTACGAAGTGTGGTGGTAAGCAAGGCTTGAACGAGGGATTGGGAAAGGGGGGACCCTTTCCCTTTTTTGTTTTTTTAAAAAGGCACTCAGATGCAAAAGCATCGCTTAGAAGCGTTGATTCCCAAAATGGTGGTTGCTCCCGGCTTGGTGCTGGGTTTTGCATTCATCTACGGGTTCATGATTTGGAACGGCGTGTTGTCGGTCACCGTCTCGCGCATGTTGCCCAACTACGAGTTCGCAGGTTTGGCGCAGTACGCCAAGTTGTGGGAGATGGACCGCTGGTGGGTCGCCCTGAAAAACCTGGCTATTTTCGGCATCGGCTATGTCGCTGGTGCCATGGCTTTGGGCGTCTTTTTGGCTGTTTTGTTAGACCAAAAAGTGCGCGCTGAAGGCTTCATTCGCACCGTGTATTTGTACCCCATGGCTTTGTCATTTGTGGTCACGGGTACGGCGTGGAAGTGGTTGCTCAACCCCAGCATGGGCCTAGAAAAACTCATGCATGACTGGGGCTGGAGCAGCTTCAGTTTCAGTTGGTTGGTCGAGAGCGACATGGCCATTTACTGCGTGGTGATTGCCGGTGTGTGGCAGTCGGCGGGTTTTGCCATGGCCTTGTTTTTGGCAGGCTTGCGCGGCATTGACGACAGCATCATCAAAGCGGCGCAGATTGATGGCGCGTCGCTGCCCCGTATTTATTGGCGCATCGTGTTGCCTGCGTTGCGCCCTGTGTTTTTCTCGACCTTGATGGTGCTGTCGCATCTGGCCATCAAGAGTTTTGACCTCATCATGGCGCTCACATCGGGCGGTCCGGGTTACGCCACCGATGTGCCCGCCACCTTCATGTACGCCATGAGTTTCACGCGTGGGCAAATAGGCTTGGGCGCCGCCAGCGCCACCATGATGTTGGCCACCGTGGCTGCCTTGGTCGTGCCTTATCTCTACAGCGAATTGCGGAGCAAAAACCATGAGCACTAAGTTCTTTTCTGCGCAAACGCTGTGGCGTGCGTTGCTCTATGTCACCTTGTTGGTGGGCGCTGTGTTCTTCTTGGCACCGCTCTACGTGATGCTGGTGACCTCGCTCAAAGACGCTGAAGAAATTCGTCAAAACAGCTTGGTCAGCTTGCCCGGCGCCTTGAACTTTGAGGCCTGGCGTTTGGCATGGGACTCGGCCTGTACCGGTGCGCAGTGTTCAGGCCTAGAGCCCTTCTTTTGGAACTCGGTGTGGATGGCAGTGCCTGCGGTGTTGATCTCCACCACCTGGGGCTCGCTCAATGGCTACGTGCTGAGTTTGTGGAAATTTCGCGGCAGCGAAACCTTGTTTGCTTTGCTGCTGTTTGGCGTGTTCATGCCGTTTCAAGTCGTGCTGTTGCCCATGAGCCAAGTGCTCGGTTGGTTAGGCATGTCCAGCTCCATCGGCGGTTTGATCTTAGTGCACTTGTTGGCGGGCTTGCCCAGCACCACCTTGTTTTTTCGCAACTACTACGCGGGCATTCCTAAAGATTTGATGAACGCCGCGCGCATGGATGGCGCGGGTTTTTGGATGATCTTTTTCCGCATCATCGTGCCCATGTCCACGCCGATTGTGATGGTCACTTTGATTTGGCAATTCACCCAAATCTGGAATGACTTTTTGTTTGGCGTGGCCTTCAGCGGCGCCGACTCCAAGCCCATCACCGTGGGTTTGAACAATTTGGCCAACACCACCAGCAGCGTCAAAGCCTACAACGTGGACATGGCGGCTGCGTTGATTGCGGGCTTGCCCACCATGCTGGTGTATGTACTGGCAGGACGATATTTTGTGCGCGGCCTCACCGCCGGCGCTGTCAAAGGTTAAAAGGAACGACGATGTCTTCAGCATTAGAAATTCGCGGCATTCGCAAGTGTTTTGGCAAGGGTGACAACACGGTGGAGGTGCTCAAACGCATCGACATCGACGTGGCCCCCGGTGAGTTCTTGATCTTGGTCGGCCCCTCGGGCTGCGGCAAGTCCACCTTGCTCAACATCATTGCGGGTTTGGAAGAGCCCACCGAAGGCAGCATTGCCATTGGCAACAAAAACGTGGTGGGCGTGCCGCCCGCGCAGCGCGACATTGCGATGGTGTTTCAAAGCTACGCGCTATACCCCACGATGAGCGTGGCCGAGAACATTGGCTTCGCCCTCGAAATCCGCAAAGTGCCCAAGGCCGAGCGTCAAGCGCGCATTGCCGAAGTGGCGGCCATGTTGCAAATTGAGCATTTGCTAGACCGTCGTCCTTCGCAACTCTCAGGCGGCCAACGTCAACGCGTGGCCATGGGCCGTGCTTTGGCGCGCAACCCACAGCTGTTTTTGTTTGATGAGCCGCTGTCTAACCTCGATGCCAAGTTGCGCGTGGAGATGCGTGCCGAAATCAAACGCTTGCACCAGCTCAGCGGCATCACCAGCGTCTATGTGACGCATGACCAAGTTGAAGCCATGACCTTGGGCAGCCGCATCGCGGTGATGAAGGGCGGTGTGTTGCAACAGCTCGGAACCCCTGATGAGATTTACAACCGTCCTGCCAACACCTATGTGGCGACCTTCATTGGTTCACCCACGATGAACTTGGTCGAGGGCAGGGCATCGGGCGAAGGGCAGTTCACAGTGGCAGGTGCACAACTGGCTTTGGCCGTGCCTGACAACGCCAGCAAACCTAGCTTGCTGGGTTTGCGGCCAGAACACATCCGTTTGAATGATGCCGCGCCTTGGCGTGGTGTGGTGAATTTGGTCGAGCCCACAGGTGCCGACACCTATGTGGTGGTGGACACGGCGGCTGGCAAAGTCACGGTGCGCGCTGCGCCGCAAACGCAGGTGCGCCCTGGTGACGCTGTGGGCTTAGAGATTCAAGTCGAATATGTGACTTGGTTTGACCAAGCCTCGGGCTTGCGTTTGTAAAGTTCAGGTGCTGCCGCGCACCATCAGTTCGTAGCCTACGTCCACGCTGGGCGTAGGCACATCCTCTTCACGCATCAGGTTCAGCAGCATCTTGGCTGCGGCTTCACCAATTGCGGCCCGTGGCGTGCGGATGGTGGTCAGGCCTGGGCCAACGAGATCGCTGCCTGTGAGGTCGTTGAAACCTGCAATCGCGAGCTGCTGAGGGACTTTGATTTTCAAGCGTTGAGCTGCCAACAACGCGCCTTGGGCCAAGTCATCGTTACAGAAGAAGATGGCGTCAATGCTGGGGTCTTGGGCCATGATGTGTTGCAGCATCTCACCACCCAAAGCCATGGATGACGGCGATTTGTTGGTGTAGCTCAAGGCCTTGTCATACAGCTTGGCCGCCTTGAGCGTTTTGCGCCAACCGTCCAAGCGCTGCATGGTGCGTGGGTCGAGTTGGGCCGCTGCAAAGGCAATGCGTTGGCGTCCACGTTGCAGCAAATGCTCGGTCAACGTCATGGCCGCTTGTGTTTGTGAGAACCCCACACTGTTGACATCAGGCGATTGGGCGAGCTCCATCATGTGCACACACGGAATGCCACTTTTTTCAATCAGCTCACGTGCCGCATCGCTGCGGTCTAGGCCTGTGACCAAGATACCTGCAGGGCGGTGCTGCAATTGTTCGCGTATGAGTTGTTCTTCTTCGCGCGTGTCGTAGTGGGTGATGCCAATCAAGGTTTGGTAGCCCGCATGGCGCAGTGTTTTTTGGATGGACTCCAACACGTCCACAAACAAGTTGTTGGACAGCATCGGAATCAACACCGCCACGTGGTCGCTGTGGCGCGAGGCGAGGGCGCGTGCGGCGGGATCGGGGGTGTAGCCCAGTTTCAAAGCGGCGGCTTTGACGCGGTCGGTCAAATCAGAGGCCACCGCACGTTCACCGCGTAACGCACGCGACACGGTGATGGGGCTGACCTTGGCCAAAGCGGCCACATCCGCCAGCGTGACGCGGCCTGTGGCGCGAGAACGGGTTTTGGTGGGCTTCATGTGGCTCAGGGTTTTTGCTAGGTTGGGAACTGTATGGTTTGTTTATGATAGCGCTATCCAAGAGTGAACGATGTGATGGTTATCACGGAGTTTGCTCTACTTTTTATCAAAATGGGATAGCGCTATCCAATCTATGAATGAATCTGAGTTGATGAGTCCTGTGGTCATCATGGGTGTGGCCGGTTGCGGCAAGTCCAGCTTTGCGGCAGCCTTGTCGCAAGCTTTGGGCTGGCAGTTGATTGAAGGGGACGAGTTTCATCCGCCTGAAAACGTCAACAAAATGCGCGCTGGCATTCCATTGACCGACGATGACCGTGCAGGTTGGCTGGATGTGTTGGCCAACGCGCTGGTGCAACGTGGCCCGCATGCGGTGCTCACGTGTTCGGCCCTGAAGAAAGCCTACCGTGACCGTTTGCGCCAAAGCGTGCCAGCCTTGCGTTTTGTACACCTGGACCTCACGCGTGAGCAATCCATCGCGCGTGTGACGCAACGACCCGGCCACTACTTTCAGCCCGCGTTGGTGGACAGCCAATTTGCGGCCCTAGAAAAACCAGTGGACGAAGCCGGTGTGTTCACCGCAGACGCCACGCAAAGTATTGAAACGATCCAGGCACAGGTGTGTGCTTGGTTGCAAGCCAAGGAGTGTGTATGAGTACCAATCAAACCACCTCACGCAGTCAGTCCATCGCGCACGTGATGATGGCCGCGTGTTTGGGTGTCATGGCGGTGGCCGTGTTTTTCAACGTGGTGTTGCGCTACGGTTTTGGCAGCGGCATTGCGGCGAGTGAAGAGCTCTCGCGTTTGTTGTTTGTGTGGATGGTGTTCATTGGTGCCACCGCAGCTTATCCAGCTGGTGAGCACATGGCCTTCACCAGCTTCGTCGCCGGTTTACGCCATCACCCCAAAACGCTCCAAGCCTTGACGATATTGATTCGTGCCTTGGTGATTCTGAGCTGCCTGATGTTGGGCCGTGGCGCTTGGCAGCAGGTGGAAGTGGGTTTGTCTAGCAACTCGGTGGTGTTGGGTTACCCCAATTGGTTGCTACCGTTGCCTGTGTTGTTGTCCTCATTGGCGATTGGCTTGATGGCACTCAAAGAATTGATTCAGAACAAAGCTATGGATTTTGACCACGGCGTGGACGTGGAGTAAACAGCATGACACCAGAAGCACAAGCATTCATAGTTTTCTCGGCGGGCATGTTGTTGCTCATGGGCATTGGCCTGAACATGGCATTTGCCTTGGTTCTCACAGGTGCAGGCATGGCGTGGACCCTTGATTTTTGGGACACCCAGTTGCTGGCCCAAAACTTGGTCGCGGGCGTGGACAGCTTTCCATTGTTGGCCGTGCCGTTTTTCATTTTGGCGGGTGAGTTGATGAACTCAGGTGGCATCAGCCGCCGCATCATCGACATGGCACAAGCTTGGGTGGGTCACATCCGTGGTGGTTTGGGTTTTGTGGCGATTGGCGCTGCGGTGCTCATGGCCAGCATGAGCGGTTCTGCCTTGGCCGACACTGCCGCGTTGGCCACCATTTTGTTGCCCATGATGAAGCGTCAGGGCTACCCCATGCACACCTCGGCAGGCTTGATTGCTTCGGGCGGCATCATTGCCCCCATCATTCCGCCATCCATGCCGTTTGTGATTTATGGCGTGACCACCAACACCTCCATCTCTTCTTTGTTTTTGTCTGGCATCGTGCCCGGACTGATCATGGGCATTGGTTTGATCGTGGCGTGGAAGCTTCAACTGCGCGACATGGATTTGCCTCAGGGTAAAAAGCTCCCCTTGATCGAGCGTTTGCACGCCACACGCAAAGCCTTCTGGGCCATGCTCATGCCGCTCATCATCATTGGTGGCATGAAGACGGGTATCTTCACGCCTACCGAAGCAGCCGTGGTCGCGGCGTTTTACGCCTTGGTGGTGGCTTTGGTGATTCACCGGGAAATGAAGCTGATTGAAATCCACGAGGTGTTGGTGCGTGCTGCCAAGACCACGGCTGTGGTGATGTTCTTGTGCGCAGGCGCACAAGTGGCCAGCTACATGATCACTTTGGCTGATTTGCCAACGGTGCTCACCGGATGGCTAGGCCCCTTGGTGGAAAGCCCTCGCGTATTGATGGCAGTGATGATGGTGACGTTGGTGCTGATTGGTACCGCTCTTGACCTCACGCCTACGATTTTGATTTTTGCGCCCGTGATGTTGCCCATCGCGGTGAAGGCTGGCATTGACCCCGTGTATTTCGGGTTGATGTTTGTGCTCAATGGCGCGATTGGTTTGATCACACCGCCGGTCGGCACTGTGCTCAATGTGGTGGCCGGTGTGGGACGTTTGTCCATGCACCAAGTCATCAAAGGGGTGAACCCGTTTTTGGTGACTTACCTCATCATCTTGACTGCGTTTGTTTTGTTCCCAGAAATCGTGACCGCCCCTGTGGCGTGGATGCGATAAGTTTTAACCCAAGGAGACTTCCCATGACTTTTCTTCGTCGAACCCTGATTGCTGCAGCCACCGTGGCCGTGGCCAGCGCCTCGTTTTCTGCCTTTGCGCAAGACATCAAGCCACGCTTGATTCGCTTTGGCTACGGCTTGAACGAGCAAAGCAACCAAGGCCGTGCAGCCAAAGTGTTTGCTGAGCAAGTGGAAAAAGCCTCTGGCGGCAAAATGAAAGTGCGCGCCATTGGTGCTGCCGCATTGGGCCCAGACACACAAATGCAACAAGCTTTGATTGGCGGCGCACAAGAGATGATGGTGGGCTCTACCGCCACCTTGGTGGGCATCACCAAAGAGATGGCTTTGTGGGACACCCCGTTCTTGTTCAACAACGTCAAAGAAGCCGATGCCGTGTTGGACGGCCCCATTGGCCAAAAAGTGATGGACAAGTTGCAAGACAAAGGCTTGGTCGGTTTGGCTTATTGGGAAAATGGTTTTCGTAACCTGACCAACAGCAAGCGCCCCGTGACTAAGCTGGAAGACTTGAACGACGTCAAGCTGCGTGTGATGCAAAACAATGTGTACCTCGACAGCTTCAAGCTCTTGGGCGCCAACGCCGTGCCCATGCCTTTCTCAGAGTTGTTCAGCGCCTTGGAAACCAAAACGGTTGATGGCCAAGAGAACCCGTACAACACCATTTTGTCGAGCAAGTTCTACGAAGTGCAAAAGTACTTGAGCGTGACCAACCACGTGTACAGCCCCTGGATCGTCACGGTGAGCAAAAAGTGGTGGGATGGCTTGAGCAAGACCGAACAAAAAATCTTGCTCGATGCCGCACGCGTGAGCCGCGACTTCGAACGTAAAGACACCCGTGACGAAGCTGCCAAAGCTTTGGGTGATTTGAAAGCCAAGGGCATGCAAATCAACGAGTTGTCGGTGGCTGAAGTCAACCGCATGCGTGACAAGCTCACGCACGTCAACGCAGGCATTGCCACCAACGTGGGCATGGACTTGTGGAATGACACACAGAAAGAACTGACACGTTTGCGTGCCAAGAAGTAATTTCTAACACCCCATGAGAAAAGCCACCCTCGGGTGGCTTTTCTTTTGTTTGAGTTGTTTCGCATCTATTGCGATTGATCAGAACTCAGCTTTGTTGATCTGCGATGCGCGCATGTTGCCGTTTTTCACCTTGTAGAGAGTAATTGAATAGCCCGATGCTCTTTCCTCGTCTACCCTGAAATTGAATGTCGAACTTGCCTTGGAATATGCTGTGTCGTTGCCAAAGTAGTCTTCATATCCGTACCACCTATGGCCAGATGCATATTTCAAGTGATAACGACCTTGCGGAACCATAGTGGACAAATCTCTGCCGCCTTCTACAAATATGCCCAACACGTTTGTGCCGGTTGTGGCATCAACGAATTTGACAAAGTAGCTTGAGCCAGTGGAAGTCTTAATCTCAAAAGGAACAACACTCGCCTGGGGCGGGCCATACCACTTCATCGCACCATGGGCAGGTTTAGCCAAAACTGGTGGTGCGTCTGTGAAATCCGAATCTGCCAGAGCATTGGGTGTTGTCTGGGGATGTGCTGCAGCCGGTGCGATCTTTGCGGGGGCGGCTACCGCCTTGTCTTTGATGGAGGGATAAAGGTCGTAGCAAGCCAAGGACGCAACCTGGCTGTTGGTATGAATCGCGCACTCTTCAGCATTTGCGTACCCAAATATGCGACTGTAAATTGGAGGGCTGAGTATGAACGCGAGACTGATCGCTGTCGCTAAGAGCACCCATAGGCTTTTACGCTTCTGTGCCTCAGCACGCTTCACAGCTTCCAGATTGTGGTTTATCTGATCGAGCACTTCAGCCGCTAGAACAAGCTCGTACTGTTCAAAGAATTCTTTGAAAGTAATGTCCCCGTCGTCGAATTGCTTCAACAGCTCGCGTTTATTCATAGTTTTCATGAGAGTTAAGTTGGGTCCGAGTAATTTTCGTTAGAAGCGCGCGTATTGCCTCTATCCAGTTTTTAGGGTAATCCTAAATAATTCTAATGGTGGATATTTCCCGAAAGACCTCTACTGGCCGCGTTTCTTCTGCTAGCCGATTTAAGTACCAACCCACCGATAAGTCGCACATATCATGTGCGACTTCTACCAATCACCGCTTGTCACTTAGCCTGTGTTGCGCAACCCTGCCGCAATGCCGTTGATCGAGATGTGAATGCCGCGTTGGGCTTTCTCATCACGGTCTTGCGGGCGCTTGCCTTCGCGGTAGCGGCGAATCAATTCGACTTGCAAATGGTGCAGCGGGTCGATGTAGGGGAAGCGATGGCGCATGGAGCGTTCCAGCGCGGCGTTGTTCACCAAACGTTGCTTGTCACCGGTGATGAGCTTCAAAGCATCTGATGTGCGGTGCCATTCGGCTTCAATCAAACCAAAAATCTTCTTGCGCAAACGGGTGTCGCTCACCAACTCGGCGTAGCGCGACGCCAAGCCCAAATCGCTCTTGGACAACACCATGTCGAGGTTGGACAAGAGCGAACGGAAGAACGGCCATTGGCGCTGCATTTTTTGCAACAAGGCCAGCGCGTCTTTGGGTTTGAGTGTGGGGTGTTGGTGGATGAACTGGTCCACAGCCGAACCAAATCCCAACCAGCCGGGCAAGGTCAAACGGCATTGGCCCCAACTAAAGCCCCAAGGAATCGCGCGCAAGTCTTCGATGCGCGGCGATGCATTGCCGCTCTTGGGACGCGCCGCAGGGCGTGAGCCAATGTTGAGCTCGGCAATTTCACGCAAGGGCGTGGAGGCAAAGAAGTATTCAGTAAAGCCCGGTGTCTCGTACACGAGGCCACGGTAAGCGGCCATGCTGGCGTGTGAGAGCCACTGCGCCGCATCCAAGAAAGCTTGCGGTGCTGGCTTGGTGGTTTGCAGCATCGTGGCTTCCAAAGTAGCCGCCACGAGGGTTTCTAAATTGCGACGGCCAATTTCGGGGTTGGCGTATTTGGAGCCAATCACTTCGCCTTGTTCGGTGAGGCGAATTTGCCCGCGCACCGTGCCTGGGGGCTGCGCCAAAATCGCTTGGTAGCTGGGGCCGCCGCCACGACCCACGGTGCCGCCACGGCCGTGGAACATGCGCAGCGTGATGTCGTGTTGTTTGAACAAGCCATCAAACAACGTGACCAAAGCAATCTCGGCGCGGTACAGCTCCCAGTTGCTGGTGAAGATGCCGCCGTCTTTGTTGCTGTCCGAGTAGCCCAACATGATGTCTTGCTCGCCGCCGCTGCGCTTGACCAAGTTGGCCACGCCGTCAATCGCGTAGAAGCCACCCATGATGTCAGCGGCACAGCGCAAGTCTTCGATGGTTTCAAACAAAGGCACCACGATCAAATCGCAGGTCGATGTTTTGCTGCCCAACGTGCCACGCATCAAACCGGTTTCTTTTTGCAGCAACAACACTTCGAGCAAATCGCTCACGGTCTCGGTGTGGCTGATGATGTAGTGGCGAATGGCATCTTTGCCAAAGGTCTCCAGCATCTCGCGTGCTGTTTCAAAAATTGCCAGCTCTTTGAGCGCGAGTTCTGAGTAGTTGGCACCCATCACACGCAGAGGGCGTGCATCGTGCAGCAGTTTGTTCAACGCTTCGACGCGTTGTGTTTCATTGAGCTTGGCGTAGTGTTTCTCCACACCTGCCGTAGCCAGCAACTCGGCCACCACCAACTCGTGTTGGTCAGAGCTTTGACGCAAGTCCACGGTCGCCAGGTGAAAGCCAAACACCTCCACCGCACGCATGAGCGGTGTGAGGCGCTGGGCCATCAAGGCGCTGCCGTGTTGGTGATGGAGTGAGTCCGCAATCACACACAAATCAGCCAGCAACTCTTGCGCTGACAGATAGGGGTTTTGTGGCGCTACCGCATGACGCGCAGCATCACCACCGGTCAGGTCTTTGAGCGTGGCGGCCAAGCGTGCATACATGCCGGTGAGGGCGCGGCGATACGGTTCGTCTTGGCGGTGCGCGTTGGTGTCGGGTGAGCGGTCAGCCAAGGCATGCATC
Organism: Limnohabitans sp. INBF002; assembly: GCF_027924905.1. NCBI lineage: Bacteria > Pseudomonadati > Pseudomonadota > Betaproteobacteria > Burkholderiales > Comamonadaceae > Limnohabitans > Limnohabitans sp. INBF002. The sequence goes on from NZ_AP027055.1 coordinate 1,221,411, forward strand.
TCAGGCGTGACATCAACCAACATGGCCGACATCGACAACTCAGTGCCCAAGTAATGCAGCTCGGTCAGGTAGTGGCGCAAGGCCACATCACACTGGCGACGCAAGGCGAAGCGCAGTGTGTCGGCGTTGACATTGGGGTTGCCATCGCGGTCACCACCAATCCATTGGCCCATGCGTAAAAAGCTGTGCACATGGGCTTGGCCCAGCTCGGCTTCGAGGTCGGCGTAGAGCTTTGGAATTTCGCTCAAGAACGTGGATTCGTAATAGCTCAATGCATTTTCAATTTCGTCTGACACGGTGAGCTTGGTGAAACGCAGCAAGCGGGTTTGCCACAGCTGCAACACACGTGCGCGCAATTGCATTTCGTTGGCGGCGAGTTCGCGCAGCGCCAAAGCATCAGGGGCTTTTGCAGAAGCGTGCAGGGCTGAGCGAGATTTGATGTCGTCACGCAAACCCAAGAGTTGCGCAATGCCACGCTCGGCATCCAAGATGCTTTTGCGTTGCACTTCGGTGGGGTGGGCTGTGAGCACAGGCGACACATGGCTGTGCGCCAATGTCTGCACGATGCTCTTAGGTGCAATGCCTGCTGCTTTGAGGCGACTGAGCGCCATGTGCAAGCTGCCTTCTTGCGTATCGCCTGCGCGTTCGTGAATGGCGCGGCGGCGAATGTGGTGGCGGTCCTCAGCCAAGTTGGCCAAGTGGCTGAAGTAGGTGAACGCGCGAATCACGCTAACCGTGGCTTCGGCGCTGAGCGAGGCCAAGAGTTTTTTCAATGCTTTGTCAGCGTTGGCATCCGAGTCGCGGCGAAACGCCACCGAGAGTTTGCGCACTTGCTCGACCAACTCATAGGCTTCTTTGCCTTCTTGTTCGCGAATCACATCGCCCAAGATGCGGCCTAACAGTCGAATGTCTTCAACCAAGGGACGTTCGTTCTCTTTGGCTTGCTGTGTGGCTCTGGCTGCTGCAGTGGGTTTGGCTTTGGCTGAAGTTTTGTCAGTCATGTGTTGCTCGTTTTGTGAAATGTGAATTCTTTGCTGTCTTGTTTTTGTGTGCTGTGCTCGCTTGGCTACAGGGGAATGCGCAGGTTCCTCATGCTGGAGTACCAGAAATCGTCACCTGCGCATTCCCCTGCAGCCAAGCTGCGAAGTCGCGAACTTGAAAGAGCAAGGGTGTGCAAGTGCACAGAAATGGGTGAAGCACGAAATGTCGAATGCAAATGCAGTGACTTTCTCTTCGATAACCAGAAGTGACGTAGCTGGCGGAGCGGCAGTTGACGATTTCTGGTACTCCAGCATGAGGAAACTGCCGCTCCGTCAGCTGCGTCACCGCAGCCGGAGACGGTTCTCCAGCCGTAGCCGGAGAAAACCCTACAACAGCGACAGAAGAAAAAGTTACTGCCATTGCGTCAACGACAAAGCCTGCGACGCACCCTGCAGTGCCGGCGACACAGGGCTGTGAATCACCCACGTCGGTACCTCTTGCAAATACTTCTTGAACCGACCTTTGGCCTCAAAACGTTCGCGAAATGGTGACGCATCAAAGCGCTCACCCAAGCGCGGCACGATGCCGCCGCCGATGTAGATACCTCCGCGTGCACCCAGCGTTAAAGCCAAGTCACCCGCGACCGAACCTAAGAAACCGCAGAACATATCCAACGCTTCGTTGGCTGTGGAGGTCGCTACTTCTTGTGCGCGCTCAATCACTTCGGCGGGCGTCGTAATTTCTCGGCCTTGACCGTCTTTCAAATCACACAGCGCGTGATACAGGTCTACCAAGCCCGCGCCAGAAATCACGCGCTCGGCAGACACATGGCCGTAGCGTTTTTGCAGTTGTTGAATGGCTGCAAACTCGTGTGCGGTGGTCGCGGTCAAACTCACGTGGCCGCCTTCGCCGGCGATGGGCATCCACTTGTTTTGATAGCCCACCGGAAACAAACCCGACACGCCCAAACCGGTGCCTGGGCCAATCAAACCAATGGCTGCATCAGCTGCAGCGGTGCCGCTGCCGACTTGGCGCTTTTGTGCATCGGGCAACAGCGTGAGCGACAAAGCGAGTGCAGTGAAGTCGTTGAGCAGCAGAAAGCGTGACACGCTCAAGCCTTCGCGCAAGGCATTCACTGAAAACTTCCAGTGGTGGTTGGTCATGGCCACTTGGTCGCCTGTGACGGGGTTGGCAATGCCGAAAGCAGCGCAGGGTGGGGCGCTTAAGCCTTGCGCATTGAGATACGTTTGTGCCGCTGCCAACAACGATTCGTGTTCGGCACAGGGCAGCACTTGCACGTGGGTGATGGGTGCGTCTTCAAGCGCTTGCCAACCAAAGCGGGCATTGGTGCCACCGATGTCTCCTAGCAAGCGTGGATACGCCTGCGCATGGGCCACGGCGGGGTCGCGTGACTCAAACATGCATCAGGCTTTCAGACGAGCTGCTTCGGCGGCTTCGATGTCCTTGGCCATTTTTTTGCCCAACTCCACGCCCCATTGGTCGTAAGCGTGGATGCCCCAGATGGCGGCTTGGCAGAACACTTTGTGTTCGTACAAGGCCATGAGCGCGCCCATGCTGCGTGGCGTGAGCGCATCCACCCAAATGGTGGTGCTGGGCACGTTGCCGGGGTAGCTGCGGTGTGGGGCCAAGCGTTGGACTTCTGCTTCGTCCATGCCGCTGTCGCGCAACTCGCGCATGGTTTCTTCGGGCGTACGACCAATTGCCAAAGCTTGCGCTTGCGCTTGCATGTTGAGCAACACCACGCGGTGGTGTTCAGCAGCAAACGGCAAGGGGCTGCGTTCGGTGCGCAAACCAATGAAGTCCATCGGCACCAAGTGTTTGCCTTGGTGGATGAGCTGGAAGTACGCGTGTTGGCCGTCAATGCCTAAGCCGCCCCACAACACGGGCGCAGTGGCCACTTCAACGGGGCTGCCATCGACGTGTGTGCCTTTGCCGTTGGACTCCATGTCCATTTGCTGCAAAAACGACGCGAACTTGCCCAAGGGCGAGGCATAGGGTGCAATGTTGTGGGTGGTGGCGCCCAGGAAATTGCGGTTCCAAATGCCAAACAAGGCCATGAGCAAGGGCAGGTTTTGGTCAGACGGTGCTGTCATGAAGTGCTCGTCCATCGCACGTGCGCCTAAGAGCATGTCTTGGAAGGCAAACGCGCCGATGGAAATGGCCAAAGGCAAACCAATGGCAGACCACACCGAGTAACGGCCACCGACCCAATCCCAAAAACCAAAGGTGTGTTCAGGGGTGAAGCCTTGCGCGGCAGAAATGTGTGGGTTGGCTGTCACCGCAATCAGGTGCTTACCCAGTTGGTCAGCGGGGCAGCCGCCGTCGGTCAACCAGCGCTTGGCAGACGCAGCCAAGGTCATGGTTTCTTGCGTGGTGAAGGTTTTGCTTTGCACCACAAACGCGGTGCGCGCAGGGTTGAGGTAAGCCAGTGCGGTGTACAGGCTCCAAGCATCCACGTTGGATACATAGTGCACGCGCACTTTGTTTTTGAAACTGTCACGCGTCAAGTGGCTGAGCGCTTCGGTGGTCATGCGAGGCCCCAAGTCAGAGCCGCCAATGCCGAGGTTCACCACATCGGTGATGGACTCGCCGCCAAAGCCTTTCATGTGGCCTTCACGTACTTTCTCGGCAAAGGTACACACGCGGTGCAACTCATTCGCGACTTGCTTGGAAATTTCATGACCCCAAGGCGGGTTGGGCACATGGCTGCCACGCAGGGCGACGTGCAACACCGCGCGTTGTTCGGTGGCGTTGATGGGTTCGCCTTTGAACATGGCTTGTGCTTGTGGCATGACTTGCGATTCGTTTGCCAACGCCAAAAGCTGTTGCATGACTTCACGTGTGACGCGTTGGCGTTCGTAGTCGATGCTGATGCCAGCGCCACTGGCGTGCAAGGCCGTGTTGCGTTCTGCACTTTTGAGCAACTCGCGCAAATGCGGTTGTGGGCCTTGGGCCAAGGCTTGCAGGGCTTGCCAAGCTTGGCGCTTGTGGGGAGGGACGAATGGAGTCATGTGTGGATTTTCGTCAAATTTAGTGGGTTTCTTGGCGCAACCAGATGAAACTTTTGATGGCGTGCTTGAATTAACTTAAACAGCGGCTGCGTCTGTGGCTTCGCGGGCCAAGCGGGTGATTTCGGCCCAATCGCCGCGTTCCACCACATCTACCGGCGTGAGCCATGAGCCACCGACCATGGCCACATTGGGTTGCTTCAAGAACTCACCCATGTTGGTCAGCGACACACCGCCCGTGGGGCAAAAACGCATATCGCCCAAGGGGCCGCCCAAGGCTTTGAGCATGGCCAAGCCACCGGCTTGTGCTGCGGGAAACAGTTTGACCAAACCAAAACCATAGTCACGGGCGGCCATCACTTCACCAGGCGTCATCACGCCGGGCATGAAGGGCAGCTTGCATTGAATCGCCGCTTGCACGAGCGCATCGGTCATGCCAGGTGAGAGCGCAAAGCTGGCTCCTGCGGCTTGCACGCGGGCCATTTCTTCGGCGCGTGTGACAGTGCCTGCACCCACGTGCATTTGCGGCACGTGTTTGGCGACTTGTTCAATCGCGGGCAAACCTGCGGCATGGCGCAAGGTGATTTCCATCACGTCCACACCGCCTTCGAGCAGGGCGTGGGCCATGGGCACGGCTTGGTCTGGGTGAGTGATGACGATGACAGGCACCACGCGTGAAGTGAACGCGGGACGGGTGAAAGCGGGGTTGAGTTGGGTCATATCAAGTGAGCTTCAGATGTTTGTGAACAAAGGCGAAGCGCCTTCTTCGGCCAGTGCAGCATTGGCGCGAAACAGCGCAAAGATGTCACGGCCTGTGCCGTGTTGGTTGCCAGACAAATCAGGGGTGGGGGCGGTGCGTGTGGCAAGTTCAGCATCGCTCACCTCAAGCTGCAACGTTTGGGTGTCGCAGTCGAGCGCAATCATGTCGCCGTCTTGCACTTTGCCGATCAAGCCGCCGTTCACAGATTCGGGGCTGAGGTGAATCGCCGCGGGCACTTTGCCCGATGCACCCGACATGCGGCCATCGGTGACCAAGGCCACTTTGAAGCCCTTGTCTTGCAACACACCCAACACAGGCGTGAGGCGATGCAACTCAGGCATGCCGTTGGCTTGTGGGCCTTGGTTGCGCACCACGGCCACAAAGTCACGTTCGAGCTTGCCTTCTTTGAACAACACACCGAGTTGTTTTTGGTCGGTCAGCACGATGGCAGGCGCACGCACTTGGCGGTGCTCTGGCTTCACAGCCGACACTTTCACCACAGCACGGCCTAAGTTGCCTTGCAACAAACGCAAGCCACCATCGGCGCTGAAGGGTTGGCTCACTGGGCGCAACACGGCTTCGTCGGCTGATTTGGTTGGCACATCGCGCCAATCGAGTTGGCCATTGTTCAACCAAGGCTCAACGGTGTAGCGATGCAGGCCTTGACCCATGATGGTGTGCACATCGTCGTGCAACAAACCTGCGCTGAGCAACTGTGCCATGAGGTAGCCCATGCCGCCTGCGGCTTGGAAGTGGTTCACATCGGCGTTGCCGTTGGGGTAGACGCGCGCGAGCAAGGGTACGCAGGCCGAGAGCTCCGCAAAGTCATCCCAGTTCACCAGAATACCTGCCGCGCGTGCCATGGCCACGATGTGCAGCGTGTGGTTGGTCGAACCGCCAGTGGCCAACAAACCCACGATGCCGTTGACGATGACCTTGGCGTTGATTTGGTAGCCCACGCCTGTTTCTTTGTCTTGCGACAAAGCCACGGCACGTTTGACGGCGTCCACCGTCAGGGCTTCACGCAAAGGTGTGCCTGGGTTCACGAACGATGAACCAGGCAAGTGCAAGCCCATGATTTCCATGAGCATTTGGTTGGAGTTGGCCGTGCCGTAAAACGTGCAGGTGCCTGCGCTGTGGTACGCCGCTTGTTCGGCTTCCAGCAACACCTCGCGGCTGACCAAGCCTTGTGCGTATTGCTGACGCACTTTGGCTTTGTCGTCGTTCGACAAACCCGACGTCATGGGACCAGCCGGAACAAACACCGCAGGCAAATGGCCAAACTGCAACGCACCGATGAACAGGCCAGGCACGATCTTGTCGCACACGCCCAAGAACAACGCGGCATCAAACACGTTGTGCGACAAACCCACGGCCGTGGCCAAAGCAATCACATCACGCGAGAACAGCGACAGCTCCATACCGTCTTCGCCTTGCGTCACGCCATCGCACATGGCGGGCACGCCACCTGCCACTTGGGCTGTGGCACCTGCAGCACGTGCGGCCGCACGAATTTTTTCTGGGTAGTGTTCATACGGCTGATGGGCCGAGAGCATGTCGTTGTACGCCGTGATGACGCCCACATTGGGCTGACGCTCTTGGCGCAACACCAGTTTGTCGTTGGCAGGCATGGCTGCATAAGCGTGTGCGGCATTGGCGCAGCCCATGCCACCGCGGTAAGGACCGGGCTTTTTGGCTTTGGCCAACACGTCTAAATAGGCTTGGCGTGTTTTGGCGCTGCGTTGCTCAATGCGAGCGGTCACGGCGGCGAGGGTGGCGTGTAAAGGTACGGTCATAAAAACTTTCAGTTGGCAAGCCAAAGCGCCACAGGCGTTTGGGTTTGTTGCAACACACATGAAATCGGTAGGGCAGGTGTGGTTTGCTTCCACGCTTGCTGCAAGGTACTGAGTTTGTCGGTGCCAAAAAGCGGCAACACGATGTGTCGTGCCGACAGAATTTGCGCCAAGGTTTGCGTGATACGCGCATAGGGCGCATTGGCGGGGGGATGTGCCAATTCAATGGCCACGCAGGTTTGGGTGTTGCGCAGGTCCAGCGCATCCGTCAAATTGGGGGCATCCGGAAACAAGGACGCCGTGTGACCATCTGCGCCCATGCCCAACACCAGCACATCAGCAACGCCTGCAGCGGTCAATGCCAAGCTGGCTGCTTTGGCAAGCGTGGCAGGTGTATCCAAAGGCGCTGCCGTGCTGGCCACCATGAACACCAGTTGCGCTTTGGCGGCGAGGTCTTGCAGCAAATGGGTTTGCACCAACAGCGCATTGCTGTCGGGGTGACTGCGGGGCACGCAGCGCTCGTCCACCAAGGTGATGCGCACGCGTGACCAATCGATGTCGATCACACGCAGGGCTTCAAACAAAGCAACAGGCGATTTACCACCTGACACACTGAGCACGGCAAAGCCACGCGCTTGAATGGCTGCGGCTAAACGCTGCGCGATGTCTTGTGCCAAGCGCACATTCAACTCGGCTGCACTGACGGTGTGAACCGTCAAGGTGCCGCGTGATTCAGGATGCCATGCGGAGGTCATCAAGCTTCCTCAAACCACGACAGTTCTTCGCGCGCCATCAGGGCAGATGACGCCGCAGGGCCCCAGCTGCCAGCAGAGTAGGCGCGCGGTTTGTCGTCCAACGCGGCCCAGCCGTTGATGATGGGTTCGACCCAAATCCACGCCGCTTCCAATTCGTCGCGACGCATGAAATGGGTGAGGCGGCCTTTGATGACGTCCATCAACAAGCGCTCGTACGCTTCGGCGCGGCGCTTGTCAGACGACTGTTGCAAGTCAAGGCCAAGCTTCACCGGATGCAAGTTCATGCCCGTGCCTGGCTCTTTGACCATCATCTCCAGCTGAATCGATTCTTCAGGCTGCAAAGTGATGATGAGTCGGTTGGGCTCTTGCTGTGCAGTAGAACCAAAGATGGAAAACGGCTGGTCCGCAAACTCAATGATGATTTGCGATTCGCGGCGCTGCATGCGTTTGCCCGTGCGCAAGAAGAATGGCACATTGGCCCAGCGGGCGTTGTTGATGTGCGCGCGCAAGGCCACGAAGGTTTCGGTGCGGCTGCTGGCGGGCACGTTGTCTTCTTCCAAATAGCCTTTGACGGCAGCACCTTCAGAAGCACCTGCGGTGTATTGGCCGCGCACGGTGTCGCGCTTGATATCAGCCAAATCCATCTTGCGCAGCGAGCGCAACACTTTGAGCTTTTCATCACGCACATCGTCGGCACCCAAAGAAATGGGCGGCTCCATGGCCACGATGCACAGAAGCTGCAACAAGTGGTTTTGCACCATGTCGCGCATCGCACCTGCGCCGTCATAAAAACCTGCACGACTGCCCACGCCCACACTTTCGGCCACAGTGATTTGCACGCTCTTGATGTAAGGCGCACGCCACAGCGGCTCAAAAATGGCATTGCCAAAACGCAGCACCATCAGGTTTTGCACGGTTTCTTTGCCGAGGTAGTGGTCGATGCGGTAAATCTGCTGCTCGTCAAAGTAACGGGCCACTTGACTGTTGATGTCGCGAGCAGAGGCGAGGTCGGTGCCCAGTGGCTTTTCAAGCACCACGCGCGACTGCGCATCCACCAAACCTGCGCCCGACAAGTGTGCGCAAATTTGCGTGAACAAGCTCGGCGCCGTGGCCAAGTAATACACGCGCAGCGCGGGTGTGTCGCACAAGTCTTTGAGCTTTTGGAAGTCGTTGGCGTTGGTGACGTCCATGCTCACGTAGGCCAAGCGGTTCAAAAAGCTTTGCCAATCGTCTTTGGTGAAGGCGTCTTTTTCGATGAAGGCGGGTGAGTTTTTGTCGATGAAATCCAAATACTCTTGGCGCGTCCAATCTTGGCGGCCCACAGCAATGATGCGTGCCGACGCATCAAGCTTGTCATGCAAGTGCGCCATGTACAGCGCAGGCAAGAGTTTGCGAAACGACAAGTCGCCAGCGCCGCCAAAAATCACGATGTCCAGCGTACCCGCTGGTGGGTTGGGGTGTGTCATGAGTAACGTTTGTTAAGAAGGTTTTGTTTCATGTTGCGCAGCAAAGGTTGCAGCTGTGTGCTGCCTATGCGCAGTGCCACGGTGGTGGCCAACACGTCGACGATCATCAGGTGCAGCAAGCGCGACACCATGGGGCTGAATTTTTCGTAGCTTTCGGGGTGGTCCGCTGCGAGGTGAATTTTTCCGGCGTTGGCCAGAGGTGAGCCAGAGGCGGTGACCACCACGGTGGTGGCCCCGTTCTTTTTGGCAATCTCGCATGAGTCGAGCAAATCGCGTGTGCGGCCAGAGTTAGAGAACACCACCAAGCAGTCGCCAGGGCCGAGCAAAGAAGCGCTCATGATTTGCATGTGGCCGTCGCTGTGCGAGATGGTGTGGAAACCCAGACGGAAAAATTTGTGCTGTGCGTCTTGCGCCACGATGCCTGAATTGCCCACACCAAAAAACTCAAGGCGTTTGCCTTTTTTGTGGGTGAGGGCGATGGCTTCGGCGGCTTTGTCGATGGCGGCGGATGACGCATCGTTGCGGTATTTCAAAAACGCGGTGACGGTGTTGTCAATGACTTTGACCAACACATCGTTGCTGTTGTCTTGTGCGCCCACGTTGCGGTGGATGAAGGGCACACCTTCGCTCAAGCTGCCAGCGAGCTTGAGCTTGAAATCACTCAAACCTTCGTAGCCCATGCTGCGGCAAAAGCGCACCACGGTCGGTTTGCTCACGCCTGCACGTTCGGCCAGTTCGGTGACGGGCAGGGTCGAAAAAGTGCGTGGGTCAGAGAGAAGAAGCTTGCCCACGCGCTGTTCGGCGGGGGCTAAGGACGAAAGGGTCGATTTGATACGTTCCAACATGAACGCAAATGTAACTTAGTTTCATGTTTTTAGTCAACATGGTTACGGATCATTTTTCTGGATGGTTACCCGAGTTCGTCTTGCTTCAAAAAGATGTCTTTGTCAGGGAAAAACTGAGCGTGCAAGGGTAGCAGTGCACCGCCCAAAGCGCGGGCATGGTTGCCCACACGGCCAGCCAAAATTTGGGGCTGATGAATGCCATCAAAACTGAATTGCGCCAAGCTGGCTTCGGTTTGTTGGATGAGGGCTTGCAAAAGCTTGGGGTTCAGCGAACCATCCATGATGATGGCGTCCAAATCCAGCAAGGCTGAGGCACTGGTGGCGCTCATGGCCAAGGCTTTGGCAGCTTGCGACAACCAAGGCTGAGTGAACGCGCTGAACTCGGGGTTCATGATGGCGTCTTGCTGCACCAGCAGTGGGTCGTGGCCGGCGGCCATCAAGGCTTGTTCCAACTGCCACCCCGAGGCGAGTTGTAGCAACTGTGCAGGTGTGTTGGCATTGGCGCGTGTGCCCAACGGTGGCAGGCCAATCGGCATAGAGCCAATCGCACCTGCGTTGCCGCGTGGGCCGTTGACGATGTGGCCATCCATCACCAATCCGCCCCCCACAAATGTGCCTACATAGACATACAAAAAGTTAGGCACATCACGCCCCAAGCCTTGCACCAACTCAGCCACGCAAGCGGCGGTGGTGTCTTTGGCAAATTCAACGGGCAGAGCAGACATGGCTTGCACTTCTTGCACCAAGTCGATGTGCTCCCAATCCACCATGGCTTTTTGGGCTTTCTTGCCCATCAAGTCGCCCCATTGGTGCATGGCCAGCGGCGCACTCAGGCCAATGCCTATGGCGCGTTTCCAAGCTTCGGGGCCCATGCGCTTTTGCATGAGCTTCAAGCCTTCTTTGATTTTGGGCAGCACCTCGGTGGGCGAGGGGTAGGGGTAGTTGTGTTGCCACTGGTGGCGCATTTGGCCAAGGAAATCTGTCACCACCACCTCAAGGCTGCGGCGGCCCACTTGCAAGCCAATGCTGTAGGCGCCATCGGGGTTGATGGCGAGGGGCACCGAGGGCTGACCAATCTTGCCGCGAATGCGGTCTTGCTTGATGAGCAATCCATCTTCCAACAAACGGTTGACGATGATGGAAACTGTTTGTGACGACAGCTGCGTGAGACGTGCCAAATCGGCTTTGGGAATGGCGCCTTCGTGACGAATGGCGCGCAGCACCGTGCGCTCGTTGAATTGGCGCATGCCGGTGTGGTTGGACCCACGCATTGTTTTCATAAAAGAATCACGCCTTTGCAGAACATGGCATTGCCGTAAGCCGTGCCTTCGCCAGTTTGCACAATCAAACTGGCGCCTTTGATTTTCTCGTAGAACGCATAGCGCTCCACGGCTTCGACTTGATTCGACCCAAAGCCCGTTTTATTGACCAAGCCAATCACGGCTTGTTGGGCTGGCGTGCGATGCGCGGCATCGCTGTGGCACACATGCATGAGGGCGACTGGTTGCGCCACATCGGTGGCAAGTGGAAGTACAGACAGCACTGCGTCGCTCACGCGTTCTAGGCTGAGGCCTGGGAGTCGAACCACAGGTTTTCCGTGTGCCAAATAATCAGCAGTGAAGTTGGCATCCACAACGGCAACCCATTCGCCATGGCCCATGGCACACAGGTGCATGAGCAACTCGGGGGTGAGGATGGGGTCAATTCCTTTGAGCACGTATCTGTCCTTAATTTGTCAATATTGTCAGGCCTTGGAGGATGCCAAATTTTTAGCAACTCGTGTTTCAGGGTATGTACTAACTAAACTAACTTGATTTAGTAAGTCGAGTTGTCTTACATTTAAGTCGCGGCGCAAAAGTGCGTCGGCGATGATTACCAACAATGTGGAGACCTTGATGAAATTGAACACACCTAAATTGATGTTGACAGCAATGGCCTTGGCAGCCAGCAGCGTTTATGCGGCTGAGCCCGTGATCGGCTTGATCACCAAAACAGAAATCAACCCCTTCTTTGTGAAAATGAAAGAGGGCGCACAAGCCGAAGCGAAAAAGCTTGGCGCCAAAGTGATGTCTGCCGCAGGCAAAACCGACGGCGACAACGCAGGTCAAATCACCGCCATGGAAAACATGATCGCCGCAGGCGCCAAAACCATTTTGATCACGCCCAGCGATTCCAAAGCCATCGTGCCTGCCATCAAGAAAGCACAAGCACAAGGCGTGATGGTCATCGCCTTGGACAGCCCCACAGAACCTGCCAACGCGACTGACGCGTTGTTTGCCACGGACAACTACAAAGCCGGTGTGTTCATTGGTCAATACGCCAAAGCCGCTTTGAATGGCAAGAAGCCCGTCATCGCCACCCTCGATTTGTTCCCAGGTCACCCTGTGGGCGCACAGCGCCACAACGGTTTCTTGCAAGGCTACGGCTTGACCTCACTCGACGCCAAAAGCAACGAGTTGGCTAAGCCTGCTGAAGTGGTGTGTATGGCCGACAGCTTTGGCGACCGTGCCAAGGGCCAAACCGGCATGGAAAACTGCTTGCAAAAGAACCCCAACATCAACGTGGTCTACACCATCAACGAACCCGCAGCTGCCGGTGCTTACAACGCACTCAAGGCCGCAGGCAAAGAGAAAGACGTGTTGATCGTGTCTGTGGACGGCGGCTGCGCTGGCATCAAAGACGTGGGTGCTGGCGTGATTGCTGCCACCTCGCAACAGTACCCCTTGCGCATGGCCGCCATGGGCGTGGCTGCGGGTGTGGAATACGCCAAGACAGGTAAAAAAGTCAGCGGCTACACCGACACCGGTGTGACACTGATTGCGGCCAAGTCCATGAAAGGTGTGGACAGCAAAGACGTGAAAACTGGCACAGACCTGTGCTGGGGTAACAAGTAAAGCGTCAACATAGCTTGAAAGAGGGGGCCGTGTGGCCCCCTGCGGTTTTAAAGAAAAAAGTCACTGTATGAATTCCTTCAAAGACAAGCTTCCGCCCATGGGCACCTTGGGCCCGCTGATTGCGCTGGTGTTGGCCTGCGTGTTTTTCGCCAGCCAAAGCGACCGGTTTTTGAGCACCCAAAACTTCTCGCTCATCTTGGCGCAAGTCATGGTGGTGGGCGTGATTGCCATTGGTCAAACCCTCATCATCTTGACCGCAGGCATTGACTTGTCATGTGGCATGGTCATGGCGCTGGGCGGCATTGTGATGACCAAATTTGCAGCAGATTACGGGCTTTCAACACCCGTCGCGATGGCGTGCGGCTTGGCTGTGACGACCGCCTTTGGTTACCTCAACGGCGTGTTGGTGACGCGCATCAAATTGCCTCCCTTCATCGTGACCTTGGGCACCTTGAACATTGCATTTGCCATCACGCAGCTTTACTCGGGCTCACAGACCGTGACCGACATTCCTGCGGGTATGAACTGGTTGGGCAGCACCTTCACATTCGGTGGTGCCACGGTGAGCTACGGCGTGGTGATGATGTTGGGCTTGTATCTCTTCACTTGGTTTGCGTTGCGTGAAACCGCCGCAGGCCGACATGTGTACGCCGTGGGCAACAGCCCAGAAGCGACACGTTTGACAGGCATTTCCACCGAGAAAGTGTTGTTGTGGGTGTATGTGTTGGCAGGGCTTTGCTATGGGCTGGCCGCCATGCTAGGTGTGGCGCGCACTGGCGCGGGTGACCCCAATGCAGGACAAACCGAAAACTTAGATGCCATCACCGCCGTGGTGTTGGGAGGCACCAGTTTGTTTGGTGGCCGTGGTGTGGTGCTGGGCACTTTGGTGGGCGCGCTGATTGTGGGTGTGTTCCGCAACGGTCTCACGCTCATGGGCGTGTCCTCGGTTTATCAAATTTTGGTCACAGGTATTTTGGTGATCTTGGCTGTTGCCACAGATCAACTCTCACGCAAGGGAGCACGCTGATCATGAGCGGCACACAACACAACATCGTCATGCAGGCGAAGGGCTTGGTCAAACGTTATGGCCAAGTCACTGCTTTGGACGGCGCAGACTTTGAGCTGCGCGCAGGCGAAATCTTGGCGGTCATTGGTGACAACGGCGCGGGCAAGTCGTCACTCATCAAATGTTTGTCGGGCGCCACGGTGCCTGATGAAGGCATGATTTCTTTGGATGGCAACCCCATCCATTTCAAATCGCCCATCGATGCACGCCGCGCAGGCATTGAAACCGTGTATCAAGATTTGGCAGTCGCACCTGCCATGAGCATTGCTGAGAATTTGTTTTTAGGCCGCGAAATTCGTCGCCCAGGCTTTGCGGGCAGCGTGCTTCGCATGCTCGACAAAAAGCGAATGCTGCAAGAAAGTATCGAGCGCATGAATGACTTGAAAGTGGGCATTCGTTCCATGACGCAAGCGGTAGAAACTTTGTCTGGTGGCCAACGTCAATGCGTGGCCGTGTCACGCGCAGCAGCGTTTGCGCAGCATGTGGTCATCATGGATGAACCCACGGCTGCGCTGGGCGTGAAAGAAGGCAATATGGTGCTTGAGCTGATTCGCCGCGTGCGCGACAAAGGCCTGCCTGTGGTGCTGATTTCGCACAACATGCCCCATGTGTTTGAAATTGCAGACCGCATCCATGTGGCCCGCTTAGGAAAACGCGCGGCGGTGTTGAATCCGAAAAATATCAGCATGAGTGACACCGTGGCCGTGATGACGGGCGCGATGAAGCCCGAAGACATTCCAGCGGAGTGCTTGGCTTGAGCGCTGCATCACACACGCCACCTGCTCACATACCGGTCTGGGTGCTGGGTGAAGCCTTGATGGACTGCATCGCGCAGCCCGATGGCTCGCTGGTGCCGCACTTGGGTGGTAGCCCCTACAACTTGGCGTGCGCCACGGCGTTGCAAGGCGCGGCGGTGGGTTTCATTGCGCCGTTGTCGACGGATGCATTTGGTCAAGCCTTGCTCGACCATTTGCAGGCCAACCATGCACGCAGCTTGCTGCCGCGCTCGGCCTTGCCCACGTCGCTGGCCGTGGTGCAGGTGCATGAGGGGCAACCCAGTTACGGTTTTTACCGTGAAGGTGTGGCCGACCGTGACTACCAAGTGGCTGATGTGGTGGCTTTGTTAGAGGCTTCGCCGCCTGGCGTGCTGCACACTGGCTCGCTCATGGCCATGCCACCTGAGCATCACAAGGTCTTGCAAATCGTTGCTGCGGCCAAACGTTTGGGGTGGACCATCAGCGTGGACGTGAACTTGCGCCCGCGCGTGGCCAGCGACGTACCCGCGTATTTGCAAGCGGTCCGCGAAGTGGCGGCACATGCCGACTGGCTCAAGGCCAGCGATGAAGATTTAGAGCTGCTGGGTTTTTCAAATGTGTCTTTGGCCAATGCTTCCAGCCTGGCTGCGCATTGGATGGCCCAAGGATGCGCACGTGTGGCGCTGACCTTTGGTGCGCAAGGCGCTTATTTGCAAGTGGGTGATGCACATGCACAAGGCGCGGCTCCTGCGGTGGATGTGAAAGACACCGTGGGCGCAGGCGACACGTTTTGGGGCAGCTGCTTGGCGGATTGGGTGCTGCACGACACCTTGAACAACAACAGCTTTGCCATGCAACGTGTGCCTGAAACCTTGCAACGCGCCTTGGTGGCTGCTGCCATCAACTGCAGCCGTGTGGGGTGTCAACCTCCAGACATAGCAACCTTGGACGCTGGGCTGTAAACCGCGTTCTCGTCTCGGCGAGAATGTGCAGATTGTTGATTCACCCCAACCCAGTTTCTGCACCTTCGGACCATGTCCCAGCCCATTGCCTCATCCACGACAGCGAGCCCATTTCAAGGCGCCATTGGCGTGTTTGATTCGGGTGTCGGTGGCCTGTCCGTCTTGCGTGCCATCCGAGCCGCTTTGCCGCATGAGCATTTGGTGTACGTGGCCGATTCCGGTCACGCCCCGTATGGCGACCAATCTGAAGCGCACATCACCCAACGCACGCTCACCGTGGGCAACTGGCTGGCCGAGCAAGGCGTGAAGGGCATCACCATCGCTTGCAACACGGCCACGGTGGTGGCTGCCAAAACCTTGCGCGAGCAAACGCATTTGCCCGTGGTGGCGATTGAGCCTGCCATCAAACCCGCTGTGGCGCTCACGCACAGTGGCGTGGTGGGTGTGCTGGCCACACGCCAAACCGTGCAAAGTGCCGCGGTGGCAAGGCTGGTCGAGCTGTATGGCGCAGACAAACGCATTTTGCTGCAAGGCTGTCCTGGTTTGGTGGAGCAAGTGGAACGCGCCGATTTGCACAGTGCAGAGACAGAAAGCTTGTTGCGTCAGTTCATCACGCCGCTGCTAGAGCAGGGCGCAGACACTTTGGTGCTGGGCTGCACGCATTACCCGTTTTTACGCGACACCATCCAGCGCGTGGCGGGTGAGGGCGTGACCCTGCTAGACCCCGCCGAGGCCGTGGCCCGTGAGCTGGCCCGCCGTTTGGCTGACAACGGCGGTTTGACCACGCAAACAGCGCTGGGTTCTGTGCAGTTTTTCACCTCGGGCGATGTGGCGCAGGCACAAGCCGTGATGTCCCACCTGTGGGACGCTCCTCTGACGGTGCAGGCGCTGCCTTGAAGCGAGGGGCGATAGCCCCTAAAACCCGAAGGGAAGGGGCTAACCCGTACACTTAGGCCCTTCATGAATGCCTACGCCGACGTCTCCCTTTTCCCCCGCAACGCCAAGCCGCTGACCAGTTACCGCAAATACTGGGCGGCCCGTTTTGGCACGGCCCCGTTTTTGCCGATGTCGCGCGAGGAAATGACACAACTCGGTTGGGACAGCTGCGACATCATCATCGTCACGGGCGACGCTTATGTAGACCACCCGAGCTTTGGCATGTCAGTCATTGGCCGCATGTTGGAGAACCAAGGGTTTCGTGTGGGCATCATTGCCCAGCCCGATTGGCAAAGTGCTGACCCGTTCAAAGCATTAGGCAAGCCGAACCTGTTTTTTGGCGTGACCGCCGGCAACATGGATTCGATGATCAACCGCTACACGGCGGATCGCAAAATTCGCAGTGACGATGCCTACACACCAGGTGATGTGGGTGGCAAGCGCCCCGACCGCGCCGCGCTGGTGTACAGCCAACGCTGCAAAGAAGCCTACAACGATGTGCCCATCGTGTTGGGTGGTATTGAAGGCTCGTTGCGCCGCATTGCGCATTACGACTATTGGTCCGACAAAGTGCGCCGCTCCATCGTGGTGGACAGCAAATGCGATTTGCTGCTGTACGGCAACGCCGAACGCGCGATTGTGGAAATCGCCCACCGCTTGGCCGCCAAAGAGCCGGTGCAAGACATCACCGACGTGCGCGGCACGGCCTTTGTGCGTCGCGAAACGCCTGAGGGTTGGTTTGAAATTGACTCGTCCAGCATTGACGTGCCGGGCAGGGTCGAGGCCCACGTCAATCCGTATTTGATGGTGAGCGAGCAAGCCAAAGCGCAGGGTGAAACCTGTGCCCGTGAAGACGAGGCCAATGCGGTGGCGGATGCCGCCAATGCGCAGGTCGGTGCAAAGGCTGAAGCAGGGTTTACCGTTTCGCCACTGAACTTTGTACCGAACCCAGCGTTCCAAGGCAAAGGCAAACTCAAAGTGCCACCACGCGAGCGCAGCGTAATTCGCCTGCCCGCGTACGAGCAAGTCAAGTCAGACCCCATCCTCTATGCCCACGCCAACCGCGTGCTGCATTTAGAAACCAACCCCGGCAATGCCCGTGCGTTGGTGCAAGCCCACGGCGAAGGCCATACCGCACGTGACGTGTGGGTCAACCCACCGCCCATCCCGCTGACCACAGCTGAGATGGACCATGTGTTTGACTTGCCCTACGCACGCAGCCCGCACCCCGCGTATGCCGACGAAAACGGTAGCCATGATGCAACCACCAAAATCCCCGCGTGGGAGATGATTCGCTTCAGCGTCAACATCATGCGCGGCTGCTTTGGGGGTTGCACGTTTTGCTCGATCACCGAGCACGAAGGCCGCATCATCCAAAGCCGCAGTGAAGAGTCGGTCATTCGCGAGATTGAAGACATCCGCGACAAAGTGTCTGGCTTCACCGGCGTCATCTCCGACCTCGGCGGCCCCACTGCCAATATGTACCGCTTGGGTTGCAAAAGCCCTGAGATTGAAGCCGCGTGTCGCAAACCCAGTTGCGTGTACCCCGGCATTTGCCAAAACTTGGGCACTAACCACACGCCACTCATCAACATTTACCGCCGTGGACGTGCGCTCAAGGGCATCAAGAAAATCTTGATAGGCTCAGGCCTGCGTTACGACTTGGCCGTCAAGTCGCCCGAGTACGTGAAAGAGCTGGTGCAGCACCATGTGGGCGGCTACCTCAAGATTGCGCCTGAGCACACCGAAGGTGGCCCACTGTCGAAGATGATGAAGCCCGGCATCGGCTCGTATGACCGCTTCAAAACCATGTTCGACAAGTTCAGTGAAGAAGTGGGCAAGAAGCAATTCCTCGTGCCGTACTTCATCGCAGCTCACCCCGGCACCAGCGACGAAGACATGATGAACTTGGCCTTGTGGCTCAAGCGTAATGGTTTCAGAGCCGACCAAGTGCAAACCTTCTACCCCAGCCCCATGGCCACCGCCACGGCCATGTACCACTCTGGCCGCAACCCCTTGGGCCGCATCACACGCAGCAGCGAAACGGTGGATGTGGTGCGCGGTGAGCGTCGCCGTCGCTTGCACAAAGCGTTTCTGCGCTACCACGATGCCAACAACTGGCCTTTGCTGCGCGAAGCCTTGAAAGCCATGGGCCGCGCTGACCTGATTGGCAATGGCAAGCAGCATTTGATTCCTACGTTTCAGCCCTTGACCGATGGCGGCTATACCAGTGCGCGTCGCAAGAACAGCACGTCAACACCCACCAAGGGGCGTGTGCTCACACAGCACACAGGTTTGCCACCCCGCGTCAATGGCGCAGGCAAACCCAGCGCCAACGCGGCCAAACGTAAACCCAACCGTTGATGGGAGACGTCTGAGCGAGAACCGCTCAGACGGATGTGCGTTGTTTAACGCGTGCGTGACTTCATGGCACGCTCCACCTCACGCTTGCCTTCGCGGTCTTTGATGGTGTCGCGCTTGTCGTGCTCGGCCTTGCCTTTGGCCAGCGCGATTTCGCATTTGATCTTGCCGTTCTTCCAATGCAGATTGACGGGTACCAGCGTGTGTCCCTTTTGCTCGACCTTGCCGATGAGACGTTTGATTTCGTCTTTCTTCATCAGCAGCTTCTTGGTGCGCACTTTGTCGGGTGTGACGTGGCTTGACGCCGTGTGCAGCGGGTTGATTTGGCAACCAATCAAATACAGCTCGCCATCGCGAATGACCACATAGCCGTCGGTGAGTTGCACCTTGCCTTCGCGGGCGGCCTTGACTTCCCAACCTTCCAGCACCATGCCTGCCTCGAACTTTTCTTCGAAGAAATAGTTGTACGCCGCCTTTTTGTTGTCAGCGATGCGCGTTTGAATTGCAGGTTTTTTGGTAGCCATTGAGGTAATGTGGGGACGGTAGAGCTTCTTACAATGTGGACCATTCTATGAAAACCGTACACAAGTCCGTTCTTATTTGGTTCAGCGCTGAAGAAATGTTTGCGCTGGTCACCGATGTGGCCCGTTATCCCGAGTTTTTGCCTTGGTGCGACCGCGCTGCAGTGCTTGAAAATCACGCCGATGGCGCAACGGCCCAAGTGGGCATGAGCTTTGGTGGCTTTCACAAAAGCTTCACCACGCGCAACGTGCACATCGAAGGCCGACAAGTCAAGCTGGAACTCGTCGATGGCCCGTTCAAGCATTTGGACGGCACGTGGGATTTCCATCCGCTGCTCGACCCCAACACCCAAGCGCCGCAACGCGCTTGCCGCATTGAGCTGACTTTGAACTACGCGTTTGAGAGCATGTTTGGCGCTTTGGTCGGCCCTGTGTTCGACAAAATCGCGGCCACCTTGGTGGATGCCTTTGTGAAACGCGCAGAGCAGGTGTACGTCGCGTGAGTACGCTCGACACGCCCATTCACATCACCGTGATGTATTCGCCCGCACCCCGTGTGGTGCATGAGCGCCTGCTGTCACTCAGCGCTGGCGTGACGGTGATGCAAGCCTTGCAACAAAGCGGCTTGCTGGCTGAATGCCCAGAGATTGATTTAAGCCAACCCGATGTTTTCACCGTGTGCATTTGGGGCAAGAAGACCACGCCTACCCATGTGCTGCGCGATTTAGACCGCATCGAAATTTTCCGTCCACTGACCGTTGACCCCAAAGTTGCGCGACGTGAGCGTTTCCAAAAACAAGGCACCAGCCGCGCAGGCTTGTTCTCTAAGCGCCGCGCGGGCGCAAAGCCCGGCTACTAAGTAGCCAAACTCAGGCAAACAACCATGACACATTCTCTCTGGCCCACCTGCGGCTATTCGTTGCTCACGCCCAATGAGGCCGGCCACTTGGTGGTCACGGACGACTTTTTGCGCTTTCTTTTAGAACGCCCTGAGCTGACCCCCATTGCCAGCTCATGCGCCGCCGAGGTGGCTTTGCACCACAGCTTGGTGGAGCAACCTCGCCGAGAAGTCACAGCGAAAGAACTGGCTGAGCTGCAAGACAAAGACGCCGCCGACAACTACGCCGTCTGGCTACGCTTTCGCCAGCGCATCACCACGCTCCCGACCCTAGAAGCCAGCTACATCGCCTTGTTCAAAGGCGAGGGCGTGGATGTGCCGCCGCTGTTGGTGCAACACATCACCCACATCTTGCTGCGCCATGTGTTGGGCGAAGCGCCTACAGCGATGCAAGCACGTGCCGCCGAGATGCTGATGCATACCCAAAAAATCACCGTGCTTGAAGACGGCGCCGTGATGGCGGCAGACGACGAGACGGTGGAGCGCCACGCCACACAAAGTGGTTTTGGTTTGATTGGCGAGCTGCTCCAGCAAGGCGGCATCAAACTGCGCAGCGTGGACTTGGATGTGCTCAACGATGACAACCAAGACGCGTATTGGCCCCGCAGCGAAAGCTTTGACTGGGTGGTGAGCCTCAACCGTGGCCAGCCCGCTTTGAACGCGCTGTGTGAGGTGATGGCCAAGTGGGTGCAACACTTCTTAGGTGTGCAAGTGCGCATCCAAACCGAGCGTGAAATCAATGACGACCACTGGGTGTGGCATGTGGGGCTCGATGCCCAAGCCAGCGGTGTGCTGAACGACCTCTACCAAGGCAAAGAGGTGGACGCTGAGCGCATGGAGCGCTTGCTGTGTTTGTTCAAACTCGAGTTTGTCGAGCCCAACGCCATGCTGGCCGAGGTGCGTGGCAAGCCCGTGTATTTGGCGATGGCGGTGGATGCCAACCAGCAGCTCAAGCTCAAGCCGCAAAATTTACTGCTGAATTTGCCTTTGGCTAAACGTTCGTAAAAAGGCTCTTTTACGCAGCGTTTAACGCTGCTGAAGAACGTTCAAGGCCTCTCGATAGGCCCAGCTACCGACTTGTACAAAAACACCGCACGCGTGATGTCGGTGACCCACACCAGACCATCGCCAATTTGCCCAATCTGTGCGGTGTGAACAATCAAGTCCACGATGCTGTCGCACATCTCGTCGGGTGACACAATTTCAATACGCACTTTCGGCGTGTAGTCGGTCAGCTCTTCTTTCAAGTTGGTCGGCGTGTGCAAGCTAGGGGCCGAGCAGCCTTCGGCCTTGCTCACCGTCATGCCAGGAAAGCCGGGCAGGCTACGCAACTTTTCACGCAAGGTGGGTAGCTTAGAGGGGCGAATGATGGCTTTGATTTCTTTCATGTGTTTTCCTTCACTCAAGCTTCGGGTTCTGCTTCATCGAACCAGTGATAAATCGTGGGCACCACCACCAAGGTCAGCAAGGTACAGGTGATCAGTCCACCAATCACCACAATCGCCAAGGGGCGCTGCACCTCTGAGCCGGGACCATCCGAAATCAAAAAGGGAATCAAGCCCAGCATGGCGACTGTGGCGGTCATCATCACGGGGCGGAAGCGTTGGCGTGCGCCTTCGAGCACCGCGTCTTTGACCGACATACCGCCTTCACGCAAGCTGCGGATGTACGACACCAGCACCACACCGTTGAGCACCGCAATGCCCCACAGCGCAATGAAGCCCACAGACGCCGGCACTGACAAATATTCGCCGGAGATGAACAACCCAATCACCCCACCAATCGACGCAAACGGCAGTACCGTGATGATGAGCGTGGCGAACTTGACCGAGTTGAACAGCAAGAACAACAAAAAGAAAATAGCCGCCACCGTGATGGGCACGATCACTTTCAAGTGGCCCAGCGCGCGCTCCATGTTTTGGAACTGGCCGCCCCATTCCAAGTAATAGCCTTCCGGCAATTTGACCTTGTCACCCACCTTGGCCTGCAGCTCTGTCACAAAGCTACCCAAGTCACGGTCTTTCACGTTGATACCCACCACAATGCGGCGCTTGGCCATTTCACGCGAAATTTGGGCTGGGCCATCAAGTACCTGAATCTTCGCCATGTCAGCCAAACGGGCTTGGGCGCCATTGGCCGAGTTGAGGATGATGTTGGAGATGGCTTCAATGTTGTCGCGAAACCGCTCAGGCAAACGCACCACGGCAGAGAAGCGGCGCTCGCCTTCAAACACCTCTGACGCCACTTTGCCGCCAATCGCGGTTTCGATCATGTCATTCACATCAGACACGTTCAGGCCCATGCGTGCAATGGCTTGGCGGTCAATGTCAATCTGCAAATACTGCTGACCCGAGATGCGCTCCACGCGCAAGTCTTGTGCACCTTGAATGGTTTGCGCCACTTTGGCAATTTGGTTGGCCACGCGTTTGAGGTCATCCAAATCGTCGCCAAACACTTTCACCGCGATGTCTGAACGCACACCGGTGACCATCTCGTCCACGCGGTCGGAGATAGGCTGCGCCATCACAATTTGCACACCGGGCAAAACCTTGAGCTTGTCGTTCATGGCGTTGGTGATGTCGGTTTGGTCCCAGCCTGAAGGCCATTCGCTGCGAGGCTTCAAGCTGACGATGGGCGTGGATTCATTCACGCTTTGTGGATCCGCAGGCGATTCACCACGGCCCAAACCTGAGATGGCAGATTTGACGCCGGGCACCGTCATGACCAACTTCATGGCCTGCATTTCCATCTTGATGGATTCATTCAATGAAATATTGGGCACGCGGTTGATGCCGGGCACCACCGAGCCTTCTTTCATTTCCGGAATGAACGCCGTTCCCAAAAAGGGCAGTATCAACACCGCCAGTACAAACGTGGCCAGCGACACCTGCACCGTGCGTTTTTGGTTGGACATGGCCAAGTCCAACAACTTCAAATAACGTGACTTGAGCGCTTTGATGAGCGGTGTGTCGTGGTCGCCATCGCCCACTGGCGGCTTGAGCAAATACGAGGACAGCACAGGCGACAAAGTCATGGACAGCACCAGTGACACAGCCAGTGCAATGGCGATGGTGTAGGCGAGGGGGGCAAACATCTTGCCTTCCATGCCTTGCAAAGTCATCAGAGGCAAGAACACCAAGATGATGATGCCCACGCCAAAAATCACAGGGGTGGCCACTTCGAGCACGGCATTCAAAATACCGCGCACTTTGCTTTCACCCAACTCGGCCGCACGGCCCAAACGGGCGTAGGCGTTCTCCACCACCACCACCGAGCCGTCCACCATCAAGCCAATCGCAATGGCCAAGCCGCCCAGCGACATGAGGTTGGCTGAGATGCCCAGCTTGTTCATGGCCATGAAGGTGAGCAGGGGCGTCAGCACCAAGGTGGCCACCACGATGAGTGAGGAGCGCACATCACCCAAAAACAAGAACAACACAATCACCACCAACACCACGCCTTCAATCAGCACTTTGGTGACGGTCCACAGCGCGGCATCCACCAGCTCTGAGCGGTCGTAGTAGGGCACCACCTTCAAGTCATTGGGCAACATGCCGCGGTCGTTGATCTCTTTCACACGGGTTTTGATGCGACTCACCACTTCTTTGGCATTGCCACCGGTCATCATCATCACAATGCCGCCCACCGCTTCGGTGGTGCCATTTTTGATGAGTGCGCCTTGTCGTACATCGTGACCGAGTTTGATTTCGGCCACATCACGCATGTACACCGGCGTGCCGTTGATTTCTTTCAACACGATTTGGCCGAGGTCGTTCACGCCTTGAATCAAGCCCACACCACGTATCAAATATTGCTCTGCTGCTTGGGGCAGCACGCCGCCACCGGAGTTGGCGTTGTTGCGCGACACGGCGTCATACACCTCAGACAAGCTGATTTTGTAATGGCGCAAACGCTCGGGGTTCACCAGCACGTGGTACTGCTTGACGTAGCCACCTTGTGAGTTGATTTCAGCCACACCGGGGATGGATCGCAGCAATGGGCGCAGCACCCAGTCTTGCACCACCCGGCGTTGGGTGAGTTCTTCTTCGCTCAGTTCACGGCTGCCATCGTTGGCATGTTCTAGCGTGTATTGGTAAACCTCGCCCAGTCCTGAGGACACAGGTCCCAGCACGGGGGTAATGCCTGCGGGCAAGCGTTGGCCCACCTCCATCAAGCGCTCCATCACCAACTGACGCGCAAAGTAAACACTGGTGCTGTCCGTGAACACCAAGGTGATGAGCGACAAACCGGGTTTGTTGAGCGAGCGCAACTCGGTCAAGCCGGGCAAGCCCGTCATGGCGACTTCAATGGGGACGGTGGCGAACCGCTCAACCTCTTCAGGCGAACGACCGGGTGCTTCGGTGGCAATTTGCACTTGCACGTTGGTCACGTCAGGAAAAGCGTCGACCGAGAGTTTGGTGGCCGCATGCAAGCCAAAGAACAAAAAGACAACGGCAATGACGCAGACCACCAAGCGCTGCTTGAGTGCAGCGCGAACGAGAGATTCCAACATGGTGCTTAGCCCCCGTTTTCCATCTCAGCGAGATTGCGATGGTTGTTCAAATGAAATGCACCTTCTGAGACGATGCGCATGCCTGGTTTGAGGCCTTCCAACACCACGCGCTGGCCGTTTTGCTCAGCCGCTAACTTGACCGGAATGAGGCGAAAGTAATTGTTGGACTCCTCCACAAACACGTGGTCCACCTCGTCTTGTCGAACCACCGCCGTGATGGGGACGACCACGCGCGACACAGGTGCGGATTCGATCAACATGGAGGCCAACATGGATGGCTTGAGGCGACCGCTGCTGTTGTCCAGCTCGGTGCGAACCAGCACGGTGCGGGTATCCGGGTTGACGGTTTGGCCCACATAAATGAGTTTGCCCACCAGTTTTTCATTGGCAAGGGCTGGCACTTCAATGCTCACCGATTGACCCACTTTGACTTGGCTCACTTGCTGCTCGGGCACTTGGGCCACGGCCCACACACGGCTCAAGTCGGCCACTGCAAACAACACATCTGACGGCTGCACCACTTGGCCAGCCGCGATTTTTCGCTCAACCACCACGCCTTTGATGGTGGCCACGACACCCGCCACAGAGTCGATGGTTCCGGTTGAAGCCAGACGTTCAATGGCTTTGGCGCTCACGCCCAACACGCGCAATTGATCTTGGGCTGCGCGCGTTTCTGCCGAGGCAATTTCGTATTCGTTTTCACGACGTTGTAGTTCGGCTGCGCTGATGACGTCCGCGTCAAACAGTGTTTTGGCACGTTCCACATTGCGGCGATGCAGCTCTTTTTCTGAGCGTGCTTTGAGGTAAGCCAGTTGAGAACCAGAGAGTTCACTGCTGTTGATCAAGGCCAGCGTGTCACCCTTGTTCACCACGTGGCCCAGCTGTGCCTGAATTTGAGTGACACGCCCTGTCACGCTCGCACCAATGCGGGTGAGGGCTTGTTCATCAAAGTCAATCTGGCCAGCGACACGCAAAGTGTCCGACAAGTCGTGACTCAGCACTTCAGCCACCTGGATTTGAGCTTTCAATGTCTCAGGCGCAAACACGCGCATGGCATCACTGCTGCTGTTGGCGGCCTCTTGAACAGTGGCTTTTTTGCAAGCAGACAGGGCCAAGACAGCCGACAACACAACAGCCGACAGTAGGCGTAATTTTTGATTGTTGAAATTCATGAAGCGTTCATCAATGAGTGGTTGCGCGCAGACGTTCGATTTCAGCCCATGCACCTGCCAGTTCAAACTGTGCAGTGATGAGTTCGTTACGTGCAGCGCGGTACACGCGCTGTGCGTCCATCACGTCAAGAAAGCTCTTCTCACCCGCTTTGTAGGCCAGCTCGGCGATGCGCAGCGCGTTGGCTGCGTGACGCACGATGCCACCTTCTAAGGCCACCACTTGGGCATTGGCAATGTCGTATTGCTGATAGGCCGCTTCCAGTGATTGCAGCAATGAAAACTCTTGGTAGGCCATTTGGTTGTCGGATTGCGAAAGCTTGGCGGCGGCTTCCCCCACAGGGCCCCCACGCCAGTCCCACAGTGGGAGATTCATCGCCACGCCGATGCGTTTGCTGCGCCACTCAGGATCTTGGTCCTGATCGGCACGCAGCGCAAATTTAGGAAAGCGCAAAGCTTTTTCTTCGCTCAGCTTGCGATCGAGTTGTTGTCGTTCTGCACGTGTGCGTTGCAGTTCTGGGTTGCTTTTCAGCACTTCGTCACGTACTTCGTTGAGGGGGGAGGGGGGCGCAAAGGTGTGGGTTTGCTCTTGCACTTCAAAGCTCTCGGGCAATTGCACACCCACCAAGGCGCGTAAGGCACCACGTGCTTGGCGCACACGCAAGCCTGCAGACTCTTGCATTTTTTGCGCGTTCAGCAATTCGGCGTTGGCTTTGACCAGTTCAAACCGTGCTTTCTCGCCCGTTTCCACTTGCAGGGCGATGCGTTTGTGGATGCCCTCCATCAACTTCACGTCTTCTGCCGCTACGCGGTTTTCAGCTGTGCGGCGCACCAAATCGTAGTAACGCAAGCGCAACTGGGCACGCATGTCAGCCCTGAACGATTGTTCGTTGGCTTGTGCCGCGGAGTAGCCAGCTAACGCGCCGTCCACACGGGGGAAACGATGCCAAGGCATGTCCAAATCTTGGGTGATGCTGATGGATTTGACATTGCCATTGACAGCGCCGGTCGTGTTGTCAGGGCGTGGCTTGCGCGTGCCATTCATCACTTCAATTTGTGGGTTCGGTATCGTGCGCGCTGTGTCCACTGCGGCGCGTGCCGCATCGACCGCATTGCTTGCCCCACGCAGTGCAGGGCTTTGGTTGAACATCATGCTTTCTAAGTCAGGCAAACTGAGTTTTGCAGATTCAGCGAAAGCCAAATTGCCAAATGTGGCAGTGATGCAAAGCAGCAGGGCGGTTAGTTGTTTTTTAGGATGCGATGTCAAACGAATCACCTTCATACGAAGTTTGCAAATGTTGAAAGTCATTGTCGTTCAAGGCCAAATGCCATCTGGTCTTTAAGGAATAAAGCCTGTGTAAAGTACCGGCAGCGCTGTATACAAGCTGTGTTTACCCCTTACGTACAATGCTGTTTTTGGAGCCATCACCATGCGCCTTCTCGGCAAAGCCCTCACCTTCGACGACGTGTTGTTGGTGCCAGCCTTCTCCCAAGTCCTGCCCAAGGACACGTCGCTTGCGACCCAATTCACCCGCAACATTCGCCTGAACTTGCCCTTGGTCTCTGCGGCCATGGACACCGTGACGGAAGCGCGCTTGGCCATTGCCATCGCGCAAGAAGGCGGCATTGGCATCGTGCACAAAAACCTCACCGCGCAAGAGCAAGCGGCCCAAGTGGCCAAGGTCAAGCGCTATGAATCCGGCGTGTTGCGCGACCCTGTGGTCATCACCCCCGAAACGACCGTGCGCCAAGTCATGGCGCTGTCTGAAGAGCTGGGCGTGTCTGGTTTCCCCGTGTGCGACGGCGGCAAAGTGGTGGGTATCGTCACCGGCCGCGATTTGCGCTTTGAGACCCGCTACGACCAACGTGTGAGCGAAATCATGACGCCGCGTGAGCGCCTGATCACCGTGCCCGAAGGCACGACGCCTGAGCAAGCCAAGCATTTGTTGAACAAGCACAAGCTGGAGCGCTTGCTGGTCGTCAACGACGCGTTTGAGCTGAAGGGCCTCATCACCGTCAAAGACATCACCAAACAACTCAACTTTCCCAATGCCGCACGCGACGCCGCAGGCAAGTTGCGCGTAGGCGCTGCCGTGGGTGTGGGTGAGGGCACTGAAGAACGTGTCGAGGCACTGTCTCGCGCTGGTGTGGACGCCATCGTGGTGGACACCGCGCA
Organism: Limnohabitans sp. INBF002; assembly: GCF_027924905.1. NCBI lineage: Bacteria > Pseudomonadati > Pseudomonadota > Betaproteobacteria > Burkholderiales > Comamonadaceae > Limnohabitans > Limnohabitans sp. INBF002. The sequence continues at coordinate 1,249,291 of NZ_AP027055.1, forward strand.
CGGCCACAGCAAAGGCGTGATCGAACGCGTGCGTTGGGTCAAACAAAACTACCCCCACATCGAAGTCATCGGTGGCAACATTGCTACGGGTGCAGCCGCTTTGGCTTTAGTCGAAGCCGGTGCTGACGGCGTGAAGGTGGGTATTGGCCCCGGTTCCATTTGCACCACCCGCATCGTGGCGGGCGTGGGCGTGCCCCAAATCATGGCGGTGGACAGCGTGGCCACAGCCCTCAAAGGCACGGGCGTGCCATTGATTGCTGACGGCGGCATTCGCTACAGCGGCGACATTGCCAAAGCCATCGCCGCCGGCGCGGGCACGGTGATGATGGGCGGCATGTTTGCAGGCACCGAAGAGGCGCCCGGCGAAATCGTGTTGTTCCAAGGCCGTAGCTACAAGAGCTACCGTGGCATGGGCTCGATTGGCGCGATGCAGCAGGGCAGTGCAGACCGCTACTTCCAGGAGTCCAGCACCGGCAACCCCAACGCTGACAAACTGGTGCCTGAAGGCATCGAAGGCCGCGTGCCCTACAAAGGCTCGGTCGTCTCGATCATTTACCAAATGGCCGGCGGATTGCGCGCCAGCATGGGCTACTGCGGCTGCGCCACGATCGAGGCCATGCACGAAGAGTCTCAATTTGTGGAAATCACGGCTGCTGGCATCCGTGAAAGCCATGTGCACGACGTGCAAATCACCAAAGAAGCGCCGAACTATCGTGCTGAATAAGCTTTAAGTGTTCCACGGCAAGCCACCCTTCGGGGTGGCTTTGTTTTTTGAGACAATAACGACCTAGGCCACTTGACGGCCCTTTTTTATTTATGTCGCACCAAAAAATCCTCATCCTCGATTTCGGCTCTCAAGTCACCCAACTCATCGCCCGCCGCGTGCGCGAGGCCCATGTGTTCTGTGAAGTTCATCCTTGCGACGTGACCAGCGACTGGGTGCGCGAGTACGCCAAAGACGGCAACCTGAAGGGCATCATCCTCTCAGGCAGCCACGCCAGCGTGTACGAGGTGGACGACCGCGCCCCTGACGCCGTGTTTGAACTGGGCTTGCCCGTGCTGGGCATTTGCTACGGCATGCAGACCATGGCCACCCAGTTGGGCGGCAAGGTCGAAGCGGGCACCACCCGCGAGTTTGGCTACGCCGAAGTGCGCGCCCACGGCAACACCGAACTGCTCAAAGGCATTGAAGACTTCAACACGCCCGAAGGTCACGGCATGCTCAAGGTTTGGATGAGCCATGGCGACAAGGTCACGCAGCTTCCCGAAGGCTTCAAGGTGATGGCGTCAACGCCAGCTTGCCCCATCGCCGGTATGGCTGACGAAGTGCGCAAGTTTTACGCAGTGCAGTTCCACCCCGAAGTCACGCACACGGTGCAAGGCCAAGCCTTGTTGAACCGCTTTGTGTTGGATATTTGCGGCACACGCCCAGACTGGATCATGGGCGACTACATCGAAGAAGCGGTGGCCGCGATTCGTCAACAAGTGGGTGACGAAGAAGTCATCTTGGGCCTGTCCGGCGGCGTGGATTCATCCGTGGCCGCAGCCCTGATTCACCGCGCCATTGGCGACAAACTCACCTGTGTGTTTGTGGACCACGGCTTGTTGCGCCTGAACGAAGGCGACATGGTGATGGACATGTTTGTGGGTAAGTTGCACGCACACGTCATTCGCGTGGATGCCAGCGACTTGTTCTTGGGCAAATTGGCTGGCGTGAGCGAGCCAGAGGCCAAACGCAAAATCATTGGCGGTTTGTTTGTGGACGTGTTCAAGGAACAAGCGGCCAAACTCAAAGCCGGCGACGGTGGGCACAAAGGCGCCACCTTCCTCGCCCAAGGCACGATTTACCCCGACGTGATTGAAAGCGGCGGCGCCAAGAGCAAAAAAGCCGTCACCATCAAGAGCCACCACAACGTGGGCGGTTTGCCTGAACAACTGGGCCTCAAATTGTTGGAACCTTTGCGCGAATTGTTCAAAGACGAAGTGCGCGAACTTGGCGTGGCCTTAGGGCTACCCCACGACATGGTGTATCGCCACCCATTCCCAGGCCCAGGCTTGGGCGTGCGCATCTTGGGTGAAGTGAAGAAGGAATACGCCGACTTGCTGCGCCGTGCCGACGCCATCTTCATCGAAGAACTGCACAACTTCAAAGACGAGGCCACAGGTAAATCTTGGTACGCCTTGACCAGCCAAGCTTTCACCGTGTTCTTGCCAGTCAAGAGCGTGGGCGTGATGGGCGATGGCCGCACTTACGACTACGTGGTGGCTTTGCGCGCCGTGCAAACCAGCGACTTCATGACGGCAGACTGGGCCGAGCTGCCCTATGCGCTGCTCAAGAAAGTGTCGGGCCGCATCATCAACGAAGTGCGTGGCATCAACCGCGTGACTTACGACGTGTCTTCAAAGCCACCGGCCACGATCGAGTGGGAATGACAGGTCAATAAGCCCACAGAGGGAACAGCCTACAATCGGAGGCTGTTGGTTAATCGCCCGTTTTGGGCTTGAATTTTTAAATTAGAGAACACTGAGTACATGGCAAAAGAAGAAATGATCGAAATGAAGGGTGTCGTGACCGAGGTCTTGCCCGACTCTCGCTACCGCGTCACCCTGGAAAACGGTCACTCACTGATCGCATACACCGCCGGCAAAATGCGCCTGCACCGCATCCGCATCATCGAAGGCGACAAAGTCACGGTCGAACTGTCTCCCTACGACATGAATAAAGCCCGTGTGACTTTCCGTCACATCGAAGGCAAGGGCCCAGGCCCAGCGGTCAAACGCCGCTTCTAACTGTGCAACCGCCTTGCGGTGCGTTGCCGTTGGGCAATTTACCAAGAGGCTCACATGATCAGTCACACCTGCATCGGTACCAATGATTTGTCCCGCGCAGCTGCGTTTTACGACGCTTTGTTTGCGCTGATCAGCGGCAAACGTTTCTTTGAAATGGACCGAGGCATCGGTTGGGGCATCCAGCCTGGCCAACCGATGTTCAGCGTCCTTACCCCTTTTGATGGTCAGCCCGCAACCGTGGGCAATGGCAACATGGTGGCCTTGACGGTCGCAAGCCAAGACCTCGTCCACGCCTTGCACGCCAAAGCCCTAGAACTGGGTGGCACTGACGAAGGCGCCCCCGGCCTGCGCGGCGGTGGTTACTACGGCTGTTATTTCCGTGATTTAGATGGCAACAAGATTGCCGCGTTTTGCGCGCAACACTAAAGGCATTGCGTGTACCTGCCACAGCAGTTCAATGCCAACGATGAGGCACATGCGCTCGCTCTTATGCGGGCGCATCCGTTTGCAAGCCTCATCAGTGTGGACGACGCGGGTTTCCCGTGCGTCACGCACATCCCCCTTCATTTGACGCAGGTCGGTGGCCAGCATGTGTTGCTGGGCCACTGCGCTAAAGCCAATCCGCATTGGCGCTACTTGCAAGCGCGCCCCCAAGCATTGGTGACGTTTATGGGCCCGCAGGCCTATATGTCGCCCAAGGTATACCCAGACCTCACGCGTGTGCCGACGTGGAGCTACTTGGCGGTGCATGCCAAAGTCGAAGCCACGTTGGTGGAAGGGCCGCAAGCCAAAGACCGTTTGCTGAAGCAACTCATTGCTGACCACGAACCTCCTTATGCCGCGCAATGGCGAGGCTTGGCCGAGGATTACCAAAACAAAATGCTCAGCGCCATCGTGGCGTTTGAGCTGCGCATCACCGACTTGCAATGCAAGCTCAAACTCAACCAACATCGGCCTGAATCACACGCGGCCATGCATGTTGCGTATGCACAGGGCACTGCGGATGAGCAAGCTTTGGCCGAGTGGATGGTGAAGCTGGGGATGGTCCACCCATGACGCATTCGCCCGAAGACATTGGCTTCATGCAGCTCGCCCTGCGCCAAGCGCAAGCGGCTGCAGACGCGGGCGAAGTGCCCGTCGGCGCCGTGGTGGTGAGGGCAGGGCAGGTGATCGCCTCCGGCCACAATGCGCCACTGACCCGCCACGACCCAACAGCGCATGCAGAAGTCAATGCCATGCGTGCCGCAGCCCAAGCACTGGGCAACTATCGGCTGGACGACTGCACTTTGTATGTGACGCTAGAGCCTTGCGCCATGTGCAGCGGAGCGGCGTTGCATGCACGTTTCAAGCGCGTGGTGTTTGGTGCGACTGAGCCTAAAACGGGCGCAGCGGGTTCAGTGCTGAATTTGTTTGCGCATGAGCAAATCAACCATCAAACCCAAGTCACGGGGGGCGTTTTGGCCGACGACTGCGCTCAAGTGCTGAAAAGCTTTTTTGAGCAACGCCGTGCGCATCAGCAACTCAGCAAGGTTCCGTTGCGTGATGACGCTTTGCGCACGCCTGATGGTGCATTTGCAGGGCTAGATGTGCCCTTGGCGATGTCGCGCTTCACGGCAGATTTGCCTGCCTTAGAAGGCTTGCGCCTGCATTGGTTTGACAACCGACAAGACGGCCAATCTGCGCCGCACGTTTATCTACACGGGCTCGATGGCTGGAGCTTGCAATACGCCGCTCAGTTGCAATCGTCAGCACCTGTGATTGCTTTGGATTTGCCTGGCTTTGGCTTGTCCGATAAGCCCAAAAAAGTGGCAGCCCATCGCATCGCTTGGCACGCCCAAGTGCTGCAACAGTTTTTGGCCAGTGTGCAGCCCGCACCCGTGGCCTTGCATGTGCCGCGTGTGATGGCACCGCTGCTCGCCAAGTTGGCTTTGCCTATTCATTGGATGGAAACGTCTGCACTGCCTGCCGCCCTGCGTGATGCCCCATATCCCGACCATGGCCACATGGCCGGTCCTCGTGCTTTGAGCACTTTGTTGGCTGCACCGACGCCGCCACCTGAACGAAGTTAATCATGCCCAACGCCACACCCCCCATCGGTTACGAAGTGAAGTTTCAGAGGGTCGGTGTAGGAGGGGGGGCTGATTTGCAAATCCGTTCCTTGCTCGACAAGCAACAGTTTTTTGACCCACTGGGCTTGGCATTTGATGCCGGTATTTCATCAGCCACTTGGCCCTTGTTTGGTTTGGTCTGGCCCTCGGCGCAAAAGTTGGCAGACCTCATGCAAACCTGGGAACTCAAAGATAAGCGCGTGTTGGAAGTCGGGTGCGGTTTAGGCTTGGCCAGCTTGGTGGTGCACCGCCGTGAGGGCAACATCACCGCCAGTGATTGCCACCCATTGACCGAGACTTTTCTCAATGCCAATGTGTTGCTGAACGAATTGCCGCCTCTACATTACGAAACGGGCAACTGGGGCAGGGTGAACAAAGGCCTGGGCGCGTTTGACTTGCTCATTGCCAGCGATGTGCTGTACGAGCGTAGTCACCCTGTACAGCTGTCTGGTTTCATTCAAGAGCATGCAGCAGAGGGCGCTGAAGTGCTCATCATTGACCCCAATCGCGGCAACCGCAGTGCGTTTCACCGTGACATGGCCCATATGGGATTTTCTGTGACAGAAATCATCATGAACGAACCGCTGCAAGACTTGAGTGCGTATCGCGGTCGCTTGCTGCATTACACACGCGGTTGAGTCAACACCCGTAAATTTGCCGCGACAATGTGTGGATGGCCCACATTTACATCTATTCCCCCAGCGGCGCGGTGCGCGACAAAGCAGCTTTCAAACGAGGCGTCGCACGCCTGAAAAAACTCGGTCACGAGGTCGAACTCGATGCAGACGCACTCAGCAGCCACACCCGTTTTGCCGGTGACGATGCCACCCGCTTGGCGGCCATTCACCGCGCAGCAGACAGCGGCGCCAATGTGGCCTTGATTTCTCGTGGCGGCTACGGCCTCACACGCATCTTGCCCGGCATTAAATACAAGCAAGTGGCCAAAGCCATTGCCAAAGGCACGCAGTTTGTGGGCTTGAGCGACTTCACGGCTTTCCAAAACGCACTATTGGCGAAAACTGGTGCCGTCACTTGGGCTGGCCCTGCATTGGGTGAAGACTTTGGTGCAGAACAACCCGACGACATCATGGAAGCCTGTTTTGACGACATGGTCAGCGGGCAGGGTGAGGGCGCGGGTTGGCATTTCTCTACCGCGTGCGCCACGGCCAACGCCAAGCGCCGCCCCGGCGTGTGGGCGCACGATGCGGTGCTGTGGGGTGGTAACTTGGCTGTGTTGGTTTCTTTGCTCGGCACGCCCTATTTCCCGCACATCAAAAACGGCGTGTTGTTTCTTGAGGATGTGGGCGAACACCCATACCGCATTGAGCGCATGCTCACGCAGTTGTTGCACGCCGGTGTGTTGGCCCAGCAAAAAGCAATTGTGTTGGGCCAATTCAACAATTACAAACTCACGCCGCACGACAAAGGCTTCAAGCTGCAAAGCGTGATCGATTGGTTGCGCACGCAGATCAAAGCGCCGGTGTTGACCGATTTGCCGTTCGGGCACGTGCCAACCAAGCTGTGCTTGCCTCTGGGCCAAAAGATTGATCTGGTCGTGGAAGACCGTGATGCGTTGCTGCTTTGGGCGCATACAGACCATTAACTTTCGACACGTATTGTTTGATACGATGTATATTATGTAAAGTTAAAGAAGCAGAGAAAACCGCATCTGGTGCGGCTCTCTCAGGTTATGTTCAATCAGCCACGATATTGCGTTCCTTGATCAGGCTTGACAGCGTCTTGCCCTCGTCGGCCAACAGCTTGCGAAAAGCGGCTGTTTCCAAAGGTGTGGATTCGGCGCCAAGGTCCGCGAATCGTTGTTTGAGCGCGGGTGCTGCCAAGGCTTTGCTCACCTCACGTGACAAACGGTTGGTGATCTCAGCAGGCACTTTGTTGGGCGACCAAATGCCAAACCAGATGTCTAAGCTGGCATTTTGAATGCCCAAATCAGCATAAGTTGGCGCATCTGGGAAGAACGGTGATTTTCTGTCACTGGCCACTGCCAGCAGCTTGACCTTGCCGGCTTTGATGTGTGGGAAAGCAATGCCCGGATCAAAGACAAAGTCGGCTTGGCTGGCCATCACGTCTTGCAGCGCAGGCGCCGACCCACGGTACGGGATGTGCGTGATGGATGTGCCGGTGCTTTGGTTGAACAACTCGCCTGCCAAATGCGGCGGCGTGCCATTAGTTATGTGTCAGTATGTAAATAGATTGCCTATTGAGTGAGGCTATTCTTTGATTGGATTTTGAATATACCAAGATTCAATGAATGCGCGAATGTAGAACGCGCTTTGTTGGTGATCAGCACGCAATGCCAAATCCAAGGCAGCGGCATTGCCGTGATTCACCAAGGTCGGGTCGGCCCCCTCCTCCAGCAGCAGCTTCACAGCCAATGGCGGTGCTGAATAAGCCGCCATCATCAACGGTGTGGTGCCGTTGGCGGATTCGCTATCAATGTAGGCGTCGTTGTCTAGCAGCAAACGCATCATGTCGCGGTGACCACGGGTAGAGGCGTAATGCAGCGGCGTCCAGCCTGCTCGGTTCACATCGGCACCGCGATCAATCAGCAGCTTGGCCAGCGCCAGCTGGTTATGGATGGCCGCCAGCATCAATGGGGTTTCACCCAAGTGGTTTTGCACATTGACTTGCGTTTGCGGGTGCTTCGCTAAAACCAGCGCAGACTTGGGTGACTCAGATTGAAGCGCAACCAGCAAGCCAGGAATGCCTTTCTCGTTGGGTGTATTGGGATCAAAACCACGGGCCAGTAGCTTTTCGATGACTTCTGGCTTGTCAAAGTGAAGTGCCGAGATGAAGTCATCATACGAACCTGCATTGGATAAAGAATATCCAACAAAAACATATAGATAAAGAAAATACTTAAAGCAATTTCTCATTTTAAAACAGCACTGAAAAGTTGGTCAAAATTGCGGCTGGTGGCTTCGGCCACGGCTTCCACGGACATGCCTTTGATCTCGGCAATCTGCTTCGCCACAAACGGCACATAAGACGGGTTGTTGGTCTTGCCACGGTGCGGCACAGGCGCCAAATACGGGCTATCGGTCTCGATCAAGATGCGGTCCATCGGCACAAACTTCGCCACATCGCGCAAGTCTTGGGCGTTTTTGAAGGTCAAGATGCCTGAAAACGAGATGTACAGGCCGAGGTCCAAGCCAGCACGGGCCACGTCGGCGGTTTCGGTGAAGCAGTGAAACACGCCCCCTGCACTGCCGGCTGAGCCATCTTCACCCTGCTCTTTCAAAATCGCCACGGTATCTGCCGACGAGCTGCGGGTGTGGATGACCAAAGGCAGCTGGGTTTGCTGAGCAGCCTGGATGTGGATGCGAAAGCGGTTGCGTTGCCATTCCATGTCGGCCACGGTGCGCTCGCCCAAGCGGAAATAGTCGAGGCCGGTTTCACCAATGCCTACCACTTTGGGCAATTTGGCGCGGGTCAGCAGGTCGTCGAGCGTGGGTTCTTGCACGCCTTCGTTGTCGGGGTGCACGCCCACGGTGGCCCAGAAGTTGTCGAACTGCGTGGCTAAGCCGTGCACTTCGGGAAAGCGCTCGAGTGTGGTGCTGATGACCAAGGCACGCGTGACTTGGGCTTTGGCCATGTCGTCGCGGATGGTGTGGATGTTTTCGGCCAGCTCTGGAAAATTCAGGTGGCAATGGGAATCGGTGAACATATTTCTTATTTAGTCTTTGGCGCGCAGGGCCGTTTGCGCACGCGCCACCAAGGCTTCAAACATCAAGCCTGCGTTGTACGGGTGCTCGGAGGTGCGGGCAGCATCCATCAAGTCTTTGGACCATTGGGTGAGCGAATTCACAGTGCCAGCAGCCGGTAAATCTGCCGCCATGAAGAAGCGTGGCTCGCCGCCGGTGCGCAAAGCCAACAAGTCGTGACACAGCTTTTGCAGCATGGCGATGGCCTGCGATGGCGTGGCGTCAGACACCGCGCCCACATCCCCACGCAGCACGGCTTTGGGTAAGCCGGCCCAAATGGCGGCTTTGAGGCCTGCATTGGCCAGATCGAGCGCATCTTCGGGGCGACCACCCGCAGCGCGCAGCAACACGGCGGCATCGGCGGCGGGTACGCCTTGGGTTTGCAGCCAGCTCAATGACTCGGCCTCGGAGGGCCAAATCATGGTGTGGGTTTGGCAACGGCTGCGGATCGTGGGTAACAGCTGATGGGCCGCTTCGCTGGCCAGCACAAAGCGGCATTCGCCCGGTGGTTCTTCCAGCGTTTTGAGGATGGTGTTGGCCGTCACATGGTTCATGCGCTCGGCGGGGTACACAAACACCACTTTGGTCGAACCACCCGAGCGCGTTTGCTGGCTGAAAGCCACCATGTCGCGTGCAGCTTCGACGCGAATTTCTTTGCTGGGTTTGCGCTTTTTGTCGTCGAGGTCTTTCTGGGTTTTCTCGTCAAGAGGCCAGTTCAGCTCTAAGGCCAAGGCTTCGGGCATGAGCGTGCGCAGGTCGGCATGGGTGCGCACATCCACAGCGTGACAGCTGCGGCATTGGTAGCAAGCGCCCTGCTTGGTTGGGGCTTCGCACAGCCAAGCACGGGCCAGCTCTAGGCCCAGCGTGTATTGACCCAAGCCCGATGGGCCTTGCAGCAGCCACGCGTGGCCGCGTCGCTCGAGCAAGGTGGTGAGCTGGCCTTGCAGCCAAGGGCTGAGCACAGGCCTGGCGTGTGTGGTGGTTTCGGTCATGCGGCCAACCAGCCGCGCTGCACAAAGTTCTGATGCAGTTGCTGCCAAACGGCTTCACGGGTTTGGGCGGCGTCTAGGCGCACAAAGCGTTGCGCGTCCGCTTGGGCGCGGGCAGCATAGCCATCAGATACTTTTTGGAAGAACTCAACGGGTTGCGCCTCGAACCGGTCGGGGACACGTGCACCGGCTAGGCGGACGGCGGCGATGGCCGGGTCGAGTTCAAACCACACGGTCACATCGGGTTGACGCAAACCGTTGCTTGAAGGGCTGACTGCGTCAGTGGGAATCGCTTGTACCCATTGCTCAAGCTGTTTGAGCACGCTCAAATCAAAGCCACGGCCACTGCCTTGATAGGCAAACGTGGCGTCCGTGAAGCGGTCACACAGCACCACATCACCGCGCGCCAACGCAGGCTCAATCACGTTTTGCAAATGGTCGCGGCGGGCCGCAAAGATCAGCAAGGCCTCGGTCAGCGCATCCATCGCGTCGTGCAGCACCATCTCGCGCAGCTTTTCGGCCAAAGGCGTGCCGCCGGGCTCGCGGGTGAGCGTGACTTGACGGCCCTGCGCTTTGAACGCCGCGGCCAAGCCATCGATGTGCGTGGACTTGCCCGCACCGTCGATGCCCTCAAAACTGATGAACAGACCTGTTTTTGTCATAGCCCGCTATTTTGCCTGTTCGGCTTCATTGCCCTGTTCCTGCGCCGGAGGTTTTGCGTTGGTAACGATTGACGGCAGAGTTGTGTTCTTCCAGCGTCGCGCTGAAATAGCTGGTGCCATCACCCTTGGCCACAAAGTACAGCGCGTTGCTGGCAGCAGGTTGTACGGCGGCTTTGAGCGCGTTGCGTCCAGGCATGGCAATGGGCGTGGGTGGCAGGCCTTTGCGGGTGTAGGTGTTCCATGGGTGGTCGGTGCGCAGGTCGGCGCGGCGCAGGTTGCCATCGAAGTTGTCGAACATGCCATAAATCACGGTGGGGTCGGTTTGCAGCGGCATGCCCACGGCCAAACGGTTGTGAAACACGCGACTGATGGTGGTGCGGTCGCTCTCGCGGCCTGTTTCTTTTTCAACGATGCTGGCCAAAACCAAGGCTTCTTCAGGCGTTTTCAATTGAATATTGGGGCCACGCAACTTCCACGCAGCGGCGAGTTGCTTGTTCATGGCCTTGGCGGCGCGTTCCATCACATGCAGCTCGGACGTGCCTTTGCCGTAGGTGTAGGTGTCGGGGAAAAAGCGGCCTTCGGGCGCCACGCCTGGCATGCCCAGCTTGGCCATCAACGCGTCATCGCTCAGGTCTTTGGCGTCGTGCTTGAGGCCTTCGGCTTTGGCCAGTGCGGCTCGGAATTGGCGAAACGTCCAGCCGTCAATCAGGCTGATGGCTTTGAGGCTTTCTTCGCCACGGCTGAGTTTGCGCAGCAAATCAAGCGGTGTGTTGCCTTGGCTCAGCTCATAGCTGCCCGCGCGCAGTTTGCGCGACTGGCCGCTGGCACGGAAAAATGCATACAGCACCACGGGCTGCACATCCACCCCCGCATCGGCGACGGCTTGGGCAATGCCACGCACCGGCGTTTGTGGCTCGATGGACAAGTCCACGGTAGGTGTGGACAGCGACATGGGGGTCAACACCCACCAGCCAGAGGCCGCCGACAGCAACAGGGCCAGACTCAACACCGTCCAAAAGATTCGCTTGATGAGCCGCATCACAACCCTATGTCCAATCACGTTAATCAAGCGGGCATGATAATTCACCCATGTCTTTGAACGATTTTTCCACCTCCGCGCCTTTGAACGGCATCGCTCCCCTGCCTCACCTCGGCATCATCCGCGCTGCAGGTGCAGACGCAGCCAGCTTTTTGCACAACCAGCTCACCAACGATGTGCTGTTGATGAAAGACGGCCAATGCCGCTTGGCTGCCTTTTGCAACGCCAAAGGCCGCATGCAAGCGAGCTTTGTGATTTACAAACGTTCCGCCGAAGAAGTGCTGCTGATTTGCCGCAAAGACCTGATGGCCCAAACTGTCAAACGCTTGTCGATGTTTGTGCTGCGTGCCAAAGCCAAGCTGAGCGATGCCAGCGATGAGTTTCAGTTGCTGGGTTTGGTTGGTGACACTGTTGCATCGGTCCTCGGCAACGCAGCAGCCACGTCAATGGCCCCATGGCAACGATTTGTCCTCAACGCAGGTGAATCGCCCAGTGCAGATGTGCTGACCCTCTACCCTGCCCTTGGCCAACCCCGCGCCTTGTGGCTTGCCCCCAAAGACGTGGCAGCGCCAACAGGCCCAGCCCTCAGCGCAGACCTGTGGCAAGTGGGTGAAGTGATGAGCGGCATTGCATGGGTCGAGCTGGCGACCTTCGAAGCCTTTGTGCCGCAGATGCTCAACTACGAATCAGTCGATGGCGTGAACTTCAAAAAAGGCTGCTATCCCGGCCAAGAAATCGTGGCGCGCAGCCAGTTCCGTGGCACCTTGAAACGCCGTGCGTTCATCGCACAAAGCGCCGCGCCCATGGCCGCTGGCCAAGAAGTGTTTTCCAGCTTGGATGCCACGCAGCCTTGTGGTCTGGTGGCGCAAGCGGCCAGCGATGGTGCGAGCCATGTGGCGGTGCTTGAGCTGCAACTCAGTGCCACTGAAAACAGCAGCTTGCATTTGGGTGCGGCAGATGGCCCAGTGCTGAGCCTGTTGCCATTGCCTTATACGCTGCGCGACGACATTTGACATGTCGCGCGCAACGCGCTGCGCGTTTTAGAAACGAAGGCCGGCCTTCAAACCCACAGAGGCGTTTTTACCCGTGCGGTCGTACTCGGCAGAGAGATTGACCAGCAACACGTTCCAGCTCATGCCCACAAACGACTTGCTTTGCGTGAAGCTTTCATTGCTCTGGCCTGTGGCTTTGGCGCTTGAGTAAACCGTGCCGACGCCTAAATAGGGTGTGAAGCCCACAAAGCCTTTGGAAACCAACACATCAAATCCAGTGTTGTTGAGTTCCATGCCCGACACACCGCCCATGCGGCTGTGGCTGCCGCGCAGCGCAATAGCGGGCGTGATGGCGTTGCCTTCCAGCAAGGCGTATTTCACATGGACGCCAGCGACCGACACATTGGTTGACGGCACTTTGGCCACAAAGCCGCCCACATCCCAGCCGCCAGACAAGCCTTTGCTAACCGATAACTTGGTTTGGATCAAGTTGCTCGCGTTGTCACCAGACACTTTGGCCCAAGCGGCACCGTCTTGAATTTTTGTCAGGGTGCTGGATGCGCTGACATCAAAGCCTGTCAAGCCCAAAGGTGCGGCTGGCTCAATGGCTTTGGTGCTGGTCACTGCTGCGAGGTCTTTGCTCACGGCTAAAAACTCGGCTTGGCTGAGGGTGTTGAAGTTACTCAAGTCAGCCGCTGTCGCTTGGGGGCTGATCGCCATAGCGGTGGCGACTGCGAAAGTGATGGGAAGAAAGCGCTGAACGATGTTCATCAAGGTATTTTTCTCAAAGTTTGAATCGCGCATATTTTCACACGGTCGTAACGTCAGTCACACCAAGCTCAAACGCATTTCCACATGCGGTATGCCGACCTCATCAAACGGCGTCCCCACCACTGCAAAGCCGTGAGCCGCATAAAACCTTTCCGCCGTTCGCTGTGCATTGAGACGCACTTCTTGGTTGCCGCGCCGGCGCGCCTCTAGCAGTAGCGCTTGCAGCAATCGCGCGCCGTAGCCTTTGCCGCGCATCTCGCGCAGCACCGCCATGCGCCCTACTTTGGCTGTGTTGGCGCAAGGTTGCAACAAACGGGCATTGCCTAGCGGCTGGCCATTCCCATCCAACAACACGGCGTGCAAAGCTGTGGCGTCATCCGCATCCCATTCGTCTTCGGGGGCGATGCCCTGCTCTTGCACAAACACGGCGGTGCGTACTGCTTGGGCAGCGGTTTGCATCAAGGACCATTCGCCAATCTCGATGTAAGTCATCGTCATCACGTCACACCCCAAACGCGTGTCGCAACGCGCGTCCAGCATCCATGTGTGCGGTCAGTGCTTCGGGAATCACGCGTCCCATTTGGATGAAGCTGTGCACCACACCTTTGTAAATTTCAAGGTCTACGGGCACACCCGCCAAACGCAGATGGTCGGCATAGGCCACGCCTTCGTCCACCAGCGGGTCGCATTCGGCCAAGCCCAACCAAGCAGGCGCCACATCCGACACGTCGGCCAGCAAGGGCGAAAAGCGCGGGTCCTGGCGGTCGGCAGCATTGGGCATGTAATGGCTGTAGAAGTAGTCGATGCTGGCTTTTTCCAGCAAAAAGCCTTTGTCAAACGTATGGGCCGACCGCATGTGTTCGGGCGAGCAGCCGGGGTAGAACATGAGCTGTAGCTTCAAGTCAATGCCCGCATCGCGCGCGCCAATGGCGGTGGCCGCGGTGAGCGTGCCGCCCGCACTGTCGCCGCCTATGGCGATGCGTGTGGCGTCTAGCCCAAGGCTGGTGGCGTTGGCGGCCAGCCATTGCAAGGCATCCAAGGCATCGTGGTGCGCCGTGGGAAATGTGTGTTCGGGCGCAAGGCGATAGTCCAACGACACCACGGCACAGTGCGCCAAATGGGCCAGGTGTTTGCACAGCGCCTCGTGCGTTTCGGGGCTGCCCACGGTGAAGCCGCCGCCATGAAAGTACAACAGCACCGGCAAGTTGGGCTTGGCGTGCTCGGCCCACAGCTTGGCGCGCAGCGTGGCCCCATCGCGCGTGGGAATGTGCAGCGTGTCGTCTCGCGCCATTTTTTGTGCGTTCACTTCCAGCACACCGGCACCCAAGGCGTAGGCTTGTTTGGCTTGCTCGGGCGTGAGCAGCGCCATGGGTGGGCGGCCTGCTTTGGCAATGGCGTGCAACACATCGCGCATGGCGGGGGTCAACAGGCTTTGCGGGTTGCGTGAGTGGCTCATGGAGATTCGCTTTGAAAAGACTGGTTATTGGCTGATGGCCGGCACAGACGTTCGTTACGCCTCGTAAGTGGTCAGCACCACATGTGCCGCTTCTTGGCGCAGCGGGATCAGCGCCTGATATGCCGCCGAGTGATGCCAGCCATCGGCATCAGAGAGCGAGGGAAACCGAATGACCACGATATCGGCATGCGGGCACTCGCCAGACAGCGCTCTGGCCTGTTGGCCACGGAACACCAGTTCGCCGCCCCAAGGCGTCAAGGTAGCCAAGACTTGACCGCGGTATTCGGCCCATTTGGTTTCGTTCTTCACGGTCATTTGACCGACGACGTAAGCGTGACGCATGTCAATTCCTTAAAGAGGATGAACAGTAGCCCAGTTTGGATTGACCAACCAGTCTGCAAATTCGTGAGCCATTTGCTCACTCGCGCTCACCGCATCTTTCCAAACCTTCACCCGCCCCTCAAAGTCAGAGGCATAGCTCACAAAGTCACTGCGGTCAGGCAGTTTGCCATTGGGCAAGGTTTTGACCCACTCGGGGTTGGGGGCCAAGACGATGGTGTTGTCTAAAAACGGCGTGGACTTGTGCCGCCATTTCAATGCTTTGTCTAGCCAGCCGGGCACCACGGCTTTTTGAAAATGGGGGTACAGCACCAACGGGCTTTTAGCCAAGCCGTTGTAGTTGAGGTGCAAGTGGTAGTCGGTGATGCCGCCGTCCCAATACGCGCCCGTGGGTGCATCAGGAATGTCGTGCACGGCCTGCAGCACAAACGGAATGGAGCAACTGGCTTGCAGCGCGGCCATGAAGTTGCGCTCGTTCAGCGTCATGTGTTGGGTGGCAAAGTCAGAGGCATCAAATGGCAGTTCGCCACGGCTAGAGAACACCACACGCTCTAACCACGCGTCCATCGCTTTGCGCTTGACGGCGTTGCACAGGTAGGCGCCTGCGTAGCCCAAAGGCGTGAGCAGCGGGTGCTCGTGGTGCAGGATGTGTTTGCCACGCGAGGTCACCACATGCAGGCGGTAGCGCGGGTTGTTCAGCACTTCGTTGACATGGCCACCATAAAACGCTTGCAGGGTTTGGCTGAACTCGTCACTCACCTGTTTGGCACTAGGGCGCTTTTGGCCCTCGGGCACTTTGTACTCTTGGTGGATGTAGTCGTGCGACAGGCGATCAAAGCCTTGCACGGGGTTATCCAAACACGCAGTGGCCATGCGCCACGCGCCGATGGATGCACCTACCAAATCGATAGGCTGCGTGCTTTGGGGCAACCACTCGCCAAACAAAAAACGGTCCAGTGGTCCGAGTATCAAACCCTTGGGCCCACCCGCCGCAGCGGGAATGACGCGAATGTGTTCGGGTCTCAAGCCATTGGCCTCGATGTGGGCCAAGGCTTTGGGGCCAGCGTAGATGTGCAGTGCTTTCAAAGCGTGGCCTTGTGATTACTTCTTCAAACCTTGCAGCTTGGCAAATGCACTCGCCATGGCCGAGCCCGCTGCCGCTTGTGGTGGCGCGGTGTAGCCACTGCTGTAGCCGCCGCCACCGCGCTGGCGGTTGTCGCGCCCAGCATGCTCAAAGCGGTTGTCGCGTGGTCCATCGCGCTTGGCAGGCGCGCCATCCATTTTCATGGTGAGGCTGATGCGTTTGCGGGCCACGTCCACTTCCAGCACTTTGACCTTGATGATGTCGCCGGTCTTCACCACTTCGCGGGCGTCGGTGATGAACTTGTTGCTGAGTTGGCTGACGTGAATCAAGCCGTCTTGGTGCACGCCCAAGTCGACAAACGCGCCAAAGGCGGCCACGTTGCTGACGGTACCTTCGAGCACCATGTCGACCTTCAGGTCTTTGATGTCTTCTACGCCGTCTTGCAGCTTGGCCACTTTGAAGTCGGGGCGCGGGTCGCGGCCTGGCTTTTCGAGTTCGCTCAAGATGTCTTTGACGGTGATGACGCCCACGGTGTCGTTGGCAAACAGCTCGGGCTTCAAGGTTTTGAGCATGTCAGCGCGGCCCATCAGCTCGGCCACGGGCTTGCCAGTTTGCGCCATGATGCGCTCGACCACTGGGTAGGTTTCGGGGTGCACCGCAGTCATGTCCAACGGGTTGTCGCCATCACGAATGCGCAAGAAGCCCGCGCTTTGCTCAAACGTTTTCGCGCCGAGGCCGGTGACTTTGAGCAACTGCTGACGGTTGGCAAACGCACCATTGGCTTCGCGCCAACGCACCACGGCTTTGGCGGTGGTGGTGCTCAAGCCAGACACGCGCGTGAGTAAGGGCACGCTGGCGGTGTTCAGGTCAACCCCCACTTTGTTCACGCAGTCTTCCACCACGGCTTCGAGGGTGCGGGCGAGTTCGCTTTGGTTCACATCGTGTTGGTACTGGCCCACGCCGATGGATTTGGGGTCGATCTTCACCAGCTCGGCCAAGGGGTCTTGCAAGCGGCGCGCAATGCTGGCCGCGCCGCGCAGGCTCACATCCACATCAGGCATTTCTTGGCTGGCGTATTCACTGGCGCTGTACACCGACGCGCCCGCTTCGCTGACCACCACTTTGTCGATGACTTTTGACGCGTCATGTTTGGACATGAGTTTGATGACTTCGCCTGCCAGTTTGTCGGTCTCGCGACTGGCAGTGCCGTTGCCAATGGCAATCAAGTTCACGCCGTGTTTCTCGGCCAGCTTGGCCAAGGTGTAGAGCGAACCGTCCCAGTCTTTGCGGGGCTCGTGCGGGTAAACGGTGGACGTTTCCACCAGCTTGCCAGTGGCATCGACCACGGCCACTTTCACGCCGGTGCGAATGCCTGGGTCGAGGCCCATCACCACGCGCGGGCCAGCGGGTGCAGCCAGCAGCAAGTCGCGCAAGTTGTCGGCAAACACTTTGATGGCGACTTTTTCGGCCTCTTCGCGCAGACGCGTGAACAAGTCGCGCTCGGTGGATAGGCTCAGCTTCACACGCCATGTCCACGCCACGCATTTGCGAATCAGGTCGTCCCCTGCCCTGCTGGAATGGCTCCAGCCGAGGTGCAAGGCAATCTTGCCTTCGGCCAAGCTGGGCTTACCGGGTTCTGGCTCGACGGGGAGAACGAGCTTGGCATCGAGCATTTCCAGCGCACGGCCACGGAACACGGCCAAGGCGCGGTGCGAGGGCACGCGGCCCACAGGCTCGTCGTAATCAAAGTAGTCGCGAAACTTCGCCACATCTGGGTTGTTTTCGTCTTTACCAGCGGCGAGCTTGCTGCGGAACAAGCCTTCGGTCCAGAGCCATTCGCGCAAGCTTTGCACCAAAACGGCGTCTTCGGCCCAGCGCTCGCTCAACAAGTCGCGCACGCCGTCGAGTACAGCAGCCACTGATGAGAAGTCGGCCCCTTCAATCTTGCCTGCGGGCAAGATGAACGCTTCGGCTTCCACATTGGGGTTCAGCGCAGGGTCGGCAAACAGCTTGTCTGCCAGTGGCTCCAAGCCCGCTTCTTTGGCAATCATGCCCTTGGTGCGACGCTTGGGCTTGAAGGGCAAGTAAATGTCTTCCAGCTCTTGCTTGGTGGGCGCGGCTTCGATGGCGGCCAGCAACTCGGGCGTGAGCTTGCCTTGTTCTTGAATGCTCTTGATGACGGCGGCGCGTCGGTCTTCTAGCTCGCGCAGGTAGCTCAGGCGGGCTTCGAGTTCGCGCAATTGAATGTCGTCCAAGCCGCCCGTGACTTCTTTCCGGTAACGCGCAATAAAGGGCACGGTCGCACCACCATCGAGCAGCTCAACAGCAGAGCGCACTTGGGCTTCGGAAATCTTGATTTCGTCCGCCAGTTGGCGGGTAATTTTTTGCATATTTTCAGTCGCAGGAATTCGTCAAAGTCGGCAATTTTGCCTGAATGGATAGGTGGCAAAACACACAAATAAGTTAACACTTGTTAATTAAAAATGGTTACAAGCATCTTAAAGTAGGACTCTCATTGTTCATCAAAAAGGGATTTGAAATGAAACGTTACAGCGCAGAGTTTTTGGGCACGTTTTGGTTGGTGTTGGGCGGTTGCGGCAGTGCTGTTTTGGCAGCGGCTTTCCCAGGCGTCGGCATTGGTTTGCACGGTGTTTCGCTGGCTTTTGGTTTGACAGTTCTGACCATGGCGTTTGCCATTGGCCACATTTCTGGTTGCCATTTGAACCCCGCAGTGTCTGTGGGCTTGTGGGCGGCAGGCCGTTTCCCCGCAAATCAACTGGTGCCCTACATCGTGTCGCAAGTGTTGGGCGCGATTGCTGGTGCAGCTGTGTTGTACGTCATTGCATCAGGCAATGCCAGTTTCAATGTGGCGGCAGGTTTTGCATCCAACGGCTACGGCGAACACTCACCCGGTGGCTACACCCTGTTGGCAGCCTTGGTCTGTGAAGTGGTGATGACCGCATTTTTCTTGCTGGTGATCTTGGGTTCTACAGACAAAAAAGCACCCGCAGGCTTTGCTCCCATCGCCATTGGCTTGGCTTTGACCTTGATTCACTTGATCAGCATTCCCGTCACCAACACCTCGGTGAACCCTGCGCGCAGCACAGGTGTGGCGTTGTTTGTGGGCGATTGGGCTGTGTCTCAGCTTTGGCTGTTTTGGTTGGCCCCTATCGTGGGTGCGTTGTTAGGTGCGCAGGCGTATCGTTTGATTTCAGACGACAACAACTAAGCCGTTGCGGCTTCCAACAAAAAACGCCCCAAGGGGCGTTTTTTTGTTAGTCCGTGGAAACCTCATGTAGCTCAGCAGGTGCTGCATCTCGGTTCACGTATTTGAAGGTGCCCGTGGCATGCGCGCAGGCGTTGCCTTCGGCGTCGTACAAGGTGCCTTCTGTAAACGCCATGCCGCGTGTGCGGTGAATCAACCGGCCTTTGGCGGTGAGTGTGCCGCGCGCTGGTTGCAAAAACGAGGTTTTCATCTCAATCGTGACCACACCCATGCCTCTGTCCACGCTGCGCGCGGCGCTGGCAAGGGTGACATCCAACAGCGTCATGACCGCACCGCCGTGGGTCACGTTGAACGAGTTCAAATGCTCGGGCTCGGGCGTGTAACGCAGCTCGGACAAGCCGTCGTCAAAGAACACCATCTCGAAACCCAGATGGTCGACAAATGGAATGTAGGCGCCAAAACTTTCTTGCATGATGTGCTCCTCGTGGGGTTACAAGACCTCGAAGATACCAGCTGCACCCATGCCACCGCCAATGCACATGGTCACGCACACGCGTTTCGCGCCGCGGCGTTTGCCTTCAATCAAGGCATGGCCCACCAAGCGTTGGCCGCTGACACCATAGGGGTGGCCCACTGCGATGGCGCCGCCGTTGACGTTGAGGCGGTCATCAGGGATGCCCAGTTTGTCGCGGCAGTACAGCACTTGCACGGCAAAGGCTTCGTTGAGTTCCCACAGGTCAATGTCGCCCTCGCTCAGGCTCAAACGCTTGAGCACTTTGGGGATGGCGTACACAGGGCCAATGCCCATTTCGTCAGGCTCGCAACCGGCCACGGCAAAGCCGAGGAAGCGCCCCAAAGGTTTGAGGCCGCGTTTGCTGGCGAGATCCTCACTCATCACCACGCAAGCGCCTGCGCCGTCTGAGAACTGACTGGCGTTACCCGCTGAAATCAAACCACCGGGCATGGCGGACTTGAGGTTGGCCAAGGCTTCGACGGTGGATCCTTCGCGAATGCCCTCGTCTTTGCTGACCGTGACTTGCTTGGTCATCAAACCCATCACCTTGTCGGCAATACCGGCCTTGACGGTGATGGCGGCGATTTCTGCGTCAAACAAGCCTGCAGACTGCGCGGCAAAGGCGCGTTGTTGGCTGCGTGCGCCATATTCGTCCATGGCTTCACGACCAATGTTGTATTTCTTGGCCACATGTTCAGCGGTTTGCAGCATGTTCCAGTAGATCTCAGGCTTCTTTTTGTTGAGCGCCAAGTCCATCAGCATGTGTTGGTTCATCTCTTGTTGCACACACGAGATGCTTTCCACGCCACCGGCCACATACACATCGCCCTCGCCCGCAATGATGCGTTGGGCGGCAGTGGCAATGGTTTGCAAACCAGACGAGCAAAAACGGTTGATGGTCATGCCCGACACCGACACAGGGCAATCGGCCATGAGCGCGATTTGGCGGGCAATGTTGGTGCCGGTTGCGCCTTCGGGCAAGGCGCAGCCCATGATGACGTCATCCACTTCGGCGGCTTCAATGCCGGCGCGCGCAATGGCGTGTTTGACGACGTGACCACCCAAGGTCGCGCCGTGGGTCATGTTGAAAGAGCCCTTCCAGCTTTTGGCAAGCGGTGTGCGGGCGGTAGAGACGATGACAGCGTGGGTCATAGGGATTCCTTAAATTCGGTTCAGTTGAAGGTCTTGCCTTCGGCGGCGAGTTTGGCGAGCAAAGGGGCGGGCTTCCAAAACTCGGCGTCATCGTGTGGGTTGGTGGCAAAGCGTTGCATGGCTTGCACCACGTTGAACAGGCCCAGCTCGTCGGCGTAATTCATAGGGCCGCCACGGTAGATGGGGAAGCCATAGCCGCTGATGTAGACCATGTCGATGTCACTGGCTTTGCTGGCAATGCCCTCTTCCAAAATGTGCGCAGCCTCATTCACCAGCGCAAAGTTCAGGCGTTGCACGATTTCTTCGTCGCTGATTTTGCGTGGCTTGATACCGAGCGATTCGCGGTGTTTGGCAATCATGGCCTCCACGTCTTTGTTTGGGATTGCGTCACGTTTGCCTGGTTTGTAGTCGTACCAGCCTGCGCCTGTTTTTTGGCCGAAGCGGCCTTGTTCGCACAAGAGGTCGGCGGTTTTGCTGTAGCGACGTGTGGGGTTTTCTGCGTATTGGCGTTTGCGGATGGACCAGCCAATGTCGTTGCCAGCCAAGTCGCTCATGCGGAATGGGCCCATGGCCCAGCCAAATTTCTCAATGGCGCGGTCCACCTGCGCGGGCGTGCAACCTTCGTCCAGCAAGAAGCCGGCTTGGCGGCCGTATTGGTCAATCATGCGGTTGCCAATGAAGCCATCGCACACGCCTGAGAGCACGGCAATCTTTTTGATTTTCTTAGCCACGTCCATGGCTGTGGCCAGCACGTCTTTGGCGGTGTCTTTGCCGCGCACCACTTCGAGAAGCTTCATCACGTTGGCGGGGCTGAAGAAGTGCAAGCCCACCACGTCTTGCGGACGCTTGGTGAAGCTGGCGATTTTGTTCAGGTCCAAGGTCGAGGTGTTGGACGCCAAAATCGCGCCCGGCTTCATCACTGCGTCGAGTTGTTTGAACACCGCTTCTTTGACGCCCATGTCTTCAAACACCGCCTCAATCACGAGGTCGGCATCTTTGATGTCGTCATAGCTGAGTGTGGTGCTGAGCAGCGCCATGCGTTGGGCAGCTTTGTCTTCTTTGAGCTTGCCTTTTTTGACGCGATCTTCGTAGTTCTTTTGGATGGTGGCCACGCCACGGTTCAAGGCTTCTTGCTTGGTTTCAATCATCTTGACTGCAATGCCTGCATTCAAGAAGTTCATGGCAATGCCGCCGCCCATGGTGCCAGCACCAATGACGGCCACCAGTTTGATGTCACGCACCGGCGTGTCGCTGGGCACATCGGCAATTTTGCTGGCTGCGCGTTGTGCGCCAAACAAGTGGCGCAAGGCACGGCTCTCTGGGGTCCACATGAGGTTGATGAACTGCTCGCGCTCGTACATCATGCCGTCGTCAAACTTTTTCTTGGTGGCCATCTCCACCGCATCCACCGCTTTGGGTGGTGCTGGGTAGTTTTTGGCCATGCCTTTGACCATGTTGCGGGCGAACTGGAAGTACGCATCGCCTTGTGCGTGTTTGCAAGGCAGGTCGCGCACTTTGGGCAATGGGCGCACATCGGCAACTTCACGGGCGTAGGCAATCGCCTCGTCCATCAGGCTCTGCGCGGACATGGCCATTTGGTCAAACAGCTTTTGGCCGGGCAACATGCTGAGCATGTCGCTCTTGATCGCTTCACCGCTCACAATCATGTTCAACGCGGGCTCGACGCCCAAGGCGCGTGGCAAACGTTGCGTGCCGCCTGCGCCGGGGATCAGGCCCAGCTTCACCTCTGGCATGCTGATGCTGGTGCCCGGCGCGCACACGCGGTAGTGGCAACCCAGCGCCAACTCAAGACCACCGCCCATCACCACGGTGTGCATGGCGGCCACCACGGGCTTGCTGCAGTTTTCCACGCAAGAAATCACGCTGAGCAAATTGGGCTCTTGGAAAGCTTTGGGCGAACCAAATTCACGCACATCTGCGCCACCCGAAAACGCTTTGCCGTGGCCCGTGATGACCACGGCTTTGACAGCGGCATCGGCTTGCGCTTGCGCAATGCCAGCCACCAAGGCGCGGCGTGTTTCCAAACCCATGCCGTTGACGGGCGGGTTGTTCAAAGTAATCACGGCCACATCGCCGTGTACTTGGTAGTCTGCACTCATTGCATTTCCTTATGAAAACTGATGGGGTTAGTTAGGCGCTTGGCAGCTTGTAGTCTTTGAGCTGTTCGCGCAATTTGGTTTTGAGCATCTTGCCGGTGGCACCCAACGGAATGGCATCGACAAACACCACGTCGTCTGGGATTTGCCATTTGGCGGTTTTGCCTTCGTAGAAGGCCAAGAGTTCTTCGCGGCTCACCTGTGCGTCGGGCTTTTTCACCACCGCCACGATGGGGCGCTCGTCCCACTTGGGGTGCGCCACACCAATACACGCGGCCATCGCCACAGCCGGGTGCGCCACGGCGATGTTTTCAATGTCAATCGAGCTGATCCACTCGCCGCCAGACTTGATCACGTCTTTGCTGCGGTCGGTGATTTGCATGAAGCCATCGGCGTCGATGGTGGCCACGTCGCCTGTAGGGAACCAGCGTTGGCCGTCTTTGTCGGTCACCAGCGGATCGCTTTCGCCTTTGTAGTAATTGGCCACCACCCAGGGGCCTTTGACCAACAAGTCGCCATAGGCTTTGCCGTCATGCGGCTGCTCATCGCCTGCGTCGTTGACGATCTTCATGTCCACGCCGTAGATGGCGCGACCTTGCTTGAGCAGCAACTTCATTTGTTGCTCTTTGGGCAGCTTCAGGTGTTTGTTTTTCAAAGTACACAAAGTACCCAAAGGGCTGAGCTCGGTCATGCCCCAAGCGTGCAAGACCTCCACACCGTAGTCGTCACGGAAAGCATCAATCATGGCGGGCGGGCAAGCCGAGCCGCCAATGACAGTGCGCTTCAAGGTAGAGAACTTCAAACCATGGGGCTTCATGTGCCCCAGCAACATTTGCCACACCGTGGGCACACCTGCGGCGTAGGTGACGCCTTCGTTCTCAATCATCTCGTAGACCGATTTGCCGTCCATACCTGGGCCTGGAAACACCAGCTTGGCACCGGTGAGCGCGGCGCTGTATGGAATGCCCCACGCATTGACGTGGAACATAGGCACGACAGGAAGGATCGCGTCACGCGCAGAGATACACATCACATCGGGCAGCGCAGCCGCGTAGGCATGCAAGGTGGTGGAACGGTGGCTGTACAGCGCAGCTTTGGGATTGCCTGTGGTGCCGCTGGTGTAGCACATGCTCGACGCGGTGTTTTCGTCAAACACCGGCCATGGGTAAGTGGTGCTTTGGTTACCCATCCACGCTTCGTAGCTGATGAGGTTGGGAATGCCGGTGCCGGCTGGCAGTTTGTCTGCATCGCACATGGCCACCCAATGTTTGACCGTCGGGCACTTGCTGTGCACGGCTTGGATGATAGGCAAAAACGTCATGTCAAAGCAGAGCACTTGATCTTCGGCATGGTTGGCAATCCACGCAATTTGATCGGGGTGCAAACGTGGGTTGATGGTGTGCAGCACGCGGCCCGAGCCGCTGACACCAAAGTACAGCTCTAGGTGGCGATAGCCGTTCCAAGCGATGGTGGCCACGCGGTCACTAAAGCCCAGTTTCATACCGTCGAGTGCAT
The DNA here is from genome assembly GCF_027924905.1 of Limnohabitans sp. INBF002. Taxonomy (NCBI): domain Bacteria; kingdom Pseudomonadati; phylum Pseudomonadota; class Betaproteobacteria; order Burkholderiales; family Comamonadaceae; genus Limnohabitans; species Limnohabitans sp. INBF002. Next base: position 1,273,767 of record NZ_AP027055.1, read on the forward strand.
TGGCCACTTGGCGCGAGCGGCGCGCCACATCGGACCAGGTGTAGCGGTGGATGTCACCCTCCACGCGGCGTGACACCACTTCGCCATCACCGTGGTGTTTGTCTGCAAACTCAATCAAATTTGAAATCAGCAGCGGTTGGTCTTGCATCAGTCCAAGCATGTTGTCTCCTGGAGATTTTTGATTTTCGCACGGTCGTGCTTTTTTATGTATTGTGCCAAGACTTTGAGTCATTTGCGGAAAGCCCACAAAAAACCTGCCTATGGATAACCCGAGACAATGCCACCATGTTTGATCGCCCTGCCAATCCTGATGCCATTTCAAAAGCCAGCCTTGCGTGGCTGAATGCCGCTGAGGGTGGCTTTGTTTCTCTTGGGGCTGAGTTCGCCACACCCACCGAACCCACGCCTTTGCCAGCCGCGCATTGGGTGGGTTGCAACGAGGCGTTGCGGGCCGAGCTGGGTTTGCCACCAGACCTTTGGCAGCAGCAAGAGGTGCTGGATTTGTTCACGGGCAACGCGCTGCCAGCCGCTCACACCACCTACGCCAGCGTTTACAGCGGCCACCAGTTTGGCCAATGGGCAGGTCAGCTGGGCGATGGCCGCGCGTTGAACCTGGGTGCGATTCAAACGCCTGCAGGTTTGCAAGAGCTACAACTCAAAGGCGCGGGCCCCACGCCCTACTCTCGCCGTGGCGATGGCCGCGCCGTGTTGCGCTCCAGCATTCGCGAGTTTTTGGCCAGCGAGGCTATGCATGGCTTGGGCATTCCCACCACGCGGGCCTTGTGCGTCACGGGCTCGCCCGCCCATGTGCGGCGTGAAGAGGTCGAAACCGCCGCCGTGGTCACCCGCGTGGCGCCTAGTTTTGTGCGCTTTGGCCACTTTGAGCATTTCGCATCCAACGGCCAAATCGATGAACTGCGCGCCTTGGCTGACCATGTCGTCACCGCGCATTTCCCTGCGTTGCAAGACAAGCAAGGGGCCGAGCGCTACACCGCCTTGTTGCACGAAGTCACCCAACGCACCGCCGCTTTGATGGCGCAATGGCAAGCCGTGGGCTTTTGCCATGGTGTGATGAACACCGACAACATGAGTGTGCTGGGTCTCACGCTCGACTATGGCCCGTTCCAGTACTTAGACGGCTTTGACGCCAACCACATTTGCAACCATTCAGACCACCAAGGCCGTTATGCCTATGCACGTCAACCGCAAATTGCGTACTGGAACTTGTTCTGCTTAGGCCAAGCCCTGATGCCCCTCATTGACGAGCAAGCCCCAGCTTTGGCTGCGCTAGAGAGCTACAAAGACACTTTCCCAAGCGCCATGGACCAAGCCATGCGCGACAAATTAGGCTTGAGCGGCACGCATGAGGGCGACCGTGCTTTGGTGGAAGACCTGCTGCAAGCCATGCAGCAAGACCGTGTGGACTACACCGTGTTTTGGCGACGCTTGAGCATGGCCGTGCGCGAGTCGGCCCACAGTACGCACGCCTTTGAGCCTGTGCGCGACTTGTTCCTGCACCGCGAGGTGTTTGACGCGTGGTGTACGCGCTACCTAGAGCGCTTGGGCCAAACCAACCGCCAAGCCGCGGGTGACGCCATGCTGCGCACCAACCCCAAATACATCTTGCGCAACCACTTGGGCGAGCTGGCCATTCGCCAAGCCAAAGCAGGCAACTTTGCGATGGTGCAAGACCTGCTGCAAGTGCTGCATGCGCCCTTTGACGAACATCCCACTTACGAAGCTTGGGCTGGCCTTGCGCCAGAATGGGCTTCATCCATTGAAATCAGCTGCTCCTCATGACGATTCAAAAAACTGAACAAGAATGGCGCGACCTGCTGGCCGCCAAAAATGCCGAACCTGTGGCCTATGACGTCACGCGCAAAGCCGCCACCGAGCGCCCGTTCACCGGCAAATACGAAGACCATTGGGCACCAGGCAGCTACCACTGCATGTGTTGCGACGCCAAACTGTTCGATGCGTCCACCAAGTTTGACGCGGGCTGTGGCTGGCCCAGCTTTCACACCGCGGCCAGCGAAGAAGCCATTGCCGAGCACCGCGACATCAGCCACGGCATGGTGCGCGTGGAAACCGTGTGCAGCCAATGCGGCGCGCACTTGGGGCATGTGTTCAACGACGGCCCCGCCCCCACAGGCCTGCGCTACTGCATGAACTCGGCTTCGTTAGACTTCGTGCCAAACAAATAAAGCCTTTATGAAATTACTGCTCGACTTTTTTCCCATCATCTTGTTTTTTGTCACCTTCAAAGCGTGGGGCATCATGGCCGCCACCGCCGTGGCCATCGCCGCCACCTTGGCTCAAATTGGCTATTTGCGTTACAAAAAAGGCTTTGTTGAGCCTATGCAATGGGTCAGTCTGGGCGTCATCGTGGTGTTTGGCGGTGCCACGCTGCTCACCCAAGACGAAACCTTCATCAAGTGGAAGCCCACCGTGCTGTACTGGTTGATGGGCAGCGCCTTGTGGGGCGGGTATTACGTGTTCAAACGCAATTTCCTCAAGCAACTCATGGGCGCTCAGGTGGAGCTGCCCGAACATGCGTGGGGCGTGTTGCTGCACAGCTGGGCGTGCTTCTTTGCGGTCATGGGTTGTCTCAATATTTGGGTGGCCAACCACTTTGACACCGACACTTGGGTGAGCTTCAAACTCTTTGGTGGTTTGGGCTTGATGTTGGTGTTTGTGGTGCTGCAAGGCATCTACATGAGCCTCTTCGTCAAAGAGCAGCCAGAGGACCAAGCGTGAATATCACCGCACAGGCGCTGACACAGCGTTTACAAGAGCGCTTAAACCCCGTTTTTGTCGAAGTTTTAGACGAAAGCGCGGCCCATGCGGGCCATGTAGGCGCCAACGAGACAGGCTTCGGTACCCATTTTCGGGTACGCATCCAGAGCCCACTTTTTACAGCCAAATCACGCGTGGCAAGGCATCGCCTTGTGTATGATGCGTTGCAAGAATATATAGATCAAGGCTTGCATGCCTTGGCCATTGAAGTCATAGAAAACCCCTGAGACCTGACATGAAAAAACAAATGATTTGGACCGCTGTTGCAGCCGCTGCATTCGCTTGCTTGAGCATGGGCGCTAACGCGCAAAACATCGCCATCGTCAATGGCAAGGCTGTGCCAACGGCCCGCGCTGAAGCATTGGCACAGCAAGTGGCCCGCTCAGGTCGTCCCATCACGCCAGATGTGGAAGCCCAAATCAAAGAAGAAGTCATTGCGCGCGAAATCTTCATGCAAGAAGCGCAAAAGCGCGGCTTGGATGCCACGCCCGAGTACAAAGCTCAAATTGAGCTGGCACGCCAAACCATTTTGATTCGCGAGTTGTTCGCTGAATTCCAAAAGACCTCGGCTGTGACTGACGCTGATGTGCAAGCCGAATACGACAAATTCGTGGCTGCCAACGGTGGCAAAGAGTACCGCGCTCGCCACATCTTGGTTGAAACCCCCGCACAAGCCGAAGCCATCCTTGCTAGCCTGAAAAAAGGCGGCAAGTTTGAAGACATCGCCAAAAAGCAATCCAAAGACCCAGGTTCAGGTGCCAACGGTGGTGACCTTGATTGGGCGGCGCCTGGCAACTACGTCAAAGAATTCTCAGAAGCCATGGTGGCTCTGAAAAAAGGCGAAGTCTCCGCGCCTGTGCAAAGCCAATTTGGTTTCCACATCATCCGTTTGGACGACGTGCGCGAAGCCCAGTTGCCTAAACTCGAAGACGTGAAGCCACAAATCGTGCAACAAATGACACAACAACGCATGGCCGCTTTCCAACAAGAACTGCGCGCCAAAGCCAAGGTCGAGTAATTCACCTTTGCCTCATGCACACAGCGGCCTTCGGGCCGCTTTTGTTTTTTTAGATAATCCACGTATGTCCTTGCTCAACCACCAACTCGAACTGCTTGCCCCCGCGCGTGACGCCGACATTGGCATTGCCGCCATTCACCACGGCGCAGACGCGGTGTACATCGGCGCCCCCGCCTTTGGTGCGCGAGCCAGCGCCACCAACACGCTGCAAGACATCGAGCGCTTGTGCAAAGAGGCGCACCGCTTCAACAGCAAAATTTTCATCACCCTCAACACGATTCTGCGCGACGACGAGCTAGAAGGCGCACGCCAAATGGCGTGGGACGTGTACCACGCAGGCGCCGATGTGCTCATCGTGCAAGACATGGGCTTGCTAGAGCTGGACTTGCCGCCCATCCAACTGCACGCCAGCACGCAGACCGACATTCGCACGCCCGAAAAAGCGAAGTTCATGCAAGACGTGGGCTTCTCGCAAATCGTGTTGGCCCGTGAGCTGACACTGCCGCAAATCAAAGCCATCCACGATGTGTTGGATGCCGAGCGCTGCAAGCTCGAGTTCTTTGTGCACGGTGCGCTGTGCGTGGCCTACAGCGGCCAGTGCTTCATCAGCCATGCGCACACAGGCCGCAGCGCCAACCGTGGCGACTGCAGCCAAGCCTGCCGCCTGCCCTATCACGTCACCGATGCCCAAGGCCGTTTCATCGCGCATGACAAACATGTGCTGTCGATGAAAGACAACAACCAAAGCGAGAACCTCGCCGCCTTGGTCGATGCCGGCGTGCGCAGCTTCAAAATCGAAGGCCGCTACAAAGACATGGCCTATGTGAAAAACATCACCGGACACTACCGCGTGCTGATCGACGAGCTGATGGAAGCGCGCCAATACTCGGCCGATCCCGAGCGTCCACCGCTCAGCCGTGCATCAAGTGGCAACACCACGCTGTACTTCACACCCAACCCCGAACAAAACTTCAACCGAGAATTCACCGACTACTTTGTGCAAGGCCGCAAAGAAGACATCGGCGCGTTTGACTCCCCCAAAAACCCAGGCATTGTGTTGGGCGAAGTGATGGGCACTGGCACTAACTGGCTTGAAGTGCAGCCCTACGACAAAGCGGCCGTGCTGCACAACGGCGATGGCCTGTGCTACTACGACCTGCAAAAAGAACTGGTGGGCGTGGCCATCAACCGCGCAGAGCCCAGCCCCAAAAAAGGCGTGTGGCGTTTGTACCCCAAAGACCCGATCGAAGGTTTTCGCGATTTACGCGCGGGCATGGTCATCAACCGCAACCGCGACATGGATTGGGTGCGCGGCCTAGAGAAAAACTCCAGCGAACGCCGCATAGGCGCATGGGTGGAGTTTGCTGAAACCCCGGAAGGCTTTGAGCTCAAGCTCACCGATGAAGATGGCCACACAGCCAGCGCCACCCTCGCCTGCACCAAAGAACTCGCCAAAGACGCGGTGCGCAACGACGCCAGCCTGCGCGAACACCTGAGCAAATTTGGTGCAACCGTGTTTGAAGTGCTCAATCTGCAAATCAATATCAGCCAGCCTTGGTTTGTGCCCGCCTCGTCACTCAATGCTTTGCGTCGTGATGCTGTCGCGGCCTTGGAGCTTGCGCGTATCAAAGCGTATGACCGCCCGCAACGCACTGCCGCCGTTGAGCCCCCTGTGAGCTACCCCGAAGACTCGCTCACCTACCTCGCCAACGTGTTCAACCAAAAGGCGCATGACTTTTATGCCAAGCACGGCGTGAAGGTGATTGAAGCTGCGTATGAGAGCCACGAAGAGCTAGGCGAAGCCAGTTTGATGATCACCAAACACTGCGTGCGCTTCAGCATGAGCCTTTGCCCCAAACAGGCCAAGGGCGTCACAGGCGTGCAAGGCACGGTCAAGGCAGAGCCGCTGATGCTCATCAACGGCAGCGAGAAACTGACCTTGCGCTTTGACTGCAAACCCTGCGAAATGCATGTGGTGGGCAAGATGAAGAAGTCGGTGCTCAATCAGCGCGTGAAAGAACTGACGGAAACGCCCATGACGTTTTACAAAACAAGACCTGAAAAAACAAAGTGATGACAACGCCATAAAAAAACCGCAGTCTAAGCTGCGGTTTTTTTATGCGTGAAGCAGATGAATTAACCCACCCACTTGCGCGCATTGCGCCACATGCGCATCCAAGGGCTGAACGCATCCACGCCGCCCGAAGCCGCCAAGTCGGTCCAGCTCATTTGCACGTTACGGAACACGCGCTCGGGGTGCGGCATCATGGCGGTGAAGCGGCCGTCTGCTGTGGTGACAGAAGTCAAGCCACCAGCACTGCCGTTGGGGTTGAAGGGATAGGCTTCGGTCGCTGCACCGTGGTTGTCCACAAAGCGCATGGCGGGCAAGGCTTTAGCCGCATTACCGCGCTGACTGAAATTGGCAAAGCCTTCACCGTGCGCCACAGCAATCGGCAAACGTGCGCCTGCCATGCCTGCAAAGAACAGCGAAGGTGATTCCAACACTTCCACCATGCTCAAACGCGCTTCAAAGCGCTCGCTTTGGTTGGTGGTGAAGCGTGGCCAGTGTTCTGCGCCAGGGATGATGTCGGCCAACTCGGCAAACATTTGGCAGCCGTTGCACACGCCCAAGCCGAAGGTGTCGGTGCGGGCAAAGAACTGCAGCATTTGCTCAGACAACACGGGGTTGAACGTGATGCTGCGTGCCCAGCCAATGCCAGCGCCCAAGGTGTCGCCGTAGCTAAAGCCACCGCATGCCACCAAGCCTTTGAAGTCTTGCAGTTTGGCGCGACCGGTTTGCAGGTCGGTCATGTGCACGTCGTAAGCATCAAAGCCGGCTTCGGCAAACGCATAGGCCATTTCAACGTGTGAGTTGACGCCCTGCTCGCGCAGCACCGCCACTTTGGGTTTGGCGGCCACGTTGATGAACGGCGCAGCCACGTTGTCGGTGATGCCTACTGGCAAATGCACATGCATGCCGGGGTCGGTGGGGTTGCCCGCTGCGGCGTGTTCGGCATCGGCACATGCGGGGTTGTCGCGCTGTTGGCAAATCTTCCAGCTCACGCTGTCCCACACTTGGTGCAGGTCGGCGAGCTTGGCGGTGAACACTTCTTTGGTGTCGCGCCACACACTGATGGCGCCTTTGCCGTGGTCCAACGCAGCCGATACGGGGCGTGTTTTGCCCACAAAGTGGCTGTGCTTGGAGAGGCCGTGCTCGCGCAAGGTTTGCATCACCTCGTTGCGCTCCGACGTGCGCACTTGCAGCACCACGCCCAGCTCTTCGTTGAACAAGGCTTGCAGCGTCAGCTCTTCACGACGGGCGCTGACCTGTGAGGCCCAGTTTTTGGTGTCGCCGTATTCGGCACGGCTGTCGTTGATGCCGTCGCCTTCGGTGATGAGCATGTCCACATTCAGCGCCACACCCACTTGGCCTGCAAAGGCCATCTCGCACACAGCGGCCATCAAGCCACCATCGCTGCGGTCGTGGTACGCCAAGATCTTGCCTTGTGCGCGCAGGGTGTTGACGGCGTTGACGAGCTTGACCAAGTCTTGGGCATCGTCGAGGTCTGGCACTTGGTCGCCTGCTTGATTCAGCACTTGGCCCAAGATGCTGCCCGCCATGCGGCGCTTGCCCTCGCCCAATTGCACCAACACCAAGGTGGTGTCTTCGGTGTTGTTGAGCTGAGGTGTGAGCGTGCCGCGCACATCGGGGATGGATGCAAACGCGCTGATGATCAAGCTCACTGGTGAGGTGACTTTTTGGGTCGCGCCGTTTTCAGTCCACTGCGTGCGCATGGACAAACTGTCTTTGCCCACGGGGATGGAAATGCCCAAGGCTGGGCATAGCTCCAAGCCCACGGCTTTGACGGTGTCGTACAAGGCAGCATCTTCACCCGGCTCACCGCAAGCGGCCATCCAGTTGGCGCTGAGCTTGACGCGTGGCAGCTCAAACGGTGCGGCCAACAAGTTGGTGATAGCCTCAGCCACAGCCATGCGGCCTGAGGCGGGCGCGTCGAGCGATGCGAGCGGTGTGCGCTCGCCCATGCTCATGGCTTCACCGGCGAAGCTTTGGTAGTCGGCCAAAGTCACGGCCACATCGGCCACTGGCACTTGCCATGGGCCCACCATTTGGTCGCGGTGCGTCAAGCCACCCACAGCGCGGTCGCCGATGGTGATGAGAAAACGTTTGCTGGCCACGGTGGGGTGGCTCAGCACGTTGATCACGGCTTCTTGCAAGCTCACGCCCGTGAGGTCCATGGGTGCGCTGGTGCGCTCGACACGCGTCACCTCGCGGTGCATCTTGGGTGGTTTGCCGAGCAGCACGTTCATGGGCATATCAACTGCCGCTCCAACGCTCCCCGAGGGATCGCTCACATGGTGTGCCAGCGCCGCATCTTCATTGGCAACGGTCAGGTGGCGCTCTTCGGTCGCCACACCCACCACGGCAAACGGGCAACGCTCGCGCTCGCAGAAGGCTTTGAATTGTTCGAGCGACTCTGGCGCAATCGCCATCACGTAGCGCTCTTGGCTTTCGTTGGACCAAATTTCTTTGGGTGCCAAGCCTGATTCTTCGAGCGGGACAGCGCGTAAATCAAAACGCGCGCCACGGCCTGCGTCGTTGGTCAGCTCGGGGAAGGCGTTGGACAAACCGCCCGCGCCCACGTCGTGAATGGCGAGGATGGGGTTGGCCGCACCTTGCGCCCAGCAATGGTTGATGACCTCTTGCGCTCGGCGCTCAATTTCGGGGTTGCCGCGTTGCACCGAGTCAAAGTCCAGCTCAGCCGCGTTCGTGCCGCTGGCCATCGAGCTGGCTGCGCTGCCGCCCATGCCAATGCGCATGCCGGGGCCGCCGAGTTGAATCAGCAAGCTGCCTGCGGGGAACTCAATCTTCTTGGTTTGTTCGCTGTCAATCACGCCCAAACCACCCGCAATCATGATGGGCTTGTGGTAGCCGCGTGTCACGCCGGCCACGTCTTGTTCGTACTCGCGGAAGTAGCCCGTCAGGTTAGGACGACCAAACTCGTTGTTGAATGCCGCGCCACCCAAAGGGCCTTCGGTCATGATTTGCAAAGGGCTGGCCATGTGCGAGGGGCGGCCCAACTTGCTGTCCCACAACTTAGACACGGTGAAGCCAGACATGCCCGCTTTGGGCTTGGAGCCACGGCCTGTCGCACCCTCGTCGCGAATCTCGCCGCCGTTGCCGGTGGAGGCGCCGGGGTATGGCGAAATGGCGGTGGGATGGTTGTGGGTTTCGACCTTCATCAACACATGGTTGGTGGCCGCAACTTTTTCGTACTGAGGCAGGTCTTTGCCATTGTTGGTGGCGAGGAAACGCTCGACCTTGTGGCCTTCCATGATGGAGGCGTTGTCCGAATACGCCACCACCGTGTAGTGCGGGCTGGTTTTTTCGGTGTGGCGAATCATGCCAAAGAGGCTGTGCGATTGCGCTTCGCCGTCAATCGTGAACTCGGCATTGAAAATCTTGTGGCGGCAGTGTTCGCTATTGGCCTGCGCGAACATCATCAGCTCCACATCGGTGGGGTTGCGCTTGAGCTGCGTGAAGGCGTTCACCAAATATGCAATCTCATCCTCGGCCAAGGCCAAGCCCCAGCGCTTGTTGGCGTCTTGCAAAGCGGCCTCGCCACCTTGGAGCACGTCCACTTGCTCCATCGGCGCGGCGTGCAGTTCGGTGAACAAGCCCAGTGCCTCGTCGCGTGTGCGCATGACCGACTCAGTCATGCGGTCGTGCAACACATCGGCCACGGCCAGCAGTTGTTCGGGCGTGAGCGAGGCTTTGCTCAGCAAGCCGTCTTTGAGCTGGATGTGGAACTCGGTGATGCGCTCAATGCGCTTGAGCTGCAAACCGCAGTTGTGCGCAATGTCGGTGGCCTTCGATGCCCAGGGCGACACCGTGCCAAAACGTGGCGTGACCACCAGCAAAGTGCCTACGGGTGCTGTATGTGCGGGCTCGCCGTAGGTCAGCAAGGCGGCCAGCGTTTGCTGTTGCGCGGCATCCAACATGGCCTCGGTCGCCGCCAAGTGCACAAAACGGGCACTCAGACCTTTGATTTGCGGGGAAATTGCCGCCAAACGGGGCAAGAGCTGTTGAACACGGAAATCGCTGAGGGCGTTGCCGCCTTCGAAAATGCTGAGGTGCAGGGACACGAGGGAGCCTTGAGAAAAAGACGGAAATCGAATCGAGCCGGGCCGCTGACTGGGGCTGGTCGGCAAAGGCTATATTTTACGTGCCGAACGAGGGTGTTTTGTACACAATATCTCTGTCAATGACAGGTGTTTTGCGACGGATGGGATAATCCAGCCCATGACCATTTCCATCAAAGACGCCCAAGGCGCACAAGGCATGCGTATCGCGGGCAAACTGGCCTCCGAAGTTCTCGATTTCCTCACCCCGCACGTGGTGCCTGGCGTGACGACCAACCAGCTCGACAAGCTTTGCTACGACTACATCACGGAAGTTCAAAAGGCCATTCCTGCGCCGCTGAACTACGACCCCTCGGGCAACAACCCCTACCCCAAATCCATCTGCACCTCGATCAACCATCAGGTGTGCCACGGCATCCCTAACGACAAGCCGCTGAAAAAAGGCGACACCGTCAACATCGACATCACCGTCATCAAAGACGGTTGGCATGGCGACACCAGCCGTATGTTCTTGGTGGGCGAAACGTCTATTGCGGCCAAGCGTTTGTCCAAGCTGACGTACGAAGCCATGTGGCACGGCATCGTCAAGGTCAAGCCTGGCGCACGTTTAGGCGACATTGGTTTTGCGATTCAACGCTTTGCCGAGAGCCACGGCTTCTCCGTGGTGCGCGAGTTTTGCGGCCACGGCATTGGTCAGGTGTTCCATGAAGAGCCTCAAGTGCTGCACTACGGCAAGCCCGGCACGGGCGAGACGCTGCAAGCGGGCATGACCTTCACCATCGAACCCATGATCAACGCCGGCAAGAAAGACATCAAAGAGTTGGGCGACGGCTGGACCATCGTCACGCGCGACCACTCGTTGTCAGCCCAATGGGAGCACACCATCCTCGTGACGCCCACCGGCTACGAGGTGTTGACCCTCTCTGAAGGCAGCCCCGCCCTGCCCGACTTTGTGACCACCACCTGCTGTTAAGCACCCCGCGATGAACGCCTTGGCCAACCTTTACCGAAAGGACAAGGCGGCATTGCTGCTGGCTGCGTCTGGCTCGACCACCCCACGTGGTGTGAAAACTTTGTTGCACAAGCTGAGCAGCATGACCGACGACACCCTGCGCACGCTGTGGGATGCCGCAGGCTTTGACAACGGCTTGTGCCTTGCCGCTGTGGGCGGCTATGGCCGTGGCGAGTTGTACCCCTACTCAGACGTGGATGTGCTGTTGCTCATGCCCGATGGCACCTCGCCCGAGAAGGACGACGCCCTCAAGGCACAAATTGAAAAGTTCATCGGCAGCTGCTGGGACACAGGCTTAGAAATTGGCTCCAGTGTGCGCACCGTGACCGAGTGCGTGCAAGAAGCTTCGACGGACATCACGGTACAAACCTCGTTGTTGGAAGCGCGCTTTTTGGTGGGCAGCGTCAAGCTGTTCAAGACCTTTCAAAAACACTACGCGATTGCGCTCGACCCCAAGGCTTTCTTCGTGGCTAAAACCGCCGAGATGCGCCAACGCCACGCCAAGTTTGAAAACACGCCCTACTCGCTCGAACCCAACTGCAAAGAGTCACCCGGCGGTCTGCGCGACTTGCAAGTGGTGCTGTGGGTGGCCAAAGCTGCGGGCCTAGGCACGAGCTGGGAAAACTTGGGCCGCAAAGGTTTGGCCACCGAGTTTGAAGTCAAGCAGCTCAAGCGCAACGAAGACGCCCTGGCGCTCATTCGCACCCGCTTGCACCTTGCCGCGAAACGCCGTGAAGACCGCTTGGTGTTTGACTTGCAACATGCCGTAGCCCAAAGCTTAGGCCTAGGCGTGGAAGAAGACGGCACGCTCAACGCACGCGCGGCCAGCGAAGCGTTGATGAAGCGCTATTACTGGGCGGCCAAAGCGGTCACGCAGCTCAACCAAATTTTGTTGCTCAACATCGAAGAGCGTTTGAACGGCAACACCCAAGTGCTGCACCCCATCAACGAACGCTTCGCCGACAAAGCAGGCATGTTGGAAGTGACCAGCGACGACGTGTATGTGAACAACCCCCACGCGATTTTGGAAACCTTCTGGTTGTACGAATCCACCGTGGGCATCAGCGGTCTGTCGGCCCGCACCCTGCGTGCGCTCTACAACGCCCGCAGCCTGATGGATGGCAAATTCCGCGCTGACCCTGTGAACCGCGAGATGTTCATGCGCATCTTGCAAGCGCCCAGCGGTATGACGCATGCCGTGCGCTTGATGAACCAAACCTCGGTGCTGGGCCGTTACCTGTGGCCCTTCCGCCGCATCGTGGGCCAAATGCAGCATGACCTGTTCCACGTCTACACCGTGGACCAACACATCTTGATGGTGCTGCGCAATGTGCGCCGCTTCTTCATGGCCGAGCATGCGCATGAATACCCGTTTTGCTCGCAACTCGCCGCGGGTTGGGACAAGCCTTGGATTTTGTACGCCGCTGCGTTGTTCCACGACATCGCCAAAGGCCGTGGCGGCGACCACTCGCAGCTGGGCCGTGGCGAAGTGCGCAAATTTGCACGCGACCACAGCTTGAGCAAAGACGACGCTAAGCTGATTGAGTTCTTGGTGGGCGAACACTTGACCATGAGCAACGTCGCGCAAAAACAAGATTTGAGCGACCCCGATGTGATTCAAGCCTTCGCCAAACGCGTGGGCAACGAGCGCAACCTCACTGCGTTGTATTTGCTCACCGTGGCCGACATTCGCGGCACCAGCCCCAAAGTGTGGAATGCGTGGAAAGGCAAGCTGCTGGAAGACTTGTACCGCTACACCGCCCGCGCTTTGGGTGGCCGTGCGCCCGATGCGGATGCCGAAGTGGAGCAACGCAAAACCGAAGCCCTCACCATGCTCGCGTTGTACGCACTGCCTTTTGAGGCACACAAAGACTTGTGGGCCACTTTGGATGTGGGCTATTTCATGCGTCACGACGCCGCAGACATTGCATGGCACACACGCCAGCTCTCGCGCAGCTTGTCGATTGCCAAAGCCCAAAACAAACCTATGGACGTGACCGTGCGTGCGCGTTTGTCCCCCGTGGGTGAAGGCTTGCAGGTGATGGTGTATTCGCCCGACCAGCCCGATTTGTTTGCACGCATCTGCGGCTACTTTGACCAAGCAGGCTTCAACATTTGGGACGCCAAGGTGCACACCGCCACCAACGGCTACGCGCTGGACACCTTCCAAGTGGTGAGCAGCCATTTTGAAGAGCACTACCGCAACCTCATCAACATGGTGGAAACCGGTTTGACCGAAACCATTGTGCAAGCCAAGCCGCTGCCCACCGTTGGCAAAGGCCGCGTGTCACGCCGCGTCAAGAGCTTCCCCATCGCACCGCGTGTGACCTTGCAGCCCGACGAGCGCGCGCAAAAGTGGCTGCTGAGCATCTCGGCCAGCGACCGCGTGGGCTTGCTCTACAGCGTGGCGCGTGTGTTGGCCAACCATAAGGTGAACTTGCTGTTGGCCAAAATCAGCACCTTGGGCGAACGCGTGGAAGACACCTTCTTGATTGACGGTGCAGCTTTGCAGCAAAACAGAGCGCAGCTGGAGATTGAGACGGAGTTGCTCGCGGCGTTGCAGGCTTGACTAGGACTTGACATGGACTGAATTTGGTTTATATTCAGTCCAAATTTACTGCTAGACCTGCTATGTCACTCGCTCAACAAATCAAGCCCATTTCATATCTCAAGTCACACGCCGCCGAAATCATCAAAGATTTCGCAATAAATCCTGAACCGCTCATCATCACGCAAAACGGTGAAGCCAAGATGGTTGTGCTTGATATTCAGGCTTATGAGCAGCAACAAGAAACCATGGCCTTGCTCAAACTCATTGCGATGGGCAACAAAGAACTCGCCCAAGGTCAGTATCAAGAGGCCGATGCATTTTTCAATGCGATGAATGATTGAACATGGGACAGGCGCGAAAAGCGGTTGTCCTTCAATCCGCACAAATTGACTACAGAAGAATCAAAAATTATGTGAGCCATAAATTTGGGGCTCAAACATGGGAAGCCATTAATAGCGAGTGGCAAAGCAAAATCAAAAAACTAGCCCTAGACCCCAATCTTGGCAGCAACATTCCTGAACTTAACGGTACTGGTTTTACAGGATTCAAAAAATATCAGTACAAAAACGCTTACGTGGTTTATCACCACTCCGCAGAGCTTCTAACCATTTACATGTTTATTCCAAGCATGCGCGATTTCCGCCAGCATTTGATGGAACGGCTGCTGGACGCTTAATCGTCCGTATCGCTCAGCCCCGGAAACAACACGTCTGTGTAGCCAAAGCGCGAAAAGTCGCGCACACGCATGGGGTAAAGCTTGCCTATCAGGTGATCGCATTCGTGTTGCACCACCCGCGCATGAAAGCCCTCGACCGTGCGGTCAATCGGCTGGCCTTTTTCATCAAAACCTTGGTAGCGCAAACGCTTGAAACGCGGCACCACGCCACGCAAGCCCGGCACAGACAAGCAACCTTCCCAACCCTCTTCTTCCTCGTCACCTAGGGGTGTGAGCACAGGGTTAATGAGCACGGTGTACGGCACCACAGGCGCATCGGGGTAACGCGGGTTGACCTCGCCTGAACCAAACACCACCACTTGCAAATCCACACCAATTTGCGGTGCGGCTAGGCCAGCGCCATTGGCGGCCAGCATGGTGTCGTCTAGGTCTTTGAGCAGTGCGTGTAGCTCGGGTGTGTTGAAGGCTGTCACGGGCTGTGCCACGCGCAGCAGGCGCTCATCGCCCATTTTCAAAATTTCACGGACGGTCATGTCGTGTCCTTATTCAGATGCGTGTTCAGCGACCAAAGCCAACAAGCCCGCTTCGTCCAGCACCTTGATGCCCAGCTCTTGCGCTTTGTCGAGCTTGCTGCCGGCCTCTGCACCAGCCACCACGCAGTGCGTTTTTTTGCTCACACTACCTGCCACTTTGGCTCCTAAGGCTTCGAGCATGTCTTTGGCTTGGTCGCGACTGAGGGTGGGCAGTGTGCCGGTGAGCACAAAGGTTTGGCCCGCCAGCGGCAAGCTCGCGCCTTCTGTGGGTTCGCCCTCGGTCCATGTGACACCGCACGCGCGCAGCTGCTCCACCACTTCGCGGTTGTGCGGCTGGTCAAAGAAAGTGCGCAGGCTTTGCGCCACGATGGGTCCCACGTCAGCCACTTGCAGCAGCTGGTCCAGCGTGGCGTCCATGATGGCGTCCATCTTGCCGAAGTGACGTGCCAGCTCTTTGGCCGTGGCCTCGCCCACATGGCGAATGCCTAGGCCAAACAAGAAGCGTGGCAGCGTGGTGTGTTTGGATTTTTCAATGCTGGCCAGCACGTTGTTGGCTGATTTTTCAGCCATGCGTTCCAGCGTGACCAAGGCGGTTAGCCCCAAGCGATACAGGTCGGGCAAGGTTTTGACCACGCCAGCATCCACCAGTTGATCCACCAACTTGTCGCCCAAATCTTCAATCTCAACGGCGCGGCGGTGTGCAAAGTGCAGGATGGCTTGCTTGCGCTGAGCGCTGCAAAACAGGCCGCCCGTGCAGCGGTAGTCAGCCTCGCCCTCTTCGCGCACGGCGGCGCTGCCGCACACAGGGCAAATGTGCGGCATGGTGAAGATTTGGGATTCATGCAAACGTTTTTCAACGATGACCGACACCACTTCGGGAATCACATCGCCTGCGCGGCGCACCACCACGGTGTCGCCTACCCGCACGTCTTTGCGACGGGCTTCGTCTTCGTTGTGCAGCGTGGCGTTGGTCACGGTCACGCCGCCCACAAACACAGGCGCGAGTTTGGCCACGGGTGTGAGCTTGCCCGTGCGGCCCACTTGCACCTCGATGGCTTGCACGGTGGTGAGTTGTTCTTGCGCGGGGTATTTGTGCGCCACGGCCCAGCGGGGTTCGCGCGTCACAAACCCAAGCTGACGCTGCGCGGCCAGGCTGTTGACCTTGTAGACCACGCCGTCAATGTCGTACGGCAACGCATCACGCGCTTGGCCGATGCGTTGATGAAACGCCACCAAGCCCGCCGCGCCTTGCACACATGCGGTTTGCTCGGCCACGGGGAAGCCCCATTTCTTGAGCGTCATCAACAAATCGAAATGCGTGCTGAAGGATGGGCCGCCTTCTTCGGCAGGTGTGATATCGCCCAAGCCATAAGCAAAGAAGCTCAAGGGGCGCTGAGCGGCAATGGTGGGGTCAAGCTGACGCACGGCACCAGCGGCGGCGTTGCGTGGGTTCACAAAGGTTTTTTCGCCCTTCTCGCCTGCGGCAATGCGCTCGCGTTGGCGCTCGTTCAAGGCTTCAAAGTCGCCACGGGCCATATAGACCTCGCCGCGCACTTCCAGCACTTTGGGCGCGTCGTGAGACAAGCGCAGAGGGATTTGGCCAATGGTGCGGATGTTTTGTGTGACGTCTTCACCGGTTTCGCCATCGCCGCGTGTGGCGGCTTGGACCAACACACCGTTCTCGTAGCGCAGGCTCATGGCCAAGCCGTCAAATTTCAACTCGGCCACGTAATCCACCAACGGGTCGGCCTCAGTCAGGCCCAGCTCTTTACGAATGCGCGTGTCAAAGGCTTCGGCGCCGCTGGCTTCGGTGTCGGTCTCGGTGCGAATGCTGAGCATGGGCACCACGTGTTTGACGCTGGCAAAGCTATCGAGTGGTTTACCACCCACACGTTGCGTGGGTGAATCAGGGGTGAGGAGCTCGGGGTGCGCTGCTTCTAACGCTTGCAGCTCTTTGAACAAGCGGTCGTATTCGGCATCGGGAATGACGGGCGCGTCCAGCACGTAGTACTGGTGGCCGTGGTGGTGCAGCTGTGTGCGCAGTTTGGCGGCACGTGCCGCTACATCGTTGTGGCCGTTGGCATTGCTGCCGTCTGTGGGGTTAGCGGCAGAGCCGCCTACATGGGCGTTGGCATCGCTGCCAAATAAGTCAGCGGTGCTCATGCTGCGTGACCTTGAAATTAGCTGAACAAGCGGCGCGCTTGCGGCGAGCCTGCCGACAAATCACGCGCATCGAGCGTGTCGTACAAAGCCAGCAAGTCGCGGGCAATGGCGCCGATGGCGGTTTCTGACAAGGGTTGGCCGTTGTCGTCTGAAATCGCGCCGTCCATCACACGCGCCAGTTCGTAGGCGGTTTGAATCATGCGGGCGTACGGCTCTTCTTTGCGGTCCACCTGTGGCACGTCGAGTGACAAGGCGAGTTCGTATATGGCAGATTGCGTGGGGTCTTCCGACATCGCGGCTTGCGAGTCAAAGGTCAAACCCAAGATGGGTGGCAAGCCATGCACGGGCGCAGGCACGACCATGCGGCCTGGCAATACGCCAGCGATGAAGCCCAAACGTGCCGCGTTTTGCTGCACATAGCCAGGGCTCCATGCAGCTTTGGTGGCCTTCAGGGTGAAGCTCAGCTGTGCGTCGTGGGCGCTGGCAAAGCTGTCGAGTTCGCGGGCGCGGGCCACTTCTTCGAGCATGTCTGGAAATTCGGGCGCGCCATTGATGGCGTCGGCAAAAGCTTGTGTCTTGGTGACGAACTCAGAGAACTCAATTTCGTTCAAGGGGCCGGTGCGGTTGGCCAACTGCACGCCTGACTGGAATGCGCTGTAGCGTTGGCCGTTGCGTGGGTGTTCCCACAAGCCGCTCTCGGTGTTGAGGCCTTCTACGCTGAACAACTTGCTACCCACACGGCGCGTGGCGGGCATAGAGGCCAAGGCTGCATCGCCAGAAACGGGCATGTCAATTTCAACCGCAGCGATGACGTCAATCAAGGCGTCTAAGGCCGGGCGTTTTTCGGGTTGGGGCAAATCAGCCGTGGCCGAATCCATGACCTTGGCCAAGGTCGGTGTCATGGCCGGTGCTTGTGCCACGTGTTGTGCCGCACGCTCCGCGGCAACTTTGGCGGCAGCCGCTTTGCTCTCGGCAATGCGGGCCAGCTCGGCTTCATCCGGCACGCGCTGGGCGTGTGCGGTGGCTTCTTCCATCATGCTGCGCGCGATGTCGGTGACGGGGTCGAGGCCGCCACTGGTTTCGTACGTGGGCGCAATGCTGCTGGTGACTTCTGGCGCGTGATGCTCCTCGTAAGACGGCGCGGCATCAAACGACGGCTCTTGCGCTTGGCCAAAACTTGGTGCGTAGGCCGTGGGTTCGACGGCGGTTTCTTGAGGCAAAGGCTCGGCTTGGCGTGGCTTGTTTTTGCGTGACGTCCACGTGCTGTGCGCCACCACACCGGCGAGGACCACGCCACCGGCAATCGCTAAACCAATTTGAAGAGTGCTCATGTTTTTATATTGCTATCAAACGGCATCTGCCATGGACACAGCGGACTCCATGTCCACCGCAACGATGCGAGAAACGCCTTGTTCTTGCATGGTCACGCCAATGAGTTGCTCGGCCATTTCCATCGCAATCTTGTTGTGCGAGATGAAAAGAAATTGTGTTTCTTTGGACATGCTCGACACCAGCTTGGCATAACGCTCGGTGTTGGCGTCGTCCAGCGGCGCGTCCACCTCGTCCAGCAAACAAAACGGTGCTGGGTTGAGTTGGAAAATCGCAAACACCAAGGCAATCGCGGTCAGCGCTTTTTCGCCGCCCGAGAGCAAGTGGATGGTTTGGTTTTTCTTGCCAGGCGGCTGGGCCAGCACTTGCACGCCGGCGTCCAAAATCTCGTCGCCGGTCATGACCAAGCGCGCATTGCCGCCACCGAACAGCTCGGGGAACATGCGGCCAAAGTGTTCGTTGACGATCTTGAAGGTGCCGCCCAAGAGCTCGCGGGTTTCGCCATCAATCTTGCGAATGGCGTCTTCCAGCGTGTTCATCGCGTCGGTCAAGTCTTTGGTTTGTGCGTCCAAGAACAGCTTGCGTTCGCTGGCACTGGCCAGCTCTTCCAACGCGGCCAAGTTCACAGCGCCCAAGGCGGTGATGTCGCGGTGCAAGCGGTCAATCTCGCCTTGCAAACCACCCAAGCGCACGTTGTTGGCGAGGATGGAGGCGGACACGGCTTCGAGGTCGGCTTCGGCGTCTGTGAGCAGTTGTGTGTATTGCTCCAACCCCAAACGAGCGGCTTGCTCTTTGAGTTGGAAGTCGGTGATGCGTTGGCGCAAAGGCTCTAGCTCACGCTCCAGTTGCAAGCGGCGTTCGTCGCTGGCACGCAGTTTGGTGGTGAGGTCGTCGTACTCGCTGCGCTTGGCACCCAAGGCGGCTTCGCGCTCCATCTTGATGTTGAGGGCGTTTTGCAAGCCCGCTTGCGCGGCGGCATCGGTCAAGCGTGTGAGGTCTTCTTGCACACGTTGCTCTTCCGTCGCGACCGAGGCGGCTTGTTGCGTGGCCGTGTCGATGATGCGTTTGAGTTCGGCTTCGCGTGTAGCCAAGCTGCGTTGCGAAAACTGGGCTTCTTGGGCTTGACGCTCCAAGCTGCGTTGTTGCTCGCGGCTGTCGTTCAAACGGCGCTCGGCGTTGATGACGGCTTCGTCCAACTGAGCGTGACGCTCTTGGCTGTCGGCCAGCTGCATGTCCAGCTCTTCAAAGCGGGCTTCGGCTGTGGCACGGCGTTCTTGCAAGTCGGCCAACTGGGCTTCGACCTCAGACAAATCACCACTGATTTGCTCGCTGCGCGCGCGGGTTTGCTCGGCCAATTGGCTCAGACGCAAGGTTTCCACTTGGAGCTCGTGGGCAGTGGCTTGTGCAGCCGTAGCTTCAGCACGAATGCTGATCAAGCGCTGAGATGATTCGCTGTACGCGGCCTCGGCACGCACCAAAGTGTTACGCGCTTCATCTGCGATGAAGGCTTGGGCCTTGCTGCTCTTGTCGAGGTTTTCAATTTCTTGGGCGCGTGCTAACAAGCCCGACTGCGCGTTGTCTTGCGCGTAAAAACTCACGCTGTGTGCGCTGATGGCGTGGCCGCTGGGCACATAAATCACTTGACCCGGTTGCAAGCTGCTGCGCTTGGCCAAAGCTTCGTCGAGGTTGAGGGCTGTGAAGCAGCCGTTGAGCCAGTCGGTCAACAGGGCTTTTTGGCCTGCATCGTTCAGACGCAACAAATCCGAAAGGCGTGGTAACGCGCTTTGCGCGTCGGGGGCGGCAGCGCTAGGCGCTGTGTAAAACGCCAACTTGGCAGGCGGTGCATCGGTTTGGAACGCACGCACGATGTCCAAACGAGACACTTCCAGCGAAGCCATGCGCTCGCGCAAAGCGGCTTCCAACGCGTTTTCCCAACCTGCTTCGATGTGGATGCGGCTCCACAAGGCTTGCAAACCATCCAAGCCGTGCTTGGCCAACCAAGGCTTGAGCTTGTCATCGGTCTGCACTTTTTCTTGCAGCGCTTTGAGGGCTTCCAAACGGGCCGAAATGTCGGCTTGCTTGGTTTGTTCAGCGTTCACGGCCTGCTGCGCTGTGCGGCGTGCGTCGTCGAGCACGGGCACATTGGCTTGCAACTCTTCCAGTTGGGCCGCCGTCACCTCGGCGTGGGCTTGCGCCTCTTGCAACTGGTCTTTGAGGTTGTTCAGGCGCACTTCATCGGGTGCGGCCAAGGCATTTTTGTCGGCGCTCAGGCGCTCTTGGCGGGCGTTGAGGCTGCGGCTTTGTTCTTCGATGTTGCGCTGGTCCGCGGCCAACACTTGGATTTGCTGCTGCACTTGGGCCACGCTGCCGCGTTGCTCGCTGCTGCGCTGTTGGGCGACGCGCAAGGCATCTTCCAGCTCGGGCAGCTGCATGGCCTGCTCTTCCACTTGCGCGGCGAGCATGACGGCTTTTTCTTCGCCATCCATGGCCATCGAGGCCAGGTTTTCAATCTCTTGCTGCGCTTGTTCGCTTTGCGCTGCCCAATGCGCGGTTTGCTCTTTGATCTGAATCAGGCGGGCTTCCGCGCGTTGGCGGCCTTCCACCACAAAACGGATTTCAGCTTCTAAGCGCCCCACTTCGGCGCTGGCTTCGTACAACGAGCCTTGCGCTTGGTTCACTTGGTCGCCCGCCGCATAGTGGGCTTGGCGCACGGTTTCTAAGTCTGCTTCGATGTGGCGCAAATCAGCAATGCGCGACTCCAGGTCGTTCACCGCTTTGTCGGCTTGGGTTTTGATGCCCACTTGGTCAGCTTCGGCCTCAGCACGACGCAAGAACCACAGCTGGTGCTGCTTCAAGGTCACATCGGCGTTGAGCGCGTGGTAGCGCTGGGCCACTTCGGCTTGTTTTTCGAGCTTCTCAAGGTTGGCATTCAACTCGCGCAAGATGTCTTCCACGCGGGTCAAGTTCTCGCGGGTGTCGCTCAGGCGGTTTTCGGTTTCGCGGCGGCGCTCTTTGTATTTGGAAACACCCGCAGCTTCTTCCAAGAACAAACGCAGTTCTTCGGGCTTGGATTCAATGATGCGGCTGATGGTGCCTTGGCCAATGATGGCGTAGGCGCGTGGGCCCAAACCTGTGCCCAAGAACACGTCTTGCACGTCACGGCGACGCACAGGTTGGTTATTGATGTAGTAGCTAGAGCCACCATCACGCGTCAGCACACGCTTGACCGCGATTTCTGGGAACTGGCTCCATTGGCCGCCTGCACGGTGGTCGGCGTTGTCAAACACCAATTCCACGCTCGAGCGGCTGGCCGCTTTGCGGGTGGTGGTGCCGTTGAAAATGACGTCTTGCATGGACTCGCCACGCAGCTCGGACGCTTTGGACTCGCCCAGCACCCAGCGCACAGCATCCATGATGTTGGATTTGCCGCAGCCGTTGGGGCCTACCACGCCGACCAATTGGCCGGGCAACAGGAAATTGGTGGGTTCCGCAAATGACTTGAAACCCGATAACTTGATTGAATTCAGACGCACTGAAAAGCCTCTCTAGACACAGCCTGAATCATAAAGCGCTGAGGCACGCGCGAACTTCGACCAGCAAGGTCTTCAAACTAGGAACTAATGCAGTAAAGATGGGGCCTGTCACGTCCAGCGGCTTCTCGCGGCTGGTTTGGTACAGGTCAGTCATGGCTTGGGCCAAGGACTCGGTCGCAAACAAAGGCATGAAGCCCTTCAAGGCATGGAGCGAATGTTCGACCTTCAAGGCGTCGCCCGCTGCCAAACCCGCTTGAATGATGGCCATTTCTTGGGTCAAACTTTGCTCAAACGTCATCACCAGCTCGCGCAATTGGCCCGCTTCAAAAGCGAACTCTTTGGCACGGGTCAGGTCAAGCAAGGGAGATATAGACATAAGGTTCAGATTGATCACAGAGCGCGGGGATAATAGCAGCCATGAACCCCCTTCTTTCGAGCCTTCAGCCCTATCCTTTTGAGCGGCTGAAGCAACTTTTCTCTACTGTCACACCCAACCCTGCGTATGCGCCTATCAGCCTAGGCATTGGCGAGCCACGCCACGCCACGCCACAGTTGGTGCTGGACGCGTTGGCCAAAGCCACCGCACAGTTGGCCGCCTACCCTGCCACCGCGGGTTTGCCTGCTTTGCGCGAATCGTGTGTGAACTGGATGCAGCGCCGCTATGGTTTGAAGCTGGACGCTGCCACGCAAGTGCTGCCGGTCAACGGCTCACGCGAAGCTTTGTTTGCCTTTGCCCAGACGGTGATTGACCCCACACGCGATGCGGTGGTGGTGTGCCCTAACCCGTTCTACCAAATCTACGAAGGTGCCGCGCTGTTGGCCGGTGCCCAAACCTATTACGCGCCCAGCGATCCTGCGTTGAATTTCAACGTCAACTGGGACAGCGTGCCTGCCGACGTGTGGGCCAAAACCCAGCTGCTGTTTGTGTGCTCACCCGGCAACCCCACGGGCGCGGTGATGCCCATGAGCGACTGGGAAAAGCTGTTTGCTTTGAGCGACAAATACGGTTTTGTGATTGCCAGCGACGAGTGCTACAGCGAAATCTATTTCCGCGAAGAAGCGCCTTTGGGTGGCCTAGAAGCTGCCACCAAGCTCGGTCGCACCGACTTTAAAAACTTGGTGGCCTTCACCAGCTTGTCCAAGCGCAGCAATGTGCCGGGCATGCGCAGTGGTTTTGTGGCGGGTGACGCCAACATCCTTAAACAGTTCTTGCTGTACCGCACGTATCACGGCTCTGCCATGAGCGGCATGGTGCAAGCGGCCAGCATTGCCGCGTGGGACGACGAAGCCCATGTGGTGGCCAACCGTGAGCAATACCGCCAAAAGTTCGCGGCTGTCACCCCACTGCTCGAAGCGGTGATGGATGTGCGTTTGCCCGATGCTGGTTTTTACCTGTGGGCGGCAGTTCCAGGAGGAGACGATGTGGCCTTCGCACGCGACTTGCTGGCTCAATACAATGTGACAGTGCTGCCGGGCAGCTACCTTGCTCGCGAGGCCCAAGGTTTCAACCCCGGTGCAGGTCGAATTCGCATGGCCTTGGTGGCCGAAACT